>NZ_JBNPJT010000017.1:0-146311 GCF_050312595.1 Pseudomonas sp. UM16 | reverse complement strand
TTCATGCCGGCCTGGGTGCCGGCCTTGATCAGCTGGGCGATGCCACCGGCCGCACCGGCAATGGCCATCAACACATCCACGGTGGTGCGCAGCCATTTGGGAATTTCATCGTCCACCGGCAGGTAACGGTAGGTGCCGCCGCCGATGAGGACGTTGTCCGAACCGCCAGAAATAGTGGCGCCGCAAGTCAGCTTGTCGCCCTTGCGCGCCGCGGCCACGCTGTTGATAAAGACGTTGGTCGAGCCTTCGGCGATCTGCACCGGGCCTGGATGTTTGTCGCATGCCCCCAGGCTTTTCTCGACCCGGGCAGCCTTGCGGCTATTGACGAAGACATTCGGTGAGGCAGTCGCAATCGTCCCGGAGGGGGAAGAGAACATACTGCCTATGGCCTCCCCGGCGGCGGTCAGCAAGCTGCCCCCGATCCCCGCTGCAAGGCCGGCCAGCAACGCCACGCCGAACCCGCAGGTGAATGTGGCGATGGCCACCGTGGCGATCAGTGCGATGCCCAGGGCGGCACCGATCAGAAAGCCCCCCAATGCGCTGGTGTGCGATATATCGTCGCCAAACCTGGCCGCTTCGAACATGAGGGGTTACTCCTGTTCGCCGGATTCGGTGCTGGTCACCACCGGGTTGCGCGGGGTGAAGCTGGCCAGCAAGTTGTCCCAGTCCTGGTTCTGCTGTGGGCTGAAATCGGCTTGCGCGGTGGTGGAAAAAATCAAGGCGCGTTCAGGTGTCAGCAGGAACGCCGCCTGGCGTTGGTAGAGCGGCCGTCCCTGGTTCATGTAGTAAGCATCGATCTGCAGCCCCTCGACGGGTGCGCTGCTGGAGAGCCTGACGTCCTTGCTACCCATCCGGGTATAGCCACGCAACTTGGACGTAAGCATTTTGACCTGCCGATCAACGTACGCCTGCAACAGCTCACCGGGCAGTAGCGTGTCGCGCGAGATCGTAATGCTCAACGGCGCAGGAATACTGGCCCCCAGCACAAACATGTTGACCGTGCGATCCTCAAAACCTTCCGGCAATGCGATGCCACCTTCCTGCAGTTCATAGTCCATGCGATGAAAATTCCTGGTATCAAAAAATGTTGTTACATCAGCGCAGTGCAAGGCCATCGAGCAAGCGATCGAACGCCGTCAGCCACAGGCTCAGCCCGGGACTGGTCGGATCGATCACGCATGAAATATCCAGCCATTGCACCGCGTCACGGCCTTCGACAGGCACAAGTGCCCCCACCAGACGCCCATGGCGTGGCTCATGGCCCGCGCTGAAATGAAAATCCACGGCCTTGGCCGCACTCCCCGCAATAAGGCAGTCACGCTGACGAATCACCCTTAGTTGCGGGGTGAGTTCGCGAAGGGTCTGGGTTGCCGCCTCGAACAACTGCTCGAGTGTTTGTCCGGGGCGTACATCACGTCGGCGGATCGTCAAGGTAACCGGCTCACCGTCATGTTCGAGGGTGGTCTGGATATCGCGAAAGCGAAAGCCGGCCGGGAACATCAGGTTGAAACCAGCAAATGTGAAGCTGCTGGTGACGTCTTGTAACGCAACAGGCTCGGGTTCTGGCTCAGGCTGTGGTTCAGCCTTGCTGGCAGCCTCGGCCAAGGCTGCAATGCGGGCAGCTTCTTCCTGCGCTATACGCTTGGCGGAAATGCGGTCGTAGATCGAGGGTCTGCTCATCACTCGCGGCCTCAGTCGTTGATCCGGACTGTAGCGCCGGTGATCGTGGTGGTTTCGCTACTGGTGGTGGTGATGACCTTGCCCTTGATCTCGATGCCATCCGGGGTGAGGGTGATGCTGCTCTGCCCTACTTGCAGGATGATGTGCTGCTGGGCGCTGACCTGGATGAACTGGTTGTCCACTTGCAAAGTGAACGACCCTTGCTGGATGTTCATCACCGTGTCTTGCTGGATCGTTTCGGTATGGGTGCCACCGACAGTGATGGAGCGGTTGTTGCCGACATGGAGCGACTCGTCCAGCTCGATCTCGGTGTCCATGTTGCGCTCGGCGTGCATGATGATCTGCTCAGCGCCAGCCTTGTCTTCAAAGCGGAAAAAGTTCGCCGTGCCGCCGTCGCCTTTCATCGAGCGAGTAAGAAAACCACTTTGGGTCTTGTTGGCCGGCAAGGACCAGGGTGGGGTGTTCTGGCTGTTGTAGAGGCTGCCCATGATCAGCGGGCGATCAGGATTGCCGTCGAGGAACACCACGACCACTTCGTCACCGACCCGAGGGATCTGAATGCTGCCGAAACCACCACTGGCGCCGGCTTGGGCGACACGGACCCAGCAGGAGCTTTCATCATTGAACTGGCCCTGCCTGTCCCAGTGGAACTGCACCTTCACCCTGCCCAACTCGTCGGTGTAAATCTCCTCACCTGGCGGGCCAACGATAATGGCAGTTTGTGGCCCATTGATCGAAGGCCTACGGGTAGTCAGCTGTGGACGGTATGCGATTTTTTTCCGAACACAAACGAACTTGTTCAGGTATCCCGCCTGGTCGCCGGTCAGGTAGTTGTTGCTGCCTCGGTGCTGGATGCTCAACAACAAAAATTGGCGGTTATCTACGCCACCCAGGTCATGCTCGAAGTGTTGTGTGAGTTCAAAGGTATAGCCCGGCTTCATGGCCCGACAGTTACTGTCGCCATAGAAGGTCTTGCCCATCAATTCGAGCGCTTCGATGCGATTGCGCACCAGCGCTTCACCATCTTCGTAAGTGCCGTGGGTGTACTGACCTGGGAAGTCGTAGATCTCAAAGTTGTCGACATCGCCCTGCTGGTTGAGGCTCTGCATCGTCACAGGGAGGAAATTGCGCGGCTGGCGATAGTCAAACGTTCGAACAGCGATCTTGCCTGACTGTAACTGCCGGGTTGCATGCCACTGGGTGATCGAGTCAGCTGTCTCGGTGACCGAAGCGCTATGAAAGCGGATCTGCGGCTGCTCCGGCAACGGCAGCAGCGTGCTGGAATCATCGCAGATGATCATCACGTGCGAGTCAGCGGTGTGTTCGAAGTAATAAAACAGTCCTTCGTTTTCTAGAAGGCGCTGCACAAAATTGAAATCACTCTCACGATATTGAGTGATATAGCTGTGCTGCTTAAGTGGTTTACTCAAGCGGAACTCATACTTGGGTAAAGTGCCGAAGCCCGCGAACACTTCACTAATGACGTCCTGCACTGTTTTATCTTGAAAGATGCGCGAGTCGAACCGGCACGTGAGCATCCACAGCCAAGGCCCAAGCACCGCAGCGTAGCGCACAAACCCACCGTCGCTACCTTGGCTACTGAAACGATTTATGTAGCCATTGATGTATCGTATAGAGCCGTCAGCCAATTCAATTTCGACGGTTGCCGGGCGGCCGATCAACGACTTGAGCTTCACATCGGCGCGTTGACTCAACAGAGACAGGTCAAGCTCATACAGGCGTGACAAACCTTCACCGCCGGAGAAATGCTCCAACAGCAGGTGCTCTTCATTACCTTGGGCGAAGGTGTTGAGCTTGAACAGCCGCCTGTTCTGCGGGCTCAGCATGGAAAGAAGGTCCGTCAACATGGTGCTCTCCTTAAGAACTGAATTTCTGGCAGACCTTAACGGCCGGCTCTTACAGCAAAAATCCGGCCGAGCAGAGACGCCGCGCGCTTCTCTCGGATTTCTTCGATGTTCATGAATGTGTAATGGCAACGATCTCGTGCTTCTTGCTGCTTTAATGCCCGTAAGGCTGAGATATTGGCCTTATTAGAAAGCACCATGTAAAGCGAAACAGCGATCAAGACAATGAGCAACAGTGCATAGGCAATGTTATAAACCTGAAACACCGGAAAGAGCAAACTGCCAATGACAGCCGATGCACCACCAAGTAGCGTGTTGTTTGCCCACTCCACCTCTATCACTTCAACACGCTGCCCACGTACGACGAGAGGGCTGCGCTTATTTTTCAAAGTCCCCACCCAGACATAGGCAACTGCAGTGACGAGCAACGGCACACAACTGATACTCACTGACAACAAAGAAGTCGACTGTGAGTGTTTGTGCATCAATGCGAGCAGCAAGACAAACGCCACCATAGGTGTAACCGAAAGACTGTAAAACAATCGTAATGTTACATATGTGCTGAAACGTTCCGTACGAAACGCACACTCCACAGTCCAATAGGTCAACGCCAGAACGCCGACTACCGCTGGAACAATCAACAGCGTGAAATTAAGCACGACTGAAGATACTGCGAACATCGTAAACAAACACCAGCCGGCGAATAGTTTCACGAAAAATCGTTCTGGCTCGACGCTGAACATGAACTTATTCTTTCCCCGTCAGATAATTACCCAGTGACGTCCCCAGCCCTGAAACTTCATCACTCATGAAAAGTTGCACCCAAACGCCAACAGCCAGGCCCACGGGGATCATTACGACTGCGGTGGTGCCTCCAATGAAAGCGCCTACCATCAAGCCGCCAGCGAATGCAAGGGCATTGGTCGGTTGGCTGTAAGCTGATTTATTTATAAAATCTTCAAAGCCTGTTGCATCTTTAGCATCAAAGTAAAGCTGAGGAACAAAAGCCAGTACCGGCCCTGCCGCTCTACCCGCGAGGAGTTTTCCAACCCCTCGCTGACCATACACATTACTGTCGATATGCGCTTTCGCACGCAAAGCGCTGGCCGTGTTATAAACGGGAAGATGTGCAAACGCCCCTACCGGCGCACCTGAAACCCTGTACATATTAGCCCGTGCATTGGTGGGGACTTCAAAATATAGATTGCCACTTAATCGAATTATTTTTATACGCCCACGAAACGCCCGATTAGCAGAAACGCTGCCGGGTTTTCCACGCGTTGCGGCCCACCGCTTAAGTTTCTTTCTAGTAGCATCGGTCAAGTCAAGTAGGTTTTCAACTTTGGTTGCTTTTGATGCCGAGTGGAGAGTCCCACCGACACTCGCGAGCGTACCCGGCAAGTTTGCGTTCGAGAACAGTAAATTCCCGATATAGGGAACCGATTTGGCTTTTTCCTGAAGAGTCAGCAACTGCTCACTAGAAATATTTCCAGCAGTGCTGATCTTTCCCAGCAGAGAATGAAGCAGTACCGTGTACTCTTCAGTCTCTTGCTCATTCAATTCCGTTTCGGGCGCACTGAGTTCTGCAATCAAAAATTCGGTAGCACTTACATCGTCAACAGCATAAGTGCCAGCAATATCTATGGTCGAAGGAAAAGCCCGCGCGGCCACATCTCTCGGCCATGGCAAGGCTCCATCACCAAGCAATCCATTCTGAGGCCCGACCCCCATCGGATCGGCAGCAGTACATGGATAGAGTCCATTACTCACACCACACCTCCAGCGCCCCAAGGTTTAGTGCTGTGGAGCGATACAACCTTGCAATGAAATCCATAATCCCGCGTATCTCCTTGAAATCAACTGACCTTCAGCGCGTCAGTTTCCCGCTCTGCCCGGTTCCCGTCTGATCGACTGCAGCATGCCCGAAAAGTGCCCAGCATCCACTGAAAGTGGGACACATGTCACAACAGGAGCAGCGTTTCGGCGAAAAATGGATCCAAAGGAAACACCGGGAAAAACGGCCTGTCAACCTATGGCAGAACGACACTATTCGTGAAAGCTCGTCCCTTCATGCAATGCTTTGATGCTGGGTCGATCTCCACCCATTCGAATGATCCTTCTTCTGGGTTGTGACCGGGCCAAGCTACGGTGAACTTCGACCCTCTGTTTTGTTGCTACTTTTCAAGGAATGAAATGATCGACCTACGCAGCCCAAACGAGACGATGTCCAGGTACGTGGATCGCTACGACCACCTACTTCCGCCCCCCTGCTCCACAGTTGCAGCAGCGAATGGCTTACACCTTGCAGCCAGATGCTCCCAATCTGCCCATGCGCAAGCCGACATGGCTTTCATCGCGAACCTGCACCCTGCCAGAGGCGCAGGGTTTGAACCGAGCGCAAGGCGCGTTGCTTGGCCTGGCGATAGGCGATGCTGTGGGTACAACCCTCGAGTTTTTGCCACGTGATCGGGCACAGGTAAGTGATATGGTGGGCAATGCCAGCTCCCACCACATCAAAGCAAGCCAGTTAATCCTGCACAGCCAGCTCACCCACGTGGCAAGCGAATCCTGAACTGCGCCCCGCCCAACGCCGACTGACTCACGGTCAACGTCCCGCCCTGCCCCTCAATCGCCCGTCGGCTGATCGCCAGGCCCAAACCAAAACCGCCCGTAGCGCGGTCGCGGCTACGATCAAGGCGATAGAACGGCTGGAAGATCAGTTCGCGCTGGTCATGGGGAATGCCGATGCCGTCATCTTCAACAGTCAGCAGGCAGTGACCTTCGGCATCCAGGCTCAGGCGCAGCAACAGGTGTCGGTCACAGTAGCGCATGGCATTGCGCACCAGGTTCTGCAAGGCACGGGCGGTCAGGCGCGGGTCGAGGATAAAGCGTGGCAGGTTGCTTTCTGCACGCACCTGCCACTCGATGCCACGGCTATCAAGCTCTTCGGCAAAGCTGCCAAGGATGCTGTCGACCAGCTCCAGTAACGACACTTCAACCCGTTCACGGGCCTGATCGGCATTTTGCAAGCGGCTATAGGACAGCAGTTCGAGCACCAGTTCGTCCAGCTCGCGCACGTGCCCGACCAGCTCCAGCAAACGCTTGCGGCAATTGGCCGGGACTTCGTCGAACAGCAGCACCAGACCGAAATCAAGCCGGGTCAGAGGCGTGCGTAACTCATGTGAGACGGCATTGAGCAGCTCGCGCTGTTGCGTCAGCAAGCGCTCGACGTCCTGGGCCATGGTGTCGAACACCTGGGCCAGCTCGCCAATGTTCGAGCGCGCCGGGATCTGCGTGCGCTCCGACAACTGTCCACGGCCCAGGCTGCGGGCGGTTTCTTTGAGCCGTTGCAGGTCGCGCCAGTGCGGCCATACCCATAGCAGCAAGCAACCTAGCAACGCGGCACCGATCAACACGGTAACCCCCCAGGACAACAGATTGATGTCCAGGGGATCCGGCGGATTACGCAGCTCTACCGCCCAGGTCCCGTCCAACGGCGCCAATGCCGAGTTGTAGTAACCCCAATCCCCCAAGCGTACGACGTTTTCCCCGGCACTCAGGCGTGCCCGGTCAGCATGCGATAAACCAATCTGGTCCTGGCGCCGCAGTTCGATCTCCAGCGGGGCGAAATCCGCCGCCAAGGCGCGCGCCACCTCTGGCCAGCGCTCGGCCGGGGCCTGGCGAAAACGTTCGACGATAAGCGTTTGCACGCCTTTGGCCTGGTCGAGGTTGTAGGCGATGAAGCGCTCATGGAACGCGCCGACGATGGCGTCGGGAATCAGCAGCAAGGCACCGGCATAGGCGGCGATGATCACCAGGTACAGGCGGATCAGGATCTTCAGCATGCCGAATCAAAACTCCCATTCAACACGGCTGAACAAGTAGCCCTTGCCCCATACCGTCTTGATCTTGCGCGCTTCGCCGGCGCTGTCATCGAACTTGCGGCGCAGCTTGGAAATGGCCACGTCCACCGAGCGGTCAGTGCCGTTGAACTCGATGCCGCGCAACTGCTGCAGGATACGGTCGCGGCTGAGTACCTCGCCGGCATTGCGTGCCAGCACCACCAACAGGTTGTATTCACCGCTGGACAGTTCCACCAGTTGCTCGCGCCAGAACACATTGCGTTCGGCAAGGTCAATGCGCAGGCCACCCACGACGATCAGATCGGACTCAAGCCGCGGCTCGTTGATACTGCTGCGGCGCAACAAGGTCCGTACCCGCGCTAACAACACCCGCGGCTCACACGGTTTGGTGACATAGTCATCAGCGCCCATCTCCAGCCCCAGGACCTGATCATGACTGTCGTCGCGCGCGGTCAACATGAGGATCGGCAACGATTGTGACTCGGCGCGCAACAGGCGGCAAACTTGCAGGCCATCCAAACCTGGCAGCATCAGGTCGAGGATCACCAGGTCCGGCTTGGTGCGCCGCGCCTCGGCCAGCACGTGGTCACCGCGGGCAATCACACTGACGCAGAAATCATTGCGCTGCAGGTAGCTGGCGATCAATTCAGACAGCGCGCAGTCGTCTTCGACCAGAAGGATGTTGGGCATGGGTAATTTGACAGGCTGGAAAAGTCAGGCAAGGATATAGGACCTTATGCGCCGCTAGCGCAACCCTTCACACTTTTTCACACTCGGCCTACACAGCTTAACAGTTGGACGTTGGCCTCCTGCCTTAGCATTGCCGGGTCATTTATGGAAGATCCGCATGTTCAGTTCAAGACCCGTCCGTCTGTGTGCGCTACTGCCACTGTTTGTCGCTATGTTGGCGTTGAGCGCCTGCGATGACAGCGCCGTCGATGAAGAAAAAGCGCCGCCCAGCAACGTCAGTATCGAAACCGTAACCGTCCAGCCGCTGGCCATCAGCGCTGAACTCAATGGTCGCATCCTCGCCCCGCGTACCGCCGAAGTCCGCGCCCGGGTGGCCGGCGTGGTGCTCAAGCGGGTGTACCGCGAAGGCAGCGACGTCAAACAGGGCGATGTCCTGTTCAAGATCGACCCTGCTCCGTTCCAGGCCGACTACGACAGCGCCCGTGCCACCCTGGCCAAGGCCGAGGCCAACCGCTACCAGGCACGCCTGCAAGATGAGCGCTATCGCGAACTGATCACCATCAACGCCGTCAGCCGCCAGGACCACGACAACGCCCGCGCCGCGCTGATGCAAGCCGATGCGGCCGTTGCCGAAGCCAAGGCCGCGTTGGAACGGGCGCGTCTGAACCTGGGCTACGCGACGGTCACGGCGCCGATTTCCGGGCGCATCGGGCGTGCGCTGGTCACCGAAGGTGCCCTGGTAGGGCAGAACGAAAGCACGCCGCTGGCGACCATCCAACAATTGGACCCGATTCACGCCGACGTCACCCAGTCGACCCGTGAGATCAACACCCTGCGGCGTGCCCTGCGTGCCGGCGAATTGCAGCAAGTGGGCCAGGACCAGGCCAGCGCCACCCTGATCCAGGATGACGGCACGCCGTATCCGCTGCCAGGCAAACTGTTGTTTTCCGACATCAGTGTTGACCCCAGCACCGGGCAGATCACCTTGCGCAGCGAGTTCCCCAACCCGGACCTGGACCTGCTGCCTGGCAGCTTCATCCGCGTGCGCCTGGAGCAGGCGATCAAGCAGCAAGGCATCAGCGTGCCCCAGCGCGCCATCCTGCGCGACAGCGCCGGCCAGCCGCGAGTGTTGCTGGTGGATGCCGAACAACGCATCCACGAACGTCCGGTGGTACTGGGCAGCGTGCAGAACGATCGCTGGATCGTCAGCCAAGGCCTGGCCCCCGGTGACCGGGTCGTGGTCGAAGGCTTGCAACATGTACGCCCAGGCGACCAGGTGCAGGTCGACAGCCCCGGCAAAGACGCTCCCGTCATCGTTCAGACCACCGGCCAGTGAGGGCCTGATTCATGCCGCAGTTTTTTATTGATCGCCCGGTATTCGCCTGGGTGGTCGCGCTGTTCATCCTGCTGGCCGGTGCCTTGGCGATCCCGCAGTTGCCGGTGGCCCAGTACCCCGACGTGGCGCCGCCGCAAGTCGAGATCTATGCCGTGTACCCCGGCGCTTCAGCGCAAACCGTCGACGAAAGCGTGGTCAGCCTGATTGAAGAAGAGCTCAATGGCGCCGACAACCTGCTCTACTTCAGCTCGCAAAGTAGCCTGGGCAGCGCCACCATTACCGCCACCTTCGAGCCGGGCACTAACCCGGACCTGGCCCAGGTCGACGTGCAGAACCGCCTGAAAGTGGTCGAGTCCCGATTGCCGCGCCCCGTCACCCAGCAAGGCCTGCAGGTTGAGAAAGTCTCCACCGGTTTTCTCCTGATGGTCACCCTCACCGCTGAGGATGGCACCCTGGATGAAGTGACGCTAAGCGACTTTCTGGCGCGTAACGTCATGAACGAAATCCGCCGCCTCAAAGGTGTCGGCAAGGCGCAGCTGTATGGTTCCGAGCGGGCGATGCGGATCTGGCTCGATCCGCAAAAACTGATCGGCTTCAACCTCACCCCCGATGATGTCAGCGAGGCGATTGCCGCCCAGAACGCCCAAGTTGCCCCAGGCAGCATCGGCGACCTGCCCGGCCCAGGCACCCAGGAAATCACCGCCAACGTGGTGATCAAGGGGCAACTGAGCAGCGTCCAGGAATTCTCCGATATCGTTTTGCGCGCCAATCCGGACGGTTCGCGGGTGACCATCGGTGATGTCGCCCGGGTCGAGATCGGCAGCGAGGAGTACCAGTACGGCACTCGCCTCAACGGCAAACCGACCAGCGCCTTCAGCGTGCAGTTGTCGCCCGGCGCCAACGCCATGGAAACCGCCACCCTGGTTCGCGCCAAGCTGCAGGACCTGTCGCGTTATCTGCCACCTGGGGCGAAGTTCGACATCCCCTACGACACCTCGCCGTTCGTCAAAGTCTCGATCCAGCAGGTGATCACCACCCTGCTCGAAGCCATGGCCCTGGTGTTCGCGGTGATGTTCCTGTTCCTGCAGAACATCCGCTACACCCTGATTCCAACTTTGGTCGTGCCGGTGGCACTGGCCGGCACCTTCGCGGTGATGTTTGCGCTGGGCTTTTCGGTCAACGTCCTGACCCTGTTTGGCATGGTCCTGGCTATCGGCATTCTGGTCGACGACGCCATTGTCGTGGTCGAGAACGTCGAGCGGATCATGAGCGAGGAAGGCCTGTCGCCGCGTGATGCCACCAAAAAGGCCATGGGTCAGATCACTGGAGCGATCGTCGGCATTACCCTGGTGCTGGTGGCGGTGTTCCTGCCCATGGCCTTCATGCAGGGCTCGGTCGGAGTCATCTATCAGCAGTTCTCGGTGGCCATGGCGGTGTCGATCCTGTTCTCGGCGTTCCTCGCCTTGAGCCTGACGCCGGCTCTGTGCGCGACGTTGCTCAAGCCGATTGCCAAGGGTGAGCATCACGAAAAACGCGGATTCTTCGGCTGGTTCAACCGTTGCTTTGAGCGCATGACCAATGGTTACCAGCGTTGGGTGATTCAGGCACTCAAGCGCAGTACACGCTATCTGATGGTGTATCTGCTGCTGGTCGGCGCACTGGTGTATGGCTTCAGCCAACTGCCTTCCTCGTTCCTGCCGACTGAGGATCAGGGCTACACCATCACCGATATCCAGCTGCCGCCAGGCGCCAGCCGCGCACGCACGGAACAGGTGGCGGCACAGATCGAAGCGCACAACAGCACCGAGCCTGGCGTGGGCAATACCACCCTGATTCTGGGCTTCAGCTTCTCCGGTAACGGCCAGAACGCGGCGCTGGCGTTCACCACACTCAAGGACTGGTCCGAGCGCGGTGCCGAGGACAGCGCACAATCGATCGCCGACCGCGCCAACATCGCCTTTACCCAGCTCAAGGACGCCATTGCCTATTCCGTACTGCCGCCGCCAATTGACGGTTTGGGCACCTCCAGCGGTTTTGAGTTCCGCCTGCAAGACCGCGGCGGCATGGGTCATCCAGCGCTGATGGCGGCACGCGATCAGCTGCTGGCCGGTGCCGAGAAAAGCCCGGTGCTGGTCAACGTGCGCGAAAGCGCCCTGGCCGAAAGCCCGCAAGTGCAGTTGGAGGTCGATCGCAAGCAGGCTAACGCCTTGGGCGTGTCGTTCAACGATATTGGCAATGTGCTGAACACCGCGGTCGGTTCCAACTATGTCAATGACTTCCCCAACCAAGGGCGTATGCAGCGTGTAGTCGTGCAGGCCGAAGGCGACCAGCGCGCCCAGGTTGAAGACCTGCTGAAAATTCACGTGCGTAACAGCAGCGGCAAGATGGTCCCGCTGTCAGCCTTCGTTCAGGCCAAATGGGTCAGCGGCCCGGTGCAACTGACCCGCTACAACGGCTACCCAGCGGTTGCGGTGTCGGGCGAACCGGCGCCGGGCTATAGCTCGGGTCAGGCCATGGAGGAGATCCAGCGCCTGGTCGACCAGCTGCCAGTGGGAATGGGCCTGGAATGGACCGGCCTGTCGCTGCAGGAGCGGCTTTCCGGCTCACAGGCACCGATGCTCATGGCGTTATCGCTGCTGGTGGTGTTCCTGTGCCTGGCGGCGCTGTATGAAAGCTGGTCGATTCCGACGTCGGTGCTGCTGGTCGTGCCGCTCGGTGTATTGGGTGCGGTGATTGCCGTGAGCTTGCGCGGCATGCCCAACGATGTGTTCTTCAAGGTCGGCTTGATCACCCTGATTGGTCTGTCGGCGAAGAACGCTATCCTGATCATCGAGTTTGCCAAGAGCCTGGTCGATGAAGGCCATGATCTGGTCGAGGCCACAGTGCAGGCAGCACGTTTGCGTTTGCGGCCGATCGTCATGACCTCGCTGGCGTTTATCCTCGGCGTCGTGCCGCTGGCCATTGCCAGCGGTGCCAGTTCGGCCAGCCAACAGGCAATCGGCACCGGGGTGATCGGCGGCATGCTCAGTGCCACCCTGGCGGTGGTCTTCGTGCCGGTGTTCTTCGTTGTAGTCATGCGCCTGACCGGCAAGCGCCGGGCCCAGGCCGACGAGGTCCAGGCGGCGACGCAGCCGCACTGATCTGGACAGACGGCGGCGTGCATGGGAAGGTGACCAGCTGACACAGCCTGGAACCTTACCAATGCACACCGCCCTCGCCCCCTGCTCTATTCTTTTGCTCGCCGGTGGTCGTGGCCAGCGCATGGGCGGCCAGGACAAAGGCCTGCTGAGCTGGAACGGCCAACCGCTGATTGCCCATGTGCAGGCAGTGGTGCGACCCTTGACCGATGACCTGATTATCTCCTGCAACCGCAACCAGGCGCAGTATCGGCCTTATGCCGATCAATTGGTGAGTGATGCCGAAGCTGACTTTCCCGGACCACTGGCCGGGGTACTGGCGGGGCTTGCGGTGGCTCGGCACCCCTGGATGCTGGTGCTGGCCTGCGATGCGCCGTTGATCGACACGGCATTGATTACTGAGCTATTGAGTCAGGCCAACGATCAGGCCCACCCGGCGATGATTCGCCAGGGCGGCTTCTGGCAGCCGATGTTCAGCCTGATCCCCTGCGCCTTGCGTGGTGACCTTGAGCAGGCCTGGCAACAGGGTGATCGAGGAATTCAACGGGCGTTGCTCAAACATCCGGTTCGGGCGCTGGAGTACCCTGAGGGTGATCGGCGGCTAAGCAACTTCAACACCCCGGAGTTTCTTCAATAGCCTACACACGCCTTACCCTACAGGTCATTCGAGCGCATCAACGCAACCGCGAGCGTATGCGCTGACAGACGTTGAGCACCTGTTGCACCTCACTCTCGCCAAGGTCGATCTTGCAAGCCATGCTGTTGAACACTTTGGCAGCTTCTGCCTTGAGCTCACGGCCCTTGTCAGTCAACAGCAGGTTGCGCCGACGGCGGTCGCTCGGATCAAGGTAGACGGTGATAAAACCGTTATCGGCCAGGCGTTTGACAATCGGCGTCAACGTACCCAGGTCGAACAGGGTCAATTCACTCAAAGCGCTGATCGAGACGTCGTCCTTCCCCCACAAGCCGGCCATCACCAGCAGTTGCGGGTAGGTAATGCCACGCTTTTTCAAGGGTTCGGCATAATCGCGAACCATGGCATTGGCAGTCGAGTACAACGAAAAGCACAGCATTTTTTCGAAGTCGAAGGTCGGGTCAAGCATGCCCACCTCCCTTGACCCGACTGAACGGCTGCAAGGTAGTTTCGGTTTTATTGTGCAAGGACAGGTAACTCATGCTGGATTCGCGAGAATCGTGGGTATGACCGCGTATCAGTTGTGCTTGGCCACAGCGTCGGAAATCTTGCCACGCAAGGCCGAGATCGTATCGCGGTAATCGTGCTGGGCGAAGATTGCCGTACCGGCGACAAACATATCAGCGCCAGCGGCGGCCACCTGACCAATGGTGTCCAGATTGACCCCGCCATCCACCTCCAGGCGGATGTTACGACCGCATTCGTCAATCAGCTTGCGCGCTGCGGCAATCTTGGGCAATACCTGAGGGATGAAACGCTGGCCACCAAAGCCGGGGTTGACCGACATCAGCAATATCAGGTCAAGACGGTCCAGCAGGTAGTGAGCCGCCTCAAGGCTACTGGCCGGATTGAACACCAAACCCGCCTTGCAGCCAAGATCCTTGATCAATTGCACCGAGCGGTCCAGGTGCAGGGTCGCCTCGGGATGAATTGAAATGTAGTCGGCCCCTGCCTCGGCGAACGCTTGGATCATGCTGTCCACGGGCGTCACCATCAGGTGCACATCAATCGGCGCGGTGATGCCATGGCTGCGCAAGGCCTTGCAGAACTGTGGGCCCATGGTCAGGTTGGGCACATAGTGGTTATCCATGACATCGATATGGATGACATCGGCACCCGCTGCCAGCACCTGTTCAGCCTCTTCGCCCAAGCGAGCAAAATCGGCTGCCAGTATCGACGGTGCAATCCAGAACTCTTTCACGTAGGTACTCCATTACTCGTTGACTAAGCGTTGCTGTGGTCCCGACTCACCCCGCCCCAAGGCCTGGTTGAGCTGTTCAATCAGCGCTGGCGCTGGGGCATCCAGGTGAAAATGATGACCGCCCTCGTGCCACTGCACCTGGGTGTGTGGAGGCAAGGCGTGTTTGCGCTTGTCGAAGGCACTCCCGGCAAACAACCCCTGATGGCCCAGCAGCAGGTGCAACGGACAGTTGATTTGCTGCAAGAACTCGCAGGCCTGGCGTTCGCTCAGTTGCAGTGGCTCAGGTAACACCAGTCGCGGGTCATGACGCCAGCGATAGCCATGCCCAAGATTGATCAAGTCACGCATGACCAACAACCGTGCCCCTTCGACACTCAAGCTGGCACCGGCACCGCTGCGCCGCTCGTTGATGGCCATCTCCAGGCTGCGGAACTGCACCTCTTCAGGCCCGCTGAAGCCGTGCAAGCGTGCGCGCAAGGCCAGACGCAACAAGCGTTGAGCCTTACGCATATGCTCGACGGTATTGCCCTCCTCGACAGTGAAGGGGGCTCCCATGCCATCAATGAACACCAAGGTGTCGATGCTGCGGTTCATCGCCGCCAGAATCGAAGCGACGCCGCTGCCCATGGAATGGCCAAGCACGCCAAAACGCTTCCAGCCCAGGCATTCGACCAGGGCATTCATGTCGTCAGCGTGTTCCCACAAGTAGTAACCACTGTCGGCTCGGCGGTGCTGGGAACGGCCATGGCCAGCCAGGTCCGGGGCTACAACGAAACAATCACGCAGCAAGGGGGCGATGCGTTCAAAAGATGCGGCATTGTCCAGCCAACCATGCAAGGCCAGCACCGGCGGGTCACTTTCATTACCCCAGGTACGCAAGGCAAAGTGATTGCCATTGACATCCAGCGTTTGCTCACGACCGATGTGCCCCAGATTCATGGGTAGCCCTCCCTATGCAGGCGACGCGCAGTGACTTTCATCCCGCCACCAAGCGCTGTCCGTTACGTGCCGAGTGCTGTAGCTGCTGCAAGTCGACCTTGCCATTGGCGGTGCGTGGCAGGCTGTTTTCGATGCTGATCGAAAAAGGCACTTTGTGTGCCTCCAGGCCGAGGCGGCAACGTTCGAGCAGTTGTTCGGCACTGAGGCTTACGCCCTGCCCCAAGGTGATGAACGCACACAGCCCCTCACCGACTGAGGTATGTTCGACCCCAACCACGGCAGCGGCTTCGACACCGTCTATGGCATAGAGAAAGCCTTCCACTTCACTGGGGCTGACCTTCATGCCCCGTGACTTGATCATGTGATCCATGCGTCCGCGAAAATACAGGTAGCCATCTTCATCAAGGCTGCAGTAGTCACCGGTATAAAGCACACTTTCCCCCGGATAGCGCCCAGGTTTGAGCTTCAGCGCGGTGGCTGCAGGGTTGCGCCAATAGCCAGCCATGACCGTCGCCCCACGAATCACTAACTGCCCCACCTGGTGGGGCTGATCAATGCGCTGGCCGTCATCATCCACCAGCCACAACTCGGTATTGGGAATGGCAATACCGACGCTGCCCGGTTTGCTGTCGATGTCTTCAGGGGGCAAATAGGTGCAGCGCTTGCACTCGGTCAGGCCATACATGGAAAAAATCTGCGCCTGCGGGAACAGCGCCTTCATCTGCGCGATGTGCGGTGCCTTGAGCGCCGCACCTGTATTGGTAACCATGCGCACCCCGGCAAAGATCGCCTCACGCTTGTGGGCGTATTCATGCAGCAGGGTGAGCATGGTGGGGACGAACGGGATCACCGTGACCTGGTACTGGCGAATTTTCCTGATCAGGAATATCGGCCAGGTGAATTCCTTCTCCAGCACCAGGGTAGCACCGGCGCTGATCGCCATGATCATCTGGTAAAGGCCATAGTCAAACGACAGCGGCAGAGAACAAAGTACGTTGTCGCTGTCGTTGTAACCGAGGTAGGTGTGCAATGAAGTCAGGGCCGCGAGCATGTTGCGGTGGGTCAGCATCACCCCCTTCGGTGCACCTGTGGAGCCAGAGGTATAAATGATCGCCGCCAGGTCCAGGTCCAGATTGCCACACGGCAGCGGTATGCCAGCGCCCTGGCCAAGCAGGCTTTCGAAGGTCTGGGCGACGCTCGAGCCGGCTTCGCCATCAAGCAGTACGATCAGCTTGAGATGGGTAAGCTCGGCGGTGCTCAGCGCCAGGCTGGCAATTTTCTCGGTAGTGGTGATCAGCACCGATGCCTCGGCATCGCGAACGATGTAGTCGAGGCTGTCGGCTGGGGTTTCCAGGCCAACATTGACCACCACGCCACCCGCCTTGAGAATGCCCCAGAAGGCGCAGACCGTTTCGACCCGGTTGCCCAGGCACACCACGACCCGCTGCTGACGCTGCAGGCCATTGACCTGCAAGCCCGCCGCCAGGCGTGCGCTGGCTTCGTCCAGTTGTGCGTAGGTGTAGGTCTCGTCGGCGTAGATGATCGCCGCTTTGTCCGGGTGCAAGCCGTTACGGTTTTCCAACACATCCTGCAGGAGGACTTCAGGCGCGTTCATGCTGCACCTCGACCACCCCCAGCGGTCGGCGTAACGCACTGTCTTGCCGATGCGCATCAATATACCCGGCGAGCGTCGCCACGGTATTGAAATGCCCCGGGACAATGGTGTCCGGATTGACGAAGAAACCTTCAATCTGGTCTTCCAGGCTGATCAACAGCTCCATGGAGGTCAACGAATCCAGGCCCAGGTGGTCACGCAAGTGCGAATCGGCATTGATCACGGTGCCTTCTGGCAACTTCAGCACCACGCGCAAGATGTCACTTAATTGCTGCTGGGTCGCCAGCTGAACCTGCGCAGCGGGTTGCTCGGCAATAGCACTGCTGAGCATCGCTTCTAGCGGCACGTCGGCATGGCTGTCACGTATCTCCAAGGCGGTCTGGCGCGCCCTGGCGAGAAACAGCTGGTTGTTGCTGACCACGACCTCGGCCGGGTAGCCATGACTGTGGAACAGCGTCGGCGAGGCCGACGGGCCATAGGCGCCAGAGGCGGTCACGGCCAGCAGATCACCTTCGTGCAAGGTTTCCAGCTGGACGTCGCGCCCGAGCAAGTCATCGGGACTGCACAGGGGGCCGGAGACATGGTACTCGCGCAGCGGCGCACCGTTGTTGCCTGTGGCTTTGACGATACGGAAGTTGCGCTTGAGCACCTGACCGCTGCCGGCCGCCGCGCCGTGGCAGTTGGTGCCACCATCGGTGACCGCAAAGGTCTTGCCGTGGTTGTCTTTGATATTGTCGACAGTAACCAGCAAGGCGCCGCACTTGCCGGCAATGAAGCGTCCAGACTCGAGAATGATGCGGGTACGCGGAAATTCCTGGTGAAAGTCATTGAACAGCGGTACCAGCAAGTGTTTGAGCTGGGCGGTATCAAGTTCGGTTTCGTTCTCGTAGTACTTGATCCCCAGGCCACCACCGACATCGACCATGCGCATGTCCAATTGATGACGCCGCGACAGGGTACGAAACAGGCTGAGGATGTACGCAGCGTTGTCATACACCGATTGGGCGTCGAGGATCTTGGTGCCGTTGTAAACGTGGATACCCTTGATCTTGATATTCGGTAGCGCCAGGTACTCGGCAAAGTTGGCCACAGCCGTGTCTTCCTGGATCCCGAAGTGCGTGGGCCGCCCGCCCATCTTCCACGGTGAACCTGCGGCGGAAAAATTCGGGTTGATACGAATCGCCACTGGCGCGTCGCAGCCCAGCTCCCCAGCCAGGACCGACAACTTACGCAGCTCGCTTTCCGATTCGACAACGATGGCGAACACCCCCACTTCCAAGGCCCGGCGGTGTTCTTCAGGTTTTTTGTACGGGCCCAGGAGGATAATATCCTGCGCCGCCACCCCGGCTTTCAGGGCGATTTCCAGCTCGCCCAACGAGCAGACCTCAGTGTTACCGCCATATGAACGGATCAATTTCACCAGGGACAGGTTCGGGTTGACCTTCAACGCATAGAAGATATCCACGCACTCCGGCAATGCCTGACGCAACTCGTTGAAACTGCTGCGCAACACGGCTTCATCGTAGAGGTAGGTCGGTGTCCCGAACCGCGCCTTTGCCTGGAGGACGAGTTCCTTGGAAAGCTTCATCTGTTGCTCCCATCGTTCTTATAGTGTTCCGCTCTGCTGACGGTGCTGATTGCTGGCGTGTAAGCACCAGCGCACACGCTCGATGGCGGATTGGCTAGAGGTTTGATCGCGCATGTCTGACTGATCTTTGCGACTGCAGACAAAACTTTGCGCGCAAAGTTTATAGAAATATTGCGGGCGAGCCAAAGCTGATGTCAAGGTAATTCCACCAGCATCGGCTGCGGCACGAAGCCACGGTATCGTCAGCAATTTCCGACAAAACAGCGATATTTCGCCGCACATTAGCCATATCAGTGCGGAGTATTCCCAGTAAATACGGGGGATTTATCTGATCCGGTGTTCTAGCCAGTTTCTGAGTCTGTTTTGAATATCGGCAGCTTCCTACAGTCTGCGTCGATGTCCTGCATCTTCCGACAGTACCAGCCTTACAGGAATTGTGAATTCTAGTCATGAGCACACATCATCAGGCACAGGCCTATAACTACAAGGTGGTCCGACAATTCGTGATCATGACGGTGTTCTGGGGCATCCTCGGCATGGCGATGGGGGTCTGGATCGCGTCGCAACTGGTCTGGCCTGAACTCAACCTCGAACTGCCCTGGACCAGCTTTGGCCGCCTGCGCCCGTTGCACACCAGCCTGGTGATTTTCGGCTTTGCCGGCAGCGCGCAATTTGCCGCCAGCTACTACGCCGTGCAGCGTACCTGCCAGGTGCGCCTGTACAGCGACAAGCTGGCCGCCTTCACCTTCTGGGGCTGGCAGGCGACTATCGTGATCATGCTGGTCAGTCTGCCGCTGGGCCTGACCACCACCAAGGAATATGCCGAGATCGAGTTCACCGGCGCGGTGTGGATGGCCATCGTCTGGGTCGTGTATGGCATCGTGTTCTTTGCCACCCTGTTGCGCCGTAAGGTCAAGCACATCTATGTCGGCAACTGGTTCTTCGGGGCGTTCATCGTGGTGATCGCCATGTTGCACGTGGTCAACCACCTGTCGATCCCGGTCAGCTGGTTCAAGTCCTACCCGGTCTATTCCGGGGCCACCGATGCCATGGTCCAGTGGTGGTACGGGCACAACGCCGTGGGCTTTTTTCTGACCACGGGCTTTCTCGGCATGATGTACTACTTCGTGCCCAAGCAGGTCGGTCGACCGGTGTACTCCTATCGCCTGTCGATCGTGCACTTCTGGGCGCTGATCACCCTGTATATCTGGGCCGGCCCCCATCACCTGCACTACACCGCCCTGCCCGACTGGGCACAATCGCTGGGCATGGCCATGTCGCTGATTCTCCTGGCGCCAAGCTGGGGCGGCATGATCAACGGCATGATGACCCTCTCGGGTGCCTGGCATAAGCTGCGCAGCGACCCGATCCTGCGCTTTCTGGTGCTATCGCTGGCGTTCTACGGCATGTCGACCTTTGAAGGCCCGATGATGGCGATCAAGACCGTCAATGCCCTGTCTCACTACACCGACTGGACCATCGGCCACGTACATGCCGGCGCCCTTGGCTGGGTGGCAATGATTACGTTTGGCTCGCTGTATCACATGATCCCGAAAATCTTTGGCCGCGAGCAGATGCACAGCATTGGCCTGATCAACGCGCACTTCTGGCTGGCAACCATCGGCACCGTGCTGTACATCGCCTCGATGTGGGTCAACGGCATCGCCCAAGGCCTGATGTGGCGCGCCACCAACGAAGACGGCACCCTCACCTATTCCTTTGTCGAAGCGCTGGTGGCCAGCCATCCGGGCTTTGTCGTGCGCTTCATCGGCGGCGTGCTGTTTCTCAGCGGCATGCTGCTGATGGCGTACAACACATGGCGCACGGTGCGTGTGGCGGACGAACAACTGGCACTGGCCAACGCCCGCCTGGCCTGAGGAGCATCATCATGGATCAGTGGTTATATGCCCTGCATTGCCTCAATGGCGTGCTGTTCTTCTACCTGATCACCAGCGTCTGCCTGCGTGGTCATAGCCGCGAAGTGGATGATCAGGCCAGCCTGATGCCATTTGCCGATGATCCGGCCGTGGCGCAGCGGGTTGAACAGGCGATTGGCAAGCCGGTGCCGGCGGTGAAGCCGGATGTGGCGTTGGAAGCCTGATTGACGACCGCTTCGCGGCCGATCGCCGGCAAGGCCGGCGATCCGCCGCGACGTGGTCAAGTAACCAACATCTCCCGCCCATCCTCGAAGAACACCTTGCGCCCATCCACCTGGCTCGACGCCCTGGGCAGGTTAGCCGCATCCCCCGTGGGTTTCTCCACATACCAATAGCAATGCTTCGCTGCACGGGTAATGGCCACATAGGCCAGGCGCAGTACTTCATCTTTCTGGGCGTTATCGAAGGCCAGCGGATCACCCGCACGCGCCAACCCCGCCTGGCGATACACCTGATTTTTGTACGGCGAGCTGGTCAGGTGCTGGCAATCACCGAGCATGAACACGGCGTCAGCCTGCAGCCCCTTGGCGCTGTGGTAGGTCAGCTGACGGAAGCGTCGCTGGTTGGCTGGCAGCCCTGCCTCATGATTTATCAGAGGCTGAATATGCTCTGAAATCAATTGTTTATCGCTACTTTTTCGAAATAACATCATCACCGATTCACCGCGTCGGTAATGCTCCATCAGTGTCTGCGCCAAGGCGGCCTCGTCACGCTCAAGCACTTTCACCGGTAACGGATCCTCCGCTGCCGGACCACAGGCCCTGGCCTTCTTGCCAGTGATCGCTGGTGCCGACTTCACGATATGTTCGGCCGCATCAATGATGTGCTGATGGCTGCGGTAATTATCAGCAAGCATCACCCGCGTGGTACTCGGCGCGGCAAATTCCTTGGTGAATTCCATGAAGAATTTGGGCGAGCTGCCACGCCAGCCGTAGATTGACTGCCAGTCGTCGCCCACACACAGCAGTGAGGAATGCTGGGCTACCCGACCGATGTGCAAGTCAGGTCCGCGTCGACGGATCTCACGCAGGCAGGCCCGTAACCAGGAGACGATCTGTGGCGAGACATCCTGGAATTCATCGATCATCAGGTGCGCCAACGGACGCAGCAAGGGATCGGGCAGCAGCCGCAGGTTCTCCGGATTGTTCTCGCCGAACAAGGCGAACATGCGGTTGTAGCTCATGATCGGTGGCGATTGAGCAAGCAGGTGCGCTTCCAGAGCCTTCCAATACAGACTCAAGGCTTCGAAGAATCGGGCATCGCTATCCCCGGTGGGAAAGCTCATTGCACCTACGGCCCTGTTTACTTCAAGACCGAGGTTCTCGATAAAGCCTGCAGCACCGACGAAAGCATCGAGCAGCGGCACCGCTGAGAGTTCGCCCTTGACCTTGTAATCGAACCCCGGCCCGGCCACCGCATCACCTGCAAGGGAAGAGGTCAGGCGTTTTGCGGCAGCATAATTTTCAAGCCAAATCACAGGCTTATCGCAGAAAGCTTGAAACAAGGTGCGCTTTATTACCCATTCCGCCCAGACCGGCAACTTGGCCCCCGGACGCTTGTACTGCTGGTTTTCGCCCGGATCGAAACCGAGCACCACCCAGGCATCGAGCTCGGCAATATGGCCATGGAAATGGAAACGGCTGCCGTTGATCTCCACCGTTTCACGGCTCGGCTCGATGCCCTTGATTGGCCAGGCACCGGCGCCGAACCAGAGATCTTCCAGGGTATCGCAGAGCTCTTCGTCTCGGCTGGCGGAGAGCTGGGTCACGGCCATGCGCTTTTGCACGTCTGGATGATCGCGGTCCAGGGCCTTGAGCTGTAGCGCCTCGCGGCGCAGGCCGGCGATCAGTTCGGCAAAACGCGGGCTGCTGCTGAGCAAATCGCGATAACACAGGTTGAGTTGCTGGCGCTGGGCGTCATTAATGCGCAGGTCGAACGGATTACTCTCGGCGTTGGCTTCGCTGCCCCCGGGCATTTCGCTGCCCAGGGTCTCGAACGCG
Organism: Pseudomonas sp. UM16; assembly: GCF_050312595.1. Lineage (NCBI taxonomy): Bacteria > Pseudomonadati > Pseudomonadota > Gammaproteobacteria > Pseudomonadales > Pseudomonadaceae > Pseudomonas > Pseudomonas sp. UM16. The sequence continues at coordinate 123,766 of NZ_JBNPJT010000017.1, read as the reverse complement.
CGCACCTGGCTGAAGCCCGGCAGGCTACGCACCAGCGGCAGGATGCGCGAGTGGAAGGTACGTACCAGCTCGCGGGCCTGGGCAGGGTTCAGGTTGAGCTGCCAAAGGCCGAACACCTGCACCAGACGGGCGATGAAGTCCTTGCGCGATTCACGGGTGAAGGTCACCACGGTCATGGCGTCCAGCTCAAAGCCCAAATAGTGGCGCAGCAGGAGGATACGCAACACCAGCGAGGTCGATTTGCCAGCACCGGCGCCAGCGATGACACAGGTCGACGGTGTATCACTGAAAATCATCTTCCACTGTGCCGCACTGGGTTGCGCATGCGCTGGCAGACGCTGGACAACATCGACCTTGAAACGTTTCTTCAGCTCAGCCGTCAACGGCAGGCGCCAGTCGTCGAACAAGTGATCGTCCTGGCCCGGCACAGCATGGCCGTCAGGGCGCGTGTCGCGGATCACCAAGACCTGGCGCCCGGCTTCATATCCGTCTACCCGCCCTTCTTCGTAACCTTCGCGCAAACCGTCGGCATGCCCGTTGCGCTGGCCCGTGGCGTGGCCCTGAAACCAGGAATCGCGGTGCTGCGCGTGCAAGTGGCTCAGGCCACGGCCGAGCAAGCGCGCCGTTAGACGCTTGATCCACGGCAATTGCGCGGGTGGGGTCAACTCCAGGGATAGCTTGGGACGCTCTTCAGACACACCGACTCCAACAAGAAAAAACCTGCGCTCATGTTCGCTCCATCAGGCAAAAATCACCAGCTGAATGCTTACGGATCAGTGAATTAGACGATGAAGCGTATAAATTACCCCAGCTAACAACATCCAATAATTCGATTAAAACAAGCCGAAATTTACGCTTAATTTCGATCATAGATTGCGCCATGATCGCTCCATCAACCGACTCACCCGGAGAGCCCATCATGCTGCAACTGCGCCCCTTCAAGAGCCTTGGCCACGCCAACCATGGCTGGCTCGACGCCCACCATCACTTTTCCTTTGCCGAGTACTATGACCCGCAACGGATGCATTGGGGCAACCTGCGGGTCTGGAACGACGACCTGATCGCCGCCGGCAGTGGCTTCCCGCCGCATCCGCACCGCGACATGGAAATCATCACGTACGTACGTGAGGGAGCTATCAGCCACCAGGACAGCCTGGGCAATAAGGGTCGTACCGAAGCTGGCGATGTGCAGGTAATGAGTGCCGGCACCGGTATCACTCACAGCGAATACAACCTGGAGAACGTCGATACGCGGATTTTCCAGATCTGGATCGTACCTGAGCGCGTTGGCCAAGCACCGACCTGGGGCAGTCGCCCTTTCCCTAAAGGCGAGCGCGGGGAAGGCTTTGTGACCCTGGCCAGTGGTCGTGAGGGTGATGAGGACAGTCTGCGCATTCGCGCCGATGCACGGCTGGTCGCCGCTACGCTGCAGGCTGGAGAAAGCGCTGAGTATCGTTTCGACAACGGTCGCCGTGGTTATTTGGTGCCGGCCAAAGGTCTGATTGAAGTCAATGGCGTGCGTGCTGAGGCACGCGACGGGGTTGCCATCGAGGACGAACAGCTGCTCACCGTGACAGCGTTGCAAGACAGCGAGATTGTGCTGGTGGATGTGGCCTGATAGTTCAGGCTCTGGTGGGGGTCGACAAGGCCGGCCCCCACCAGGCCACAATCAAGCGATTGCCGCATCCACCAGTTCTTGGGCCTCAGCCACCAGACGCTGCAGGTGTGCTTCGTCAATGAAGCTTTCCGCGTAAATCTTGTAGATGTCTTCGGTACCCGATGGCCGCGCCGCGAACCAACCATTGGCGGTCATCACCTTCAGGCCGCCAATGGCCTGGTTGTTACCCGGCGCATGACTGAGGATCTGGATGATCGGTTCACCCGCAAGCTCAGTCGACTTGACCTGCTCCGGCGCCAGCTTGCTCAGCAAGGCTTTCTGCTGTGCGTTGGCCTTGGCCTCGACACGGGTGGCAAAGGGCTCACCCAGCTCAGCCGTCAATTGGGCATAAGCCTGGCTTGGGTTGCGACCGGTGCGCGCGGTGATTTCTGCCGCCAGCAGCGCCGGAATCAAGCCATCCTTGTCGGTGGTCCAGACGCTACCATCCTTGCGCAGGAACGACGCCCCCGCGCTTTCTTCACCACCAAAGCCCAGGCTGCCATCGAACAAGCCATCAGCAAAGAACTTGAAGCCTACCGGCACCTCGTACAAGCGCCGGCCCAGACGCGCTGTCACACGGTCGATCAAACCGCTGCTGACCACCGTCTTGCCGACTGCCGCATCCTGGCGCCACTGCGGGCGGTGCTGGAACAGATAGTCGATGGCCACGGCCAGGTAGTTGTTCGGGGCCAGCAGGCCGTCCGGGGTGACGATGCCATGGCGGTCGTGGTCCGGGTCGCAGGCAAAAGCCACATCGAATCGTTCACGCAGACCGATCAAGCCTTGCATGGCATAGGGTGAAGACGGGTCCATGCGGATTTGCCCGTCCCAGTCCACGCACATGAAGCGGAAGGTCGGGTCGACCTCGGTGTTGACCACTTCCAGATTCAATTTGTAGTGTTCGGCAATCGCCGACCAATAACACACCCCTGCTCCGCCTAGCGGATCGACACCCAGGCGCAAGTTAGCGCTGCGGATAACGTCGAAATCGATGACATTTTCCAGGTCGGCGACGTAACTGCTGACATAGTCATGGCGCTGAGTGGTGCTGGCTTGCAGCGCCTGCTCATGGGCCATGCACTTGATGTCTGTGCAACCGGCGGCCAACAGCTCGTTAGCCTTGGCCTCGATCCACTTGGTTACATCACTGTCAGCCGGCCCACCATTGGGCGGGTTGTATTTGAAGCCACCGCTTTGCGGCGGGTTGTGTGAAGGGGTGATGACAATACCGTCAGCCAGGCCGCTGCTGCGCCCACGGTTGTAGCAGATGATGGCGTGGGATACCGCCGGTGTTGGCGTGTATTCGTCATCCTTGGACAGCATGACCTGCACGCCATTGGCGGCCAGCACCTGCAAGGCACTGGCGGCAGCAGGCGCCGACAGCGCATGGGTGTCAGCGCCGATGAACAGTGGGCCATCAATGCCCTGAGCCTGACGGTACAAGCAAATTGCCTGGCTGATGGCCAATACATGATTCTGGTTGAAGCTCAGGTCCAGCGAGCTGCCGCGGTGCCCGGAGGTGCCGAACGCGACGCGTTGGCTGGCAATGCTGGCATCGGGTTGGCCGGTGTAGTAAGCGGTCAACAGGCGCGGGATATCCACCAACACGGAGGCTGGCGCCGGTTTGCCTGCCAAAGGACTGAGCTTCATGCAAAACCTCAAGAAAGGATGTTCAGTGTATTCAAAATGCGCAGTTTACTGGCACTTTGACAAGCATGCGACGCCAATGCTCCCTCCCCCGGTGATTATTTGTCCTGCGGCGCCCACCAGGCTGGGAACATGCCTTGCACCCTCGGCTCGGCAAAGCGATCGTCGATCAGCATGACCATGCCCCTGTCATCAGTGCCGCGGATTACCCGGCCAGCTGCCTGGATGACCTTCTGCACACCTGGGTACAAGTAGGTGTAGTCGAAGCCGGCAGCGAACAACTGGGTCATGCGCTGCTTGATCTGTTCGTTCACCGGGTTGACCTGGGGAAGCCCGAGGGTCGCGACAAAAGCGCCAATCAAGCGCGTGCCAGGCAAGTCAACGCCTTCGGCAAAGGCGCCACCGAGCACTGCGAAGCCCACGCCGCAGCCCTGAGGTTCGAAACGTTGCAAAAAACCCTGGCGCTGCGCCTCATCCATGCCCGGCGCCTGACGCCACTGGACAATCTGCGGATGCGTTGTCGCCAACATCTGGGCCACCTGTTGCAGGTACTCGAAGCTGCTGAAAAACGCCAGGTAATTGCCAGGTTCTGCAGCATATTGCCCGGCAATCAGCGCTGCGATCGGCGCCACCGAAGCAGCACGGTGCTGATAACGGGTCGATATTTGACGGATCACCTGCACTCGCAACTGCTCGGCTTCGAAGGGCGAGGCCACGTCAAGCCAGGCGGTGTCGGCCGGCATCCCAAGCAAATCGGCGTAATAGTGTCGCGGGCTCAACGTTGCGGAAAACAACACGGTGCTGCGGGTTGCGGCGATCCGCGGCGCGATTTGCCTGGCGGGCACCACATTACGCAGGCACAGGGTCGACATGCTGCGCTTGCCCGGCCCTTCTCGCTTGGTGATATCGAAAAGAAAGTGGCCGTCGAACAATTCACTGACACGAAGAAACTGCAACGCATCGAAGTAGAACTGCAACAACGCCGGGTCAATGCCGGCGGGTTGCTGATTGAGCTGTTCCTGGATCAGGCCAACGCAGTGCAGTAACGTTTTGAGTAAGCCTTCGGGCAACGCGTCGACTACCTGATAGGACGCCAACTGCGACTGGTGCAGGGCATTCCATTGACGATTCAGGCGGTCCAGCGCACTGCCCATGCCCACCGGTTTGCTTCGACGCAACGCCTGCAACTGCCATTGATCGAGGCTGGCGCTGTACATTTGCCGGGCACGATCTACCAGGTTGTGCGCCTCGTCCACCAGCAACGCCAAGCGCCACTGATTGACCTGCGCGAGGCTATACAGCAACGCACTCTGGTCAAAGTAGTAGTTGTAGTCGGCCACCAGCACATCGACCCAGCGCGCCATCTCCTGCCCCAGGTAATAGGGGCAGACCTGATGTGCCAGGGCAACTTCACGCACGGCCGCTTTGTCGAGAATGGTCCGCGCCTGAGCGGCCTGGCGAGCTGCCGGCAGGCGGTCATAAAAGCCCTTGGCCAAGGGGCAGGCTTCGCCATGACAGGCGCTGCCCGGGTATTCGCATGCTTTGTCGCGAGCCACCAACTCCAGGCTACGCAACGCGAGTTCGGGGGCGCTGGCGTGTACCTGATGCAAGGCGTCCAAGGCTAAAGCACGGCCCGGCGTCTTGGCCGTCAGGAACAGGATCTTGTCCAACTGCTGCGGGACCATGGCCTTGAGCAACGGGAACAGCGTACCGAGGGTTTTGCCAATGCCCGTGGTGGCCTGGGCCATCAGGCAGCGTCCGGTACTGACTGCCTTGTAAACGGTTTCGGCCAGTTCCCGCTGGCCCCGGCGAAATTGCCCGTGGGGAAAACCCAGGCCCTGCAGCCCGGCGTCGCGCACTGCCACGCGTTGCAGTTGCTGCTGCGCCCAGTGCAGAAACAGCGTGCACTGGGTGTTGAAGAACTGTTCAAGCACTTGCGCACTGCAGTGTTGTTCAATCAGGGTCTGGGTATCGCTGTCGACATCCAGGTACACCAACGCCAGATTGATGTCGGACAACTGGCGCTGCTGACAGAGCAACCAAGCATAGACCTTGGCCTGGGCCCAGTGCAGCTGTCGATGATTGTCGGGCTGACGCGCCAGGTCGCCACGGTAGGTCTTGATTTCCTCCAGGCGGTTCAGCTGAGAGTCATAGCCATCTGCCCTGCCGCGCACGTGCAGGGCAGCAAACTGCCCCTCAAGGCTGATTTCAGCCTCATAACCCGCACCCCGCCGGGCCACTACCCGTTGATGACCGCTAATGCCTTCCTGAGCCGTGGGTGATGGGGTGAAGCGCAGGTCCAGGTCGCCCACCTTGGCGCTGAACTCGCACAATGCCCGCACCGCGACGCGATAACTCATGGTGCTTGAGTCACCCAGCTGACATGGCAGACTTCGACCGGCAGACCATGCTCGGTGCAGAAGTCGATCCAGCGCAGCTGGTTGTCCTGCAGGCGATCCCCCGGCCCTTTGACCTCGATCATCCGGTACCGCTGTTGCTCGGGCCAGAACTGGATCAGATCGGGCATGCCGGCGCGGTTGCCCTGGATATCGTTCAGCAAGCGTTCGAAACAGTACTTGAGGTGCAGCGCTGGCAGGCAGGCAAGGGCCTGTTCGAGCAACGCTTCGCTAAGCACCTGCCAATAAACAAACGGCGACTGCAGCCCCTGCTTAATGACAAAGTGGCGACGAATCGTCTGTTGATAGCGGCCATCGTCCAGTTGCCCCAGGCAATCGGCGAACAGCTCGCCACGTCGTGCCTGAAACTCACCATCGTGCAAATCCTGTGGCGCGCTCTGGAACGGGTGGAAGAAGGCCCCCGGCAACGGCGCGAAAATCGCTTCCCAGCACAGCAGGCCAAACAGGCTGTTGAACAAGGTGTTCTCCACGTAATGTACGTGGCCGCCCTGCTGTTCAAGGTGCAACTGCACCGCCTGCTCCACACCCAGGACTGCGTGTTCTGTCGGCAACTGCAGCTCGATCAGGCCGGTGAGTTTTTTCCCCCGCCGAGATTGTGCTGGTCCGCCCAGCTTACGCTGCAAGCGTGGCAGTATCCGCGCCAGGGCCTGGACTTCGATCGCATTGGCAGGCTGCTGGGCAACTTCGCTGGCCAATGCCTGGGCCTGGGCCCACTGTTCACTACGTTCAAACACCCGGATGCGGCGAATTCGCGCCTGCGGGTGCTGGCTGCGTGGGTAGATTTGCAAGGCCAGCTCCCAGTCCGCTAATCGCTCGCACTGCTGGCCAAGCTGGTACAGCAATCGTGAGCGGCGACGGAGCAGCCACGGGTTATCGCTGCCCAGAGACTCAACCTGCGCCAGCACCTGCGACACTGGCGCCCCCTGCTCCAGCAGCTCGGCACAGTGGTGCAGGGCCAGGGCCAGATCGACATCGCCACGTTGACGCAGGGCCCGCGAATCATCACTGAAGGCCACCTGTTCGTAGCGCAGTAAGCCCAGGTCCGCCAGGACGAACTCTGACCAGTCCTGATACAGGTTGCCGAAAAACAGTAAGCGCAGGCGATCACACAGGGCCTGCAGGTGCAACGTGATGATCGGTTCGGCAAAACCTGGCAGCCATTCCTGCAAGGCGCGTGGCGTCTGTTCAAGGGCCTGTAATTGAACCCACAGCTCAGCCTTGGGTGCTTTCGGGCGGGTCAACTGCGCGACAAAGCCACTGGCAATTTCTTCTTTGCGCAAAACCTGGAACAATTGCTCCAGGCTCATCGGGCTGTTGTCGCTGACCCAGCCCCGTTCAAGCAAGGGCTTGAGCGCTGCCAACGGTGAACCAATCTCGGCGTAGAGCAGTTTGCTTGGACGAAACAGCTCCCCCTTGCGCATGACCATGCGCACCAGCAACGCCTGAGAAGGACGCGGCAGCTTGCGGAACTCGCGGATGAAGACCTGTTCGTCGCTGTTGAGCAGATCGGCATAACGTAACGCGATCCAGTCGAGGACCTGCTGAAAATTACCCAGGTAATAGAAGGGATCGTCGACAGAGTAAGCAATCACGATGAGGCTACAGAAAGACATTCAAGATACTGGTTATACATACAGAACACTGGCTTATGCAAGTACCGCAGCGACCGTCGATCGGTAGAGCTACTTGCCGACCTTCTGCGCCCGCTGTAATTCTTCGCTGAGCACACTCAGCCCATTGTGCAGGTCGCCTTGGGCACCGGATGGCCAGCCCAAGTGCAGGTGCTGTTGATAGTCGCCCTGCAAACTGAACACCTCGCCTGGCTCGATCACCAATCCTTGGCTCAACAAGCGGTTGAACAAGGCGCGGGAGTCCAGCGGTACGCGCACTTGTGCCCAGATGGTTGCGCCACCTGCCGGCATCTGAAAATGCAATTGGCTGCCCAGTTGCAATTGCATTTGCCGGTACAAATGGCTAACGCGCTCGCGCAAGCGCAGCCGCGCTTGCGTCAGGTGCACGTCAATCCTTCCCTTGGCATACAACCGCGCCACCGCTTGCTGACGCAAAGGCGGCAAACGAAAGCCCCGAGCCAGAAACTGGCGCTGCAAGCGACTCTGACAATGGCGCGACAACAGATAAGCGTAAGGTGCTTCGGCCCCCACACTACGTTGCAGTGACGAAAACACCAGTAGACGCTGCGGATCAACCATTTCGCGCAAACACGCTTGCGGGTTGGCGGCGAAGTAATACTCGGCGTCCAGGTCGTTTTCCAGCAACCACACGCCATGCCGGGCCAGCAAATGGGCAATGGCCTGATGCTGAGTCGCAAGCACCAGGCTGCCGTGAGGGCTGTGTAAACGCGAGGCAAGCATGACCATCCGTACCGGCTCACGTTCGAGCAGGCTGGCAAAGCGCTCCAGATCCACCGCCCCATCACTGCCCAGCGGCAACTCGATGACCCGCAACCCGACACTCTGCAAGATCCCCAGCAAGCGCCAGGAACAGGGTGATGTCACCACAATCGTGCAGCCCTGCAGCTCCAATGCTGCCAGCAGGGTCTCGAACAGCGAACGCAAGTCCAGCGCCAGATAAACATCTTCAGCATTCCAATACAGCTGCACCGACCGGGTGTAGCGCGCCGCCAGCGCCGTGCGCAGCTCCAACTCGCCACAAGGGTGGATATGCCCGACAGGCCGTGGGTACTGACGCAACAACTGCCGCTCAATGCCGAGCAAGCTAGCTTCCATCGACGGCAACGAGTGTGCGCCGCTGAACACCAGCATCTGCGGACTGCTGGCGTGCTGCTGCAAATCTTGCAACAAATCTTCGCCGGCGAATGGCTGCACAGGTACAGTGCTGCCGCTGGCGAAATAGCCGGATTTGGGTACTGACTGTACGCGACCTTCGTGCTCAAGCAGTGAATAGGCATACTGGATGGTCGAGATCGATACATTCAGGCGCTGGGCAAGATCACGTAGCGAAGGCAGCTTGCTGTAGCTACCCGGGGCCATCTGGGCTATCAGCTCCAGCAGGTAGCGATACACAGCTTGATAGGCAAAGTCGCTGCTTTTTGTCTGACGTCTCATCAAAGGCTGCCAACCTGCTCGCCCCTATGCTGAGTGCTGTTTGCAATGCGGGTCGACAAATGACGCAGGTCGGCCCCCCTCCCCTGCAAACGGCTCAACAGGCAATCGGTGCGACGAGCGGGCAATGGCTCCCGACCATAAAGCGTTTGCAGGACCAGCAGTGGCAAGCCGCTGATGTCCACCAGCCACTGCACCACCGGTTCTGGCGCTGGTTGCCCGCGCAAGGCCTTGTGCAAGTAAGGGACGGCCACCAACATGCCGGGATGGCAGCGACGGAGAAATGTCTCCAGCTGCAGCCCCTGGCCAACAAAAGGGCGGAACAATTGGCAAATCAATTGCGCTTCGCTAAGGCCATAAGCGCGCAAGGCAAAGTCATTGGCCTGAGCTCGTCGCTGCTCCACCTCTCCAAACTGCCAGTCATTGAGGACACTCGCTTGTAGGGTTCTGGATAACCCTTTACGTTGCATCAAGTGCCGGATCTGTTGCAGATACAGATCAATACCATCTCGATAGTGCCGATCATCAACGAACTCCGCCCGCAGTCCCTGCAGGTGTGCCAACAACAAGGGATTGGCACCTCCTGAGCGTTCGCAGGGGAACGCCTGTTCGTCGAAACGATAGCCCAGGAAACGGCTCAGCCGCTCACCTTTGGTAGAGTCATAATCAAACACCAGGTCGTCGATGGTGATAAAGCGCAATGCTGGCCGGTAGTCTGCATCGGACTCCGGCAGTTGCACCGGCATCCGCTTCTGCCCCAGCAACAGACTCAAATAGCGGGCGTGCAGTTCGCTCATTCCTTCCAGCAAAGACGCTGCACAGCTGTGGATCGGACGCACCCCGAGCAAGTCGGCATTGCGCAATGAACGTCGCCCCCACGCCAGGTAGCGCTTGCGATCAGCCAATGCGTCGGCACTGATGATTGCATCCACCCCGCCCTTGCAGCACAGTGCTTGGCGCCCAAGCTCCGCCAGGTGCAAGTAACCATGACTGGCAAAATTCGCCCACAGCGGCTTATCACTCGACAGGTGTCCGCACAGCAGCCACTCCTGCCGCTCTGCCTGCTGTTGGTCATTGGACGGTAGCCGGCGGCTGTCATAAGCCAGCATCTGCCCGGCATCCAGCACAAGCAAATCGATGCGCGGGTCATCATGCATGAACAACCGCGAGAACGTGCTCTCTATGTTTGCCTGGGTGGTTGTGCTCATACCCGCCTGCCAGGCAGTGGCAATGCGCAGCAAGAAAGTACCTGAGGAGCGTGCGGCAATACTCAACTGCGCAGCGCGCAGGCACGCCAGCGCTTGCGCACTGGGCTGACTGGCATCGAACACAAACAACAGCCGCAGCCCCTTCATCTGCTCGACACCACCGGCCGCCACAATCAATCGCTGAATCAACAACTGTAGCGAGGCTTTTTGCGCCTGCGACAAATGTTCAAGCAATCGCTGCAATACTTGTTGATATATAAACTGCATGGCTTGATCGTGAATACTGCCCATAACGCCCACCTGAATTTCAGTTACGGCCGCCTGAAAAATATCGCCATCGCGAAATCATTCAATCAGCAGAAATAAGGACCTACCTCATATCCTAGGAAACTTCCTACAATTTCCTACAACAACTTACGGACAAACAAACTCAACCACCCCAACCCCACGGCACCCGCGTCGTGCATCAACTTGACCACAAGACCTTGCTTCATTGCCACTCACTCCTTGAGCTCACAAAATGACAGGTTATTATCGGGCGTTGACCGATGAATAAAAGATACAGAACGCGGCAAAAAATCCGTTCAGATTTAAATACTCCCCGCTGACCTTCAGCCCCTCTAGAGGCTATTTGCCGCCTAACTTGAAAATACTCTAAACATCTGCGTCGTGCCGGGATAATAGTTGTTTGAAACATCCGACAATCATTTAGGAAAACGTTTTCTTGGCGCAGGTGCCACTCACAAGGTAATGGCCGCCACCCACGGAAAAAAATCACGCCTCACCTATGCTTGTTTCGACCGTCCGGCAGTGGAGCCTCCATGAATTCCAGATCCTTGTGCACCGCGCTGCTACTTCTGCTGCTTGGCAACGGTGCCCACGCCGACGCCTGGCAATTGGCCAAAGATGAAGACGGTATTCAGGTGTATCTGGATGATTCCGCCCACTCGAGATACCAACGCTTTCGGGGCGTGGCGCTGATCAAGGCCAGCGTCAGCACCCTCAACGACCTACAGGAAAATCTGCGGGTGGCCTGCAAATGGCTGTATGGCTGCGCCTCAATGCACCTGGTAGAAATCGAAGGCGACAGCACCTGGGTCTACCTCACCACCGACCTACCCTGGCCAGCCAGTCCGCGTGACATGGTGATCAAGGTGCAAACCGAACGTACCGATGACGGCGGCCTGATTCGCCACCTCAGTGCCGACCCCGAGAAGCTGGAAACGATGCCTGGGCTGATTCGTGTCAGTCAGCTCAGCGGCCTGTGGAGCCTGGTACCCAAAGGAGAGCGCCTGACTGAAGTAACCTACCAACTGGAGGCCGAACCTGCCGGGGACATTCCCTCGTGGCTGGCCAACCAGTTCGTCATCGACGCACCGATGGTGTCACTGCGCACTCTGCGCGCAGTGGCCGAGCGCCAAGGGGGAACGCCCCGCCCAAGACACCCGACGAATAACTAGACCTCATGGGCCTCAAGCAAACTGGCCAGCACCGCGGCCAACTCCTTGACCATCGGGTCGGCCGTTGGCCGATGAACAATGACAATCTCATAACTGTCGATCATCGGCAGCCCATTGTGTTCGCCCAACACCGCATGGTCACGGGTCGCTGCGCGCGGCGGCAGCAAGCTGATGCCCATGCCATCGGCCACCGCCGCCTGAATGCCACTCAGGCTCGAACTGGTAAAGCTGATGCGCCAGCGCCGCCCCATGCCTTCGATGGCGTTGATCATGTCATCACGGTAAAGGCCCCGCGGAGGAAAGGTCACCAACGGGATCGGGTCCAGATCAATCGACGGGGTATTGGCGCTATCGATCCATTGCAGCTCTTCCGGCCAGCAGGCAACTCCTTCGCGACTGTTGCGCCGCTGCTTGAGCAACACCAGATCGAGTTCACCGTTGTCATAGCTCTGGCTCAGATCACGGCACAGCCCGCTGGTAACTTCCAGCTTGATCTGCTGGTACTTGCGATTGAACGCCGACAATGCATTGGTAGTGCGGCCGCCGACGAAGTCTTCCGGTACCCCCAAGCGCACCGTCACACCGACGGTAGCGCCCGCCAGGGCTTCGAGCATCTGGTCGTTGAGGGCCAGCATGTGCCGGGCGTAACCGAGCAGGGTCTGACCGGCATCGGTAGGCAACACATCGCGATTGCCGCGCACCAGGAGGCGATGACCAACCATGTCTTCCAGGCGCCGTACCTTCTGGCTCACGGTGGACTGGGTGGAGTGCAGGCGTGCCGCAGCAGTGGTAAAGCTGCCACAGTCAGCCACCACGACAATGGCCCGAAGCAGGTCGAGATCGAACAAGGACCTATTCGGTTTTACACTGATATCCATGTAAATATTTAACTTCTAAATGGGAAGCTCGATATTTACCATGCGCTCACTCACAGGACAACACACGGAGACAAGCGGATGCGCCGGGAACAGTTGAACGTCTTTCTCGCCTTCCTTTTGGCCATGATGACCTCGATCACCGCCAGCGCCGAAGGCGGCGTGCTGGAAAGCCAACTGCGCGAAGCTGCTGAACAGGGTAACGCCGAGCGCGTACATAGCTTGCTCGACCAAGGCGCCAAGCCCGAGGCCCGCGACAAGCTCGGCCGCACGCCGCTGCTGCTGGCCACTCAGCGCAACCAGGTGGCCGCTGCACGGGTACTGATCGAAGCCGGAGCAGACGTCAACGCCAAGGACAACATCGACGACAGCCCTTACCTGTATGCCGGCGCGCGTGGTTTCAACCAGATCCTGCGCCTGACGTTGGCCCACGGCGCCGATCTCAAGAGCACCAACCGCTATGGCGGTACCGCATTGATCCCGGCTGCCGAACGAGGGCATGTCGACAATGTGCGTACCCTGATTGACGCTGGGGTCGACGTGAACCACCTCAATCGTCTGCACTGGACCGCGTTGATGGAAGCCATCGTGCTCAGCGACGGCGGGCCGCGCCATGTCGAAATTGTCGAGTTGCTGGTGAAAGCCGGCGCGGATGTGAACATTGCCGACAAGGATGGGGTAACGCCGCTAGCCCATGCCCGAGAGCGAGGCTATACGGCGATGGTGAAGATACTGGAGACGGCAAGCCGTTAGGCCCCCACAAGGATCTCAAGCCTGGTCGAGGGTACTCGGTTGACGCTCCACTGCCACTGCTGGCTTCACTTGTTCATCGGCGTTGACCGAGCGCCGAAAGCCTTTGATCGACTCACCCAGGTCGCTGCCCAGCGTTTTGAGCCGCTTGCTGCCAAACACCAGGACCACCACAACCAACAGCACCACCCAGTGTTTCCAGTCGAACACGCCCATGATCACCCTCCTCGCTTACTTGATGTCTTCGAATGGCAGGCCGACGTAGTTCTCGGCGATGTTGACCAGCCCGGCGTGAGAGGTGAGAAAGTACTCACGGTCAGCCTGCTGCATCTTGTGGTCCCAGGCATCCTGGTGCTCGCCAAAGTCATGCAGCAGGTTGGTCATAAACCAGCTGAAGCGCTCGCCCTTCCACACCCGGCGCAAGGCAATTTCCGAGTACTTTTCGAGCAGATCGGTGCGCCCTTCACGGTAAACCTTGAGCAAAATCCGGTACAGATAGCAGACATCCGAAGCCGCGAGGTTCAGGCCTTTGGCGCCCGTAGGTGGCACGATGTGCGCAGCGTCACCAAGCAGGAACAGTTTGCCGTACTGCATCGGCTCAACCACGTAGCTGCGCAGCGGCGCGATACTTTTTTCCAGCGACGGCCCGGTAACCAGCCGCGCGCCGACCTCTTCAGGCAGGCGTGCCTTGAGTTCATTCCAGAAGCGCTCATCGGACCAGTCATCGACATGGTCAGTCAGCGGCACTTGCAGGTAATAACGGCTGCGGGTCAGCGAGCGCTGACTGCACAACACGAAGCCGCGATCATGGTGGGCGTAGATCAGTTCGTGGTTGACCGGTGGCGTATCAGACAACAGCCCCAACCAGCCGAAGGGGTAGACGCGCTCGTAATGTTTGAGCACTGACTCGGGAATGCTCTTGCGCGCCACACCATGAAAGCCGTCGCAGCCAGCGATGTAGTCGCAGTCGATGCGATGGGTTTGGCCGTCTTTGTGGTAGGTGATGTAGGGCTGCTGGCCTTTCATCTCGTGGGGTTGAACATTGTCGGCCGAATAAATGATCGGCGCTCCGCAGGCTTCGCGGGCTTGCATCAGGTCGCGGGTGACTTCGGTCTGACCGTACACCATGACCGTCTTGCCACCGGTCAGGGTTTTAAGGTCAACGCGGATGCGCTTGCCCCCCACCAGCAGCTCGACGCCATCGTGCACCAGGCCTTCAGCGTCCATACGTTCGGACACACCGGCTTCGCGCAGCAGGTCGACGGTGCCTTGCTCAAGCACACCGGCACGGATGCGGCCGAGGACATAATCGGGGGTCTGGCGTTCGACGATCACGGTGTCGATACCGGCGTTGTGCAGCAGCTGACCAAGTAACAGCCCGGAGGGACCGGCGCCAATAATGGCTACCTGAGTTTTCATTATTTTTGTCTCGTATCAGGGTTCCAGGCAGTTCAACGGCAGTACCCGGAAATATTGTTGTTGTGTACCCCTGCATTTTTGCTGACAAAAAGCGTAAAAAAAGGTGATATTCCTTCGGTAAATTGCACTTTTAAACATTTCGTTCGATTATCGAACACACTAGCTCCGTCAGGTTGCCCACAATGACAAGATCCAACCTCCCGCGCATTCCGGTGTTCAAACTGTACGGCGAGAATCAGGCCTGGCCGACGCCCGACCTGCTGCACTGCGAATCCATCCCCAAGCGCAGCAGCCTGCACCATTGGGAGATCAAGGCGCATCGGCACGCCGACCTGTTTCAGTTGCTGTATGTGCGCCGCGGCCGGGCGCTGATCGAGATTGAAGGCAAGCGCAGCGAAGTGCGTGAAGCGGCGATCCAGGTCATCCCGCCGATGACCGTGCACGGCTTTCAGTTCTCTGAAGACATCGATGGCTATGTACTGACGCTGGGCGCGCCGTTGGTGGCGCAACTGGAAGCGCAACTGCATGCGCCGCTAACAGTCCTGGCATCGGCGGGCTGCTATCGCCTGGGACGTGATCGGCGCGCTTTGCACACCTTAATCCGGGTGCTGCACCAAGAGTATGAAGGCAGCGCACCTGCGCGCGATCTGTTGCTGCATTCGCTGGTCACCAGCCTGATGGTCTGGATCAGTCGCCACAGCCAGCAGAAGCCGGCACCGGGCAACCGCGACGAGCGCAATCAGCAACTGCTCGGACGCTACATCAAACTGGTGGAGCAACACTACCGCGAACACCTGTCGGTGGAGCAATTCGCTCATCGCCTGGGGGTTTCCAGCGTGCACCTGAACATCCTCTGCCGCGAGCTTGCCGAGCAGACCGCACTACAAATCATTCACCAGCGCTTGCTGCTCGAAGCCAAGCGCAACCTGATCTACACCAACATGAGCATCAGCCAGCTGTCCGACAGCCTGGGTTTCAGCGACCCGACTTACTTCTCACGTTTTTTCCGCCGCCTGTGCGGGCAGACGCCTAATGCGTTTCGCCAGGCGGGGGTGAGCCCTGCAGGTGCAGCTAACTCGACTGGCTTCATGTAGCCGCAGCCTCACGGCAGCGGCTACAGCAAATTACGCACCTTGCTGAAAAGTCTTAACAGATTCCAGCGAAGCCTTCGGTAATCCAACTAGGCATTATAAATTAACGTATTGATAAACAAGGAAATAAATACAAAAACAAACCTGGCACGGTAGTTGAGAGGGACCGAGTGAGCGTCGCGACGCATCACTCATAACAATAAGGTTAACCCTCTCATGTTCAAACGCACCTCGCAGCACCTCACTGCCGGCCTGTTGGTGGCCGTCTCTGCCTTGCACGCCCACGCCACTGAAGGCGGCATCTCCTCCTGGCCCATGGGTATCGAACTCTACGGTATGGGCATACTCCCCCCGCCGGGCACCTACGGCCAGCTGTTCGCCGGCAACTATCTGGCCGACAGCCTGCGTGACAACAGCGGCGCCAAGGCCGCCGATATCGACCTGCGCGTCTCTACCCTAGCCCCGCGTTTTGTCTGGGTCACTGAGCAGAAAGTATTGGGGGGTGATCTGGGCTTTCATGCCCTGCTACCGCTCAACGACATGCGCCTGAATATCAAACGCGGCCCCCATGACCACAAGCGCGGCCTCGGCGATGCTCACCTGGGCCCGGTAATTGGCTTTCACCCCAACGACAAGCTGCACATTGCCACCGGTGTCGACTTCGTCCTGCCCACCGCCAGCGAGTATGACGAAGACGACCTGATCAATCTGGGCAACCACTACTACACCGTGCAGGCGGTGCTGGCGATGACCTACCTGGACCCCAACGGCCTGAATGCCGATATTCGCCTGATGCATGACTACAACTTCGAAAACCGCGCGACTAACTACCAGTCCGGCCGCGAGTTGCACGCCGACTACACCCTCGGCTGGGGCCTGGGTAACGGCTGGGTGGTGGGCGTTGGCGGGCATGCCTATCAGCAGATCAGTGACGACAAATGCAGTGCCAACGACTGCGCGGCGGCTGCCCTGGTAGACGCCAACGACGGAAACCGTGGACGCTCGCTTTCCATCGGCCCGGCAGTGCAATACAGCAGTAAACAAGGCTGGATGTTCAGCGCCAAATGGCAAGATGATTCGGGAGTGCGCAACCGCGCCGAGGGTCAGACCTACTGGTTCAAGTTCACCACGCCGCTCTGACCCTGCCCTTACGCTCAGCTACCTTTGAGCCGGTAGCTGACCTGGGCGCGGCTCATGCCAAGCATCTGCGCTGCGGCGGTGACATTGCCGCCGGAGCGTTCCAGCGCCAGTTGCACCAGACGCCGTTCGATTTCCTCCAGGGAGGTACCCAACACCCGCTGCTGGCCAGTGAAGAATGCCTGCAGGCTGGCAAGTTCCGGCGCGCCGTTGTCGGGCAACACTTGGGCGCTTTGGTCGGCTGCAGGCCCAGCCTGCGTCGGTGCCTTGCTCATTGCCAAACGGCCTTCGGTGGTCAGGCCAATGGCTGCTTCCATCAAGGGTGCACCGGCCTCGGCCAGGTGTACAACGTCCATCACCTCGCCATCGCTGGCAGCAATTACCCCGCGTTCCACCAGGTTCTGCAGCTCGCGAATATTGCCAGGGAAGCGGTAGGTCAGCAGAGCATTGACCAGACGCATGCTGAACCCTGCCAATTGCCGGCCGTGTCGCTGGCTGAAGCTGCGCAGGAAGTAGCTCATCAGCAGCGGAATGTCTTCGCGGCGTTCGCGCAACGGCGGCAAATGAATGGGGAACACGTTCAGACGATAGAACAGGTCTTCACGAAAGCGCCCGGCTTCGACCTCCCGGCGCAGGTCCAGATTGGTCGCGGCGATTACCCGCACATCCACCTGAATCGGTGCGCGACCGCCCACCCGCTCGATCTCGCCTTCCTGCAGGGCGCGCAGGATCTTGCTTTGCGCATGCAGGCTCAAGGTGCCGATTTCATCGAGAAACAACGTACCGCCATGCGCCCGCTCGAAGCGCCCGGGCCGTGAACGTTCAGCGCCGGTGTAGGCGCCGCGCTCGACCCCGAACAGTTCTGCTTCCACCAGGTTTTCCGGCAAGGTCGCACAGTTCAGCGCCACCATCGGTGTGTGCTGGCGGCTACTGGCTTGATGCAAGGTACGGGCGAACAGTTCTTTACCTACGCCAGACTCACCGGTGAGCAGTACCGTGGCCTGAGTCGGTGCTACCCGCTGCAGCAATTGGCTGGCGGCGACGAAGCTGGCTGAAATACCCACCAGTTGCTTGCCCTCCGGCAGTACCTCAAGCTCGGCAACCGGCGTTTCAATACCCGTGTGATAGGCGCTGCGGCTAAGAAAATCGCTGGGGTCGAGGTAGGCCAGGTCGATATCGATGTCGTCCCACTGCTCGGCCGGCTTGCCGATGATGCGGCAGGCGCCATGCCCCATGGCCCGACACTGATGCTCGCGAAACACCACCAGGCGCCCGAGCAAGGATGAGGCATAGCCACTGGCGTAGCCGATTTCCATCCAGCACGCCGGCTCGCCACCCAGGCCATAGGCGGCAATGTGCTCGTCGACTTCGAGGGAGTTGTGCCAGAGAAATTCGGAATAGAAATGACCGATGCTCGAATCGATTTCGAAGCGCACCACCTCGACATTGACCATGCCTTCGAGCATGTGTAGGCGCGGCCCGGCACTGTAGAGGCTTGCGTGATCGCCGTCAGGCCATTGCTCACTGACCTGGGCGGCATCGCGAGCACCTGCTTGCCAGCCAATGCGGGTGAGCAAGCCACGGGCCTTGTCCAGCCCCAGAGCCTCGATCAGCTCGCGGCGAATCGCGCCAAAGGCTGAGCCTTGCAGCAGCATCATGCGTTGGCCGCACAACCAGATACTACCGTCTTGCGGCGCGAAGGCCAGCGACTCGGCCAGTTGCTCGGCCGAGGGCAGGCCGCTGCTGCCAAATTGACTGGTGCGGTCGACGATCAGGCGCTTGTGGCGGCCCAGGAGCTGTTTGAAGAAAGCTTCATCTACGGGGCGGCCCGGTTTGCCAGGTGTTGTAGGAGTCATAGGCAATGAACGCAAGGCAGAGAGTAAGGCCATCAGTATGCCCCCCACCCCGGCAGGGTCAATCAGCAGTCAGCTGTGGTGCCAGGTCAACGTTCGATAATCGCCCGAAATTTGATCTTGGCCGATATTGACGAGCTTTCTGCAATTGACGACTTCTCTGCATAAATTTCCGCAGCTGGCGGCGATACTACCTGGGCGCACTGACTCACAGAATTATGTTATCTAGTTGTTTTATATGATTATTTATCAAAAATCAGTACATGGCACGATAGTTGTTTAGGGCTGTTCATCGCAATGTCACAACAAGAGAGAGAAGCCGATGACACCTTCCCGCCCTGCCTACCAGAACCTTCACCTGCAGCCTTTGGCTGGCCAGTGGCGCCCCGGCAGCGCCGGGCGCTCGCTGACGGTGAGCGACCCGTTCAATCAGCAGGCCTTGCTGGAAATTCCGCTGGCCAACCGTGACGACCTCGACGCCGCCTACCGCGCCGCCCGCCAGGTGCAACCGGACTGGGCCGCGCAAACACCGGCTGCACGCAGCCAGGTGATGCTCGAAGCGGTGCGTATTTTCGACGAGCGTCGCGACGAGATCATCGACTGGATCATTCGCGAATCGGGTAGCACACGAATCAAGGCCCACATTGAATGGGGCGCTGCCCGCGCCATTATCCTCGAATCGGCGAGCCTGCCCAGCCGTGTGCACGGACGCATCGTTGCCTCGAACATTCCTGGCAAAGAAAGCCGTGTTTACCGCAAGCCTCTGGGGGTGATCGGCGTGATCAGCCCGTGGAACTTCCCCCTGCACCTGACCGCCCGTTCGCTGGCTCCTGCCCTGGCGCTGGGTAACACCGTAGTGGTCAAACCGGCCAGCGACACCCCGGTCAGCGGCGGCTTGCTGCTGGCACGCATCTTCGAAGAAGCCGGCTTGCCCACTGGCGCACTCAGCGTGGTGGTCGGTGCCGGGGCCGAAATCGGCGATGCTTTCGTCGAGCATCCGATACCGGCGTTTATCTCGTTCACCGGTTCCACCCAGGTCGGCCGCAACATCGGCCGTATCGCCAGTGGCGGTGAACACCTCAAACATGTGGCCTTGGAATTGGGCGGCAACAGCCCGTTCGTGGTCCTTGCCGATGCCGATCTTGAGCAAGCAGTCAGCGCCGCTGTAGTGGGCAAATTCCTCCATCAGGGGCAGATCTGCATGGCGGTCAATCGCATCATTGTCGAACAACCGCTGCTCGAGGCCTTCAGCGAACGCTTCGTTGCGCGGGTCAAGGCCCTGCCCTTTGGCGACCCAAGCCTGCCCGCGACCGTCATCGGTCCCGTGATCAACGCTCGGCAACTGGCCGCTCTGCAGGACAAGATCGCCACTGCTTTGAAAGAAGGCGCGCAATTGCTGGTCGGTGGTCAGGCCCAAGGCAATGTGCTGCCGCCGCACGTGTTTGGCAATGTCACCGCTGACATGGATATCGCCCATGAAGAAATCTTCGGTCCGCTTGTCGGTATCCAGGCCGCACGCGATGCCGAACACGCCCTGGAACTGGCCAACCAAAGTGAGTACGGGCTGTCGAGCGCCGTGTTCACGGCCAGCCTTGAGCGCGGTGTACAGTTCGCCCAGCGCATTCACGCCGGCATGACCCATATCAATGACATCCCGGTCAACGACGAGCCCAACGCCCCGTTCGGCGGTGAGAAAAATTCAGGCCTGGGTCGCTTCAACGGCGACTGGGCCATAGAAGAATTCACCACTGACCACTGGATCACCGTGCAGCACCGCCCGCGCGCCTACCCGTTCTGATTGCTGTGCCCATACCCATAACAATAAGGAGTCCGCAATGTCCCTAGTGCCTAACCATCAGGCTGTGCGACGGACCGTCAATGCCTGTCTCGCCTTGCCCTTGATCCTGCTTGCCGGCACTGCCGCCGCCGATGGCGACGGTGTGTTCAAAAGTGGTGAAAACGTTTATGCCAAAGTCTGCGGCCACTGCCATGAGGGCCAGGTTGGCCCAATGCTCAAGGGTCGCCAACTGCCACCGGCCTACATCAGTGCCGTGGTGCGCAACGGCTTTCGCGCCATGCCGGCCTTTCCCGCCTCGTTCATCGACGACAACGCCCTGCAGCAGGTCGGCGAGTACGTGTCCAAGGCCCCTGCCCCAGCGGCCAAACCATGAGGGCGCGCGCATGATCACCGTTGAACGTCGTTCGCTACTCAAGGGCATGGCCCTGGGTGGCCTGGCCGGTGTGGCCATCAGCAGTTCAGGCCTGAGCCTGGCTAACACGGTACTGGGCCGTAGCGCACAGGGCCTGGCTCCGACCCTTGCCGTGGTCAGCGCCGACGTCGCAGGCTCGGCGTTTGTCCATGGCCTGCAGGCAAGTCCATTCAATCCTCGCGTGCAGGTGATGCCCGCAAACCTTGAGCTGGAGGTACTGCTCGGGCTGCAGCAGCGCCTTGCCGGTGGCCAGCACCAGCGTCTGATCGGCTTGCTGGACGATGCCAGCGCCGCATTGATCGTCGATCTGGCGCGCAGCGCCGGTGCCCGCGTGCAGTGGCTGGGCCAACACAGCGCCAACCCGGGTCGCTGCGCACATCGCCTGCTCAGCGCCCAGGCCGCTCACGGTTGCGCCCTGCAATTGAGCCAGCAATTACACGCCTGCGGTCAGGATTTCAGCCTGCACGAGCAGCGCTTGCATAGCCGGGCCCCGACCTTACAACTGACAACCGCCAGCCGCGCGCCAGGCGACGACCAATGGGCGGCCACACTCGGTTATGCCCTGGCCGTACTCGGCAGCTCCGACACCGGTCGGGCGCCGCTGATTGCCCGCCGTCCCGCGGCACTGACCGGCACCTACGTGTCGTTCTTGATCGAAGTCTGAGGATTCCCTAATGAGCCAAGCAACAGCCAGTACCCTGCTACCTCGCGGCGTCGATGCTGCACATTTCGAGCAAGCCATCAGCCAGTTCCGTGCCCTGTTGGGCGAGGACAATGTCCTGGTCAAGGACGAGCAACTGATCCCCTACAACAAGATCATGATGGCCGTGGACAACGCCGAGCACGCGCCCGCCGCTGCCGTCACCGCCACCACGGTCGAACAGGTGCAAGGGGTGGTAAAGATCTGCAACCAGTTCAAGATTCCAGTGTGGACCATCTCCACTGGTCGCAACTTCGGTTACGGTTCGGCAGCTCCCGGCCAGCGCGGCCAGGTGATTCTCGACCTGAAAAAGATGAACAAGATCCTCCATGTCGACCCCGAGCTGTGCACCGCGCTGGTCGAACCGGGGGTGACCTACCAGCAGCTCTACGACTACATCCAGGAGCACAAACTGCCGCTGATGCTGTCGTTCTCCGCGCCTTCGGCAATTGCCGGCCCGTTAGGCAACACCATGGACCGCGGCGTCGGCTACACCCCTTATGGCGAACACTTCCTCATGCAGTGCGGCATGGAGGTGGTGCTGGCCAACGGCGACGTCTACCGCACCGGCATGGGCGGGGTCAAAGGCGACAACGCCTGGCAGGTATTCAAATGGGGCTACGGCCCGACCCTGGACGGCATGTTCACCCAGGCCAACTATGGCATCTGCACCAAGATGGGTTTCTGGCTGATGCCCAAGCCACCGGTGTTCAAGCCGTTCGAAATCAAGTTCGATAACGAATCGGACATTGCCGAGATCGTCGAATTCATCCGTCCGCTGCGCATTGCACAAGTCATCCCCAACTCGGTGGTGATCGCTGGCGTATTGTGGGAAGCCTCGACCTGCAATACGCGCCGCAGCGACTACACCAGTGAGCCCGGTGCCACCCCCGACGCCATCCTCAAGCAGATCCAGAAGGACAAGAGCCTCGGCGCCTGGAACGTCTATGCCGCCCTTTACGGCACCGAGGAACAGGTGGCAGTGAACTGGAAGATCGTCACCGGCGCGCTCAAACAGCTGGGCAAAGGCCGCATCGTCACTGAGGAAGAAGCGGGCGATACCCAGCCTTTCAAGTACCGCGCGCAGTTGATGTCCGGTGTGCCCAACTTGCAAGAGTTCGGCCTGTACAACTGGCGTGGCGGCGGTGGTTCGATGTGGTTCGCCCCTGTCAGCCAGGCACGTGGCAGCGAATGCGACAAACAACAGGCCCTGGCCAAGAAGATTCTCAACAAGCACGGTTTGGACTACGTGGGTGAGTTCATCGTCGGCTGGCGCGACATGCACCATGTGATCGACGTGTTGTATGACCGTACCAACCCCGAGGAAACCCTGCGCGCCAATGCCTGTTTCGCCGAGCTGTTGGATGAGTTCGAGAAGCAAGGTTATGCCGTGTACCGGGTCAACACCGCCTTCCAGGAGCGCGTGGCGCAAAGCTACGGCCCGGTCAAACGCAAGCTCGAGCACGCGATCAAGCGTGCCCTGGACCCGAACAACATCCTCGCTCCAGGCAAGTCCGGTATCGACCTGGCCAACCCCTTCTGATCCCCTCACTACCCGCCAGGCCAGGCCTGGCGGATCGCTTTGACGGCATGAGACGGCACAGTCAAACAGCAGAGCGCAAGGCCTTGCGATAATCCCCTGGCGCCTGGCCGGTCCACTTCCTGAAGGCCTTGCGAAAGTTCGCCGCTTCGGAAAAACCGACCTGCGCGGCCAGATCATCCATGGGCATGTCGCTCTGTTGCAGAAATTCGATGGCCAGGGCGCAGCGCACTTCGTCGAGCACGCTTTGGTAGGTGCGCTGATATTCGGCCAGGCGTCGGTGCAGTGTGCGCGTCGACATCCCCAGTGTCGCCGCCACCGCATCAATGCCCGGGAAGCGCCCGTTGCGGCTCAGGCAGGCCAGGCGCACCGACTCAATCAGGTCGGACTCGTCGGGCAGACTGGCAACCAGTTGCTGGCAAAAACTGGTCGACATCGCCGAGGTAAGCGCGTTGGCATTCGGACACGGCTGTTGCAGCACTGAAGCGTCAAAGCGCCACTCCATCACCGGGCAGTTGAACTCCACCGGGCAGCGGAAGGCCTCTTCGTAATGTTGCCAATACGCCGGTGCAGGGTAAGGCAACAACATCCGTACCGATGGAAACGGCTTTTCCAGCACGCACTGGATCAGCGTTTGAATCGAGGCAAACCAGAACTCTGTGGCCAGCGGCATCAGTTCTCCCAAGGCAAAGAAACCTTGGGCGACAAACACCCCTTCGTCCCCCTCCAGACGAAACGACTTTTCAAACACCGGCCCCAACAGGCGAATGTGTTTGATGCCGAAATCGACCGCCTGAGCGAAGTTTTCGCTGCTCAGCATTGCATAGCCGAAGATCCCGAAATCACTGATACGTTGCCGCCCACCGGCCCGTAGGCCGCTTTCGGCGTGCTGCATCAGGCGTTGCATGTTGGCGAAGATCGCCACCTTCTGCCGGTGCGAGATCCGCGTGTTGGGGTCGTGCATTTGCGCCTGCGACAACTCGGTACCGTCCAGCAAGCCCTGGGCATCGACACCTTGCGCCTGTAGCTCGGCCACCAGCGCCGGTAGGCCGAGCATGTTGTGCTGGGGTACATCTTGGGAGGTGCCATAGGCGCCAACGATCAGTTGAGTCATTCGCGGCTCTCCATTCTCCGTTGGCAGAAATTAACCCCCACGCTGGCGTATTACAACCTCCCGCCGCGCAACGCAGCGTTGCAGCATCAGCACCGCAACACCACTCGACAAGAACAATAAAATCTGAGGCTTCCATGAGACGAATGCTTGCGCCCACGCTTGCCGCGTGCCTGCCGTTGCTCTCCCTGCCAGCACTGGCCGGTGATGAACCCCGCAATATAGTGCGCATCGGCTATGCCGATATCCAGTTCAACACCGACGCTGGTGACATGACCGGCATGCCCGGCACCACCCCGGCCAACGTTCAGGCCACGGTGCGTGACACCGGCACTCTGGCATTGATCTACGAGCGCCAGCTCAGTGGGCCGTGGTCCTTGGTGGTGCAGACCGGCGCGCCGCCGGTGATCGACTTCGACGGCGCCGGCTCTGCTGCGCCGTTGGGCAAGGTCGGTAGCGCCCGGGCCTGGTTCCCCGCGGTACTGCTGGCCTACAACTTTAACGTTTTTGGCGTTGAGCCCTATGTCGCCCTCGGGGTCAATTACACCTGGTTCAGCGAAGAGAAGATGACCGCCGCCTACAACACAGCCTTTGGCGGCACTTCCAGCACCTCGAAGCTGGATGACTCATGGGGGGCCGTGGCCAAGGTCGGCGTCGAAATCCCCCTGACCAACAATTGGAGTGCCGGGTTCTCCTACGCCCGCTACTGGATCGACACCACCGCCACGATCAAGACCCAAACCCCGGGCCTCGGCCAGGTCAAGCGCAAGATCGACGTCGAGGCTGATCCGGACGTCTATTCGCTAACCGTCGGCTACCGCTTCTGACGCCTCTTGCGCACGCGCATTTCACGGAGCACTTAACGTGACCACTGAATATAACAACACATTCGACTACATCGTGGTCGGCGGCGGCTCGGCAGGCTGTGTCATCGCCAGCCGCCTGAGCCAGGATCCGAGCATCAGCGTCTGTTTGATCGAAGCCGGCGGCGCCGACCGCAGCGTGTTGATCCATGCCCCAGTGGGTATGGTCGCCATGCTGCCGACGCGGATCAATAACTGGGCGTTTCAGACCGTGGCACAACCAGGCCTCAATGGCCGCCGCGGCTACCAGCCACGGGGCAAGACCCTGGGTGGTTCAAGCTCGATCAACGCCATGCTGTATGTGCGCGGTCATCGCCAGGATTACGATCACTGGGCGGCGTTGGGCAACCAGGGCTGGTCCTATGCCGACGTCCTGCCCTACTTCATCAAGTCCGAACAGAACCACAACCTGAACGATGACTACCATGGCCAACACGGGCCGCTGAGTGTCACCGAAGTGACCTGCCCCAGCGTCTTGAACGCCGCGTTTTTGCAAGCAGCCAAGCTCAACGGCATCGGCCCCACAACGGACTATAACGGCGTCGAGCAGGAAGGCGCGTTCATGTACCAGGTCACCCAGCGTAACGGCGAGCGCTGCAGCGCAGCCAAGGCTTTTCTCACGCCGAACCTGGACCGCCACAACCTCAAGGTGCTGACCGGCGCCACCGTCGAGCGGGTGCTGGTCGAGTCGGCTCGCGCGGTCGGCGTGCAATTGCGCCATGACGGCCAGCAGCTCGTACTCAAGGTGCGCCATGAGGTGGTGCTCAGCGCTGGCAGCTTCGGCTCGCCGCAGGTGCTCATGCTGTCGGGCATCGGCCCGCTTCAGGAGCTGCAAAAGCACGGTATCCCGGTCACCCACGAACTGCCCGGTGTCGGCGAAAACCTGCAGGACCATATCGATTACGTGTTCACTTATCGCAGCCGCAACAAAACCGATACCTTCGGTTTTTCGCCGACCTTCAGCTGGAAGATGCTCAAGGCCATGGCACAGTGGAAACGTGAGCGCAAAGGCCTGGTGACTTCACCCTTCGCCGAGTCAGGGGCGTTTTTCAAGAGTCAGCCCGACCTGCCCGCGCCCGACCTGCAACTGATTTTTGTCCCCGCCATCGTTGACGATCACGCACGTAAAATGCGCCCAGGCCACGGCTTCAGCTGTCACCTGACCCTGCTGCGACCCAAGAGCCGCGGTACGCTCAAACTGGCCAGCAACGACCCCACTGCAGCGCCGTTGATTGACCCGTGTTTCTTCAGCGAGCCACACGACCTGCAAGTGCTCATGCGCGGTGCCGATATCCAGCGCGCCATCCTCGATGCGTTGCCTTTGGCGCCGTTTCGCGGCAAGGCCCTGTACCCGCTGGCGCAGCAGGACCGCCAGGCCGTGGAGCAGGATATCCGCAATCGGGCCGACACCCAGTACCACCCGGTAGGTACGTGCAAGATGGGCAGCGATCCGCTGGCGGTAGTCGATGACCAGTTGCGCGTGCATGGGATCGCCGGCCTGCGGGTCGCCGACGCCTCGATCATGCCGACCCTGATCGGCGGCAACACCAACGCGCCAAGCATCATGATCGGTGAGAAAGCCGCCGACATGCTGCTGCGCAGCCGCCAGGAGGGTTAGGCCATGAACGATCTGTCACAGGCTTTCGACACTCAAGAAATCGAGCGCATGCACCTGCTGTTGCAACGCCAGCGCCAGGCCTTCAACCAACAGCCTTGCCCGCCACTGAGTGTTCGACTCAACAACCTCAAGCGCCTGATTGCGGTATTGCGCCGTTACCAGCAACCCATCGTCAAGGCGCTTGAAGCTGATTTCACCGGCCGCGCCGCCTTCGAAACCCTGCAGATCGAAGTGCTCGGCCCGGTACTGCAAGCGCGACATGCCATCGCCCATTTGCGCCGCTGGATGAAAGCCGAACGGCGCAAGACCGAGCTGCTGTTTTTTGGCAATCAGGCCTGGATTCAGTACCAACCCAAAGGTGTGGTGGGCATCGTCGGCACCTGGAACTTTCCGTTGTATCTGACCTTGGGACCGCTGGTAGCTGCACTGGCAGCCGGCAACCGGGCAATGATCAAAGTGTCGGAATACGCACCGCACAGTCGTCAGGTTCTGCAAACGCTGCTTGCCGAGGTATTCGACGAAGACGAAGTGGCCGTGTTCGGTGGTGAACTGGCCTGCGCCCAAGCCTTCACCGCACTGCCATTCGATCATTTGGTGTTCACCGGGGCGCCGCAGGTGGGCCGCCAGGTGATGCGCGCCGCCGCCGAGCACCTGGTGCCAGTGACCTTGGAGTTGGGCGGCAAGTCGCCAGCCTTGCTAGGCACCGAGGCAGACCTTGAGGATGCCGCGCTGCGCATTGCCCACGGCAAGGGCTTCAATGCCGGTCAGGTCTGCGTTGCGCCCGACTATGTGCTGGTCCCCGAGGGTAAAGCTCAGGTATTTGCCGCGGCACTCAAGCACGCCTTCGAACGGCTCTACCCTGACCCGGCCAGCAGCGCTGACTACACCAGCCTGATCAATGAGCGGCAAGCCCAGCGGATGCAGGCGCTACTGAGCGATGCGCGCGACAAAGGCGCGGTGATCCTGTCCTGTCGAAGTTCTGCGAGTGTGCCACGGCGCTTGCCCTTGCAGGTGATCACCGGCGTGAGCGACGATATGCGGGTGGCCCAGGAAGAAATTTTCGGTCCGCTGCTGCCGATCATCGAGTACACCGATTTCAGCCAGGCCATCGCCTACATCCAGGCGCGGCCACGGCCACTGGCGCTCTACCCGTTCGGCCTGGATGCGCGGCAAACCGAGCGCGTACTCAATGAAACACACAGCGGCGGTGTGACTCTGGACGACTGGGCCTGGCATGTGTTTCAGCACGACCTGCCGTTCGGTGGCGTGGGCAATTCGGGAATGGGTTCCTACCATGGTCAGGAAGGCTTTCGCAGCTTGTCGCATGGCAAAGCGCTGCTCAAGCGCCAGCGCTGGTTCCCCACCCAGTTGTTTTACCCGCCCTACGGACGCTGGGTTCAGCGCCTGGCCTTAAGGTTTTATCTAGGTAAGTCCGATAGGCAGTAGCCTCTGCCATACAAGCTTGCTTGTTTGTGAGCGCTGGCGTTGTCAGCGGTGCCAGCACGGCACACTGACTGGCGCCACGCTGATATCATCGGCGGCAATAAAATACGCTGTGGGCGGGCTGGCCTTGCAAGCCTGCCCACAATATTTGACGTCGCCACCCTCGCTGACCCAAGCTGACGCTCCTGTCGCGCCCCGGATTCACCCATGTCGAAACAACGCCAATACACCCTTGTCAGCTTGATCCTGCTCGTCGTCCTGGGCTTGGGTGGGTATTTTTGGCGTGATGACAGTCCGGCGCCGACGCCGGCGCTCAAGCATTCTTACGCCAAAGCAGTAGCCATGGCTCACAACGGTCAGCCCGGCGCGGCCAGGGTGTTGTATCAGCAACTGCAACGTACGGACCTTTCCCCCATTCGCCGCGCCGACCTGTATGCCGAACTGCCCAATTACCCCTCGCCGCTGGCGTTGAAGTTGGCCAGCCAGGACCTGCGACACGAAGACCCTTTGGTGCGCCGTGCAGCAGTCGCCAGCATGCAAGCGCTGTTACCCGACGCCCAGCGTAGCCTGGCACTTGCACCATTGCTCGAAGATGAGGATCACAGTGTGCGCTTTGCCGTGGTCGACGCGTTGCTGGAATTGAGCCCGGACGATATCGGCCTGTACTTCGGCCCCTTGCAGCACACGCTTGAGCAGTACCAGCAGGCGCTTGCACAACAGACCGAGGACCCCGCCGCACAGTTGCACCTGGCGCAGTTGTATCTGCATGAAAACAATTTCAAGGACGCCAGCGCAGCCTTGGAACGGACCCTGCAGTTGGCACCAGACAACCTTCAGGCGCTGGCTGTAAAGGTCCAATTACTAGAGCGCCAGGGCCAGACCGATGCTTCGCGCCAGATTCTGGCCAATGCCTTGCAGTTGCAACCAGACTCCGCCTTCCTGCAACACGAACTGGGACGCTGGCTGCTGCGTCATGGCCAGGACGAATACGCCCTGCTGGCGTTCGCCAGGGCCTTGGAACTTGAGCCGGACAACAATGAGTATCGCTACACGCTGGCAACCAGCCTGCATCAACTCGAGCAAGTGGAACCCGCGCAAAAACAGCTCGAAGCACTGTTATCGCGTGACCCGGCCAACCGCAAGGCCAGGGTATTGTTGATTGCGTATTGGAAAGAAACCGGGCAGATGCAGAATGTGCAGGTCCTGCTGGCGCAGCTGGAACAGCTGAACCCTGACGACCCACTGGTGCAGCAAGGCCTCTAGAGCGCAGCTTTAGGCTTGCGGAGTATCAACGCCAATGTCTTCGTCCCACAACGCTGGCTGCTCGGCAATGAATTGCTCCATCATGCGAATGCAATCGTCATTGTGTTGAACCTCCAATGCCACACCACGGGACTTGAGCAGCTCTTCTTCCCCCATGAATGTTTGGTGCTCGCCGACAATCACCCGCTTGATCCCGTACAGCAGAATCGCACCACTGCACATCGCACACGGCGACAAGGTGGTGTACAGCGTCGACTCGGCATAGACCTTGGCCGGCTGGCGGCCGGCGTTCTCCAGCGCATCCATTTCGCCATGCAAAATAGCGCTGCCAGACTGCACTCGACGATTGTGACCTCGACCAATGATCTGCCCCTGGTGCACCAACACCGAACCGATCGGAATCCCACCTTCAGCCAGCCCTTGTTGAGCTTCGTCGATGGCAGCTTGCATGAATTTATCCGTTTGCGTTGGGGAGGTGCTCATGAAGCGTTTGACTCCAATGTCAAAAATCAGGGTTGCAGCAAGGCTAGCATACCGCCAGCCCACAATGGCAACCCTGTCAACCACTACTATGCTGTAGAGGTTTTCCTTGGTGATCCGGGCGGACCGGGTCCAATCCAGTGAAGGGAGCCTGGTGATGAGCAAGAAGATTCTGGTGGTGCTGACCAATACGGCCAAATACCCAACACTCAAACGTGCCACCGGGCTCTGGCTGGGTGAGGCAGTGCATTTTGTCGAAAAGGTCGAGAAAGCTGGCTACAAGGTCGACTATGTCAGCCCCGCCGGTGGTTATGTGCCGATTGACCCCCACAGCCTGAGCATGGCCCAAGACATCGACTGGCAGTGGTACAACGACAAAGCGTTCATGAACCGCCTGGGCAGCAGCTTAAACCCCGGCCAGGTCAAAGCTCAGGATTACGTCGCGATCTACTATGCCGGCGGACACGGGGTTATCTGGGACCTCCCGGAGAATACTGGGCTGCAGGAGTTGGCCCGCAGGATATTCGAGGCCGGCGGGGTTGTCGCGTCGATCTGCCATGGGGCCGTCGGCTTGCTCAACATCAAGCTCAGCGATAACACGCTGCTGGTCAAAGACCGAGAGGTAACCGGCTTCTCCGATACCGAAGAGAAATTGGCCGAACTGGACAAAGTGGTGCCCTTCCTTACCGAAACAGAGCTGAAGGCCCGAGGTGGTCTTTACCGCAAGGCTGAAGATCCCTGGCAGGCGTTTGCCATCGCCGACCAGAAAGAAGGCCGTTTGATCACCGGCCAGAACCCGGCATCAGGGGTGGCGGTCGCCGAATTGGTGCTGAAGGCGCTAAGTGAACGCAAGCAGCCATGACCTTTAGCTGAAGGGTACTACAAACGCTATCAATGGAGCCTACAGGCACCTTAGAGTCGCTTCTCTATGCTGACCATCAGTTCAGCATAGAGGCACCTATCATGGTTTCACACTCCAACGCCGGGCGTAGCCTGATCGAATTCTTGATCACTGTTCTGATCGGAATGGCGCCAATCGCCTGTGGCTTGCTCGTACTCACCTTGCAAGTTGACCGCAAACAAGAAGAAACGATCGAGGTCACGGCACGTGAGGCCGTGTATGCCATCGACAGAGTGATTGAGTCTCTGCACAACACCAGTAGCCAGGTAACGGGGCTGGTGGGTAGACCCTGCGAAGAAATTTTACCCGAGTTGCGTCGGGAAGTAGTCCGACAACCGAACGCACGATCGATATCACTCAAAAAACAGACGCAGATTTATTGCAGCACCCTCTATGGTTCAACAGACATTAATATGGAGGCGGGTCATTACATCAACGGGCGACTGCGCATTCACACCAGCGACAGAGCAACCCCAGGTTCGCCCATTTTGCTCTATCGCCTACAGGTTAACGATCACGGAGTCGTCACTGCCGCCAATCTGCGCGCCTTGCAGCTAGAGTTGCTAGGGTTCCAGAACTCAGTGGTACTGAGCTTGCAATTTGACAGACAGTTTGTCTGGGCAACGGGTAACGGGGAGTCCTACCAAGTACCCAACCATGCTGAAAACACCATGCAACTCGTTTCGGAACGGTATGGGTATACCGTACACGCAGGCTATCCCAGCGGGGAATCCTGGCAGGTAATACGTCAGGCGATGCAAGCTACCTTACCCTCACTTCTGCTGGTAGGCATCATGACCTCCGCAGCCGCCTATTGGGGCTTGTTCAGAAGAGGAAGAGCCCGCCCTGCACCTGCCCAACGCTGAAAAGCGCAACAAAAAAGGCCATTGAGATTTCGCTCAATGGCCTTTTCTTGTTGCTGAACCCCATTACTCTGCGTTCAACACACCACGGCGGACCTGATCACGCTCGATGGACTCGAATAGCGCCTTGAAGTTGCCTTCACCGAAACCATCATCACCCTTGCGTTGAATGAACTCGAAGAACACAGGCCCCATCAAGGTTTCCGAGAAAATTTGCAGCAGCAGACGCTTGTCGTCCGGCTGTGAAGAGCCGTCCAGCAAGATGCCTCGCGCCTGCAACTCGCCTACCGGCTCACCGTGGCCTGGCAAACGGCCTTCGAGCATCTCGTAGTAGGTCTCTGGCGGCGCAGTCATGAAGCGCATGCCAATCTTCTTCAGGGCATCCCAGCTCTGCAGCAAGTCATCGGTGAGGAACGCCACGTGCTGAATGCCTTCACCGTTGAACTGCATCAGGAACTCTTCGATCTGACCAGCGCCCTTGGACGACTCTTCGTTCAGCGGGATGCGGATCATGCCATCGGGCGCCGTCATGGCCTTGGAGGTCAGACCGGTGTATTCGCCTTTGATATCGAAGTAACGGATTTCACGGAAGTTGAACAACTTCTCGTAGAACCCGGCCCAGTAGGCCATGCGCCCGCGATAAACGTTATGGGTCAGGTGATCGATGATCTTCAGACCGGCCCCGACCGGATGACGGTCGACGCCTTCGATGAAGTTGAAGTCGATGTCATAGATCGAGCTGCCTTCTTCGAAACGGTCGATCAGGTACAGCGGCGCACCACCGATACCTTTGATCGCCGGCAAACGCAGCTCCATCGGACCGGTTTCGATTTCCACCGGCTGAGCCCCCAGTTCCAGGGCGCGGGCATAGGCTTCATGGGCGTTGCGCACGCGGAAGGCCATACCGCACACCGACGGCCCGTGCTCGGCGGCAAAGTACGAAGCGACGCTTTTCGGCTCGTTGTTCAGAATCAGGTTGATGTCGCCCTGGCGGTACAGGTGCACATCCTTGGAACGGTGGGTCGCCACCTTGGTGAAGCCCATGATCTGGAAGATCGGCTCCAGAACGCCAGGGGTGGGCGATGCGAACTCGATGAATTCAAAGCCCATCAGGCCCATCGGGTTTTCAAAAATGTCAGCCATGCTCAATACCTCATCATCAATGCGCTAAAAACGGTGGTTACTTGCTATCGATGTCGAGCGAAGATGGCGGCGCGCAGGAGATACCCCTCACACTGCGTGCGAGGTAGTCACCATAAATCAGCTGGAACCCATGACACTTCATATGGACCCATTCTCGGCGGGTTGATTCCCCGTTGACGAGGAACCTTATTATTGTATGCGTAAGACGATTCTACAGTGCGTAATCAAATTTGTCGCACTTTAAGTTCAGCCACCCGGTCGACGTACGGCTATCCTCTGCACAGTTCAGTTATTTCAGGTTAGTCGCCATGCCCCTATCGGTACAACATCGCCGCCCGCGCCGCCCGCTGCGTTTGCTGTTGCCGTGGCTGGTGGGGGCTTTGCCGATTCTCTGCGGGCTGCTAATCATGTACTGGCAGGCCGAGCGCGAATTGCAAAGCCGCAGCGAAGCCAGCGCTAAACAGATGGCCACCCAGATCGAACGCATCCTCGACAATATCTCCGCTGCCGCCCGGGAACTGCTGCCGCTGGCGGGGCTTCCCTGCGGCGAGGAAAAACTGGCCCTGCGTGACCAGGTCACCCGACGCGCGTTCGTGCGCTCCACCAACCTGGTGTACCGCGGTGAGCTGTATTGCAGTTCGCTGTTCGGCCCCTACAGCGAACCGGTGCATGACAGTGACTATACCCAGGGCACACTGTGGCTGATGAGCGGCAATTCGGTAACGCCTGGCCATGCGCTGTTGGTGTACCGCACCACTGAAGGCGATCGCGGCGCCATCAGCACGGTGGACGGTGATCATCTGGTTAGCGCCCTGCACCTGCTGGATGCCGACAATAACCCCGTGTTGCAAGTTGGTCCGCATTGGATGGACCGCGATGGCCATGTCAACGATAGCCCACTGCCGCCCGCTGAAGTCGCCGCTGCCCATGTCGTTTCAGCGCGCTACCCCTTCTCGATCCACAGCAGTTACGCCCCAGGCAAAATCGGCGAAGTGATGCGCAGTGAATACCCGGCACTGTTCGGCTTGCTGGTGGTGCTTGGGGCCATCGCCGGGGTGACCTGCTATTGGCAATTGCGTCGGGTCACTTCGCAGCGCGCCGAGTTGCAACGGGCGATGGAGGCCCAGGAATTTCTGCCGTATTTTCAGCCTGTGGTGCGCCGTGGCGACTACCGATGGGCCGGCGCCGAAGTGTTGATGCGCTGGCAACATCCGCGCGAGGGTCTGGTGAGCCCGGACTTGTTCATCCCCTATGCCGAGCACAGCGGCCAGATCGTACCGATGACCCGTCAACTGATGCAGCGCACCGCAGAACTGTTGGCCCCGCATGCCGACGCCCTGGACGACGGTTTTCATATCGGCATCAACATCACCGCCGACCACTGCCAGGACCTGACCCTGTACGATGACTGCCAAGCCTTTCTGGCCGCCTTTCCGGCCGGCAAGATAGTCCTTACCTTGGAACTGACCGAGCGCAAACTCATCGTCCCCAGCGAGGCAACCCATGCTTTGTTCAATAAACTCCATGAGCTGGGCGTGTTGATCGCGTTGGATGACTTTGGCACTGGCCAGTCCAGTCTGGCCTACCTGCAGCAGTTCAAGGTTGACTACCTGAAAATCGATCAAAGCTTCGTCGCCATGATCGGCGGCGATGCGCTGTCATTGCATATCCTCGACAGTGTCATCGAGCTGTCGAGCAAGCTGGGGCTGGGGATCGCCGCCGAAGGCGTGGAAAACGAGGTGCAACGTGACTACCTCGCCCGGCACAACGTCGATTTCCAGCAAGGCTACCTGTTTGCGCGACCGATGTCGGGTGATGCATTCATTCAGGCCCTGGCAACCCAACGCCCGCTGCAGGCAGTCAGCCACTGACACTCGCGTTACTCAATGCGTGGCGACGCGCCCTTCTTTTTCTTGCTACAGAGGCCCTCGTGTCCAAAGGCATCGTTTCATCAGTCATGGCGTCGTGCTTGTTCGCCGTGATGTATTACTACACCTCGCTGTTAACGCCGTTGGACGGTGAGGAAGTGTTTGGCTGGCGGACCTTGCTGACCCTGCCCTGCCTGACTCTGTTCCTGCTGTTGAGCAAGGACTGGTCATTGATCAGCGGCCTGCTCCAGCGCATCCGGCAAACGCCAATATTGCTACTGGGCCTGCTCGGCACGTCGTCGATGCTTGGGGTACAGTTGTGGTTGTTCCTCTGGGCACCCCTGCACGGCCGCAGCCTCGAGGTGTCGCTGGGGTATTTCCTGTTGCCGCTGAGCATGGTCCTGACCGGGCGAGTGGTCTACGGTGAACGCCTGTCACGCCTGCAAAAGCTCGCTGTGGCGTGCGCAGCGACCGGCGTCGGCCACGAGCTGTACCAGCATGGCAGTTTCGCCTGGGAAACCCTGGTGGTCGCTATTGGCTATCCGTTGTACTTCGTGCTCCGGCGCAAATGCCGCACCGACCACCTCGGCGGTCTCTGGGCGGATATGTGTCTATTGCTGCCAGCAGCGCTGTACTTTGTCATCCAGGGCCCCTTGAGCGCCCAGGACCTGATTGAGCATCCTGCGCTGTATGGCCTGATTCCGTTGCTCGGGGTGATCAGCGCCCTGGCGCTGATCTTCTACGTGTGGGCAAGCCGACTGCTAGCCTTCAGCCTGTTCGGCTTGCTCAGTTACGTCGAGCCGGTGTTGCTGGTGGCGGTGGCCTTGCTACTGGGCGAGACCATCGGCCCCGACCAGTGGCTGACCTATCTGCCAATCTGGCTGGCAGTGCTGGTGCTGATCCTTGAAGGCGTCAAGCACCTGCTGCGTCACCAGCGACGTTTGGCCTGAGGCGTACCTCTCGGACCCGACGCTCTTCCACCGCGACCACGGTCATCTGCCAGCCGTTCCACTGCAGGCTGTCACCAACCATTGGCAAACGATCGAGCAGGCTCATCACCAGGCCAGCCAGGGTCTGGTAATCCTCGGTCGGCTTGGCCGTGAAGCCGGTGCGTGCCTGAATCTGGCTGAGGTTCAGGGCGCCACTGACGACAAAGCCTTGCTCATCCTCAATGATCCCTGGGCCCTCGACCTCACTGGCGTCCGGCAACTCGCCAGCGATCGACTCAAGAATGTCGGTCATGGTCAGCAGGCCGGTGAAATCGCCAAACTCATTGACCACAAAAGCAATGTGCGTCGACTGCTGGCGCATCTGCTCCAGGGCATTGAGAATGCTGAAGCTCTCCAACAGGTTCAGCGGTGCGCGCACCAGGCTTTCCAGGTCTGGTTCATTGCCCGCCAACAGTTCCTTGAGCAACTCTTTCTTGTGCACGAAGCCTAATGGCTCGTCGATACGACCATCGCGAATGAGCGGCAAGCGTGAGTAAGACGAGTGCATCAGCGCGGTGCGGATCGCCTCGGGCGTCTGTGCCAGGTCGATGGCATCGATTTGCGCCCGTACCGTCATCAGTGTCTTGATTGGCCGCTCGGCAAGGTTCAGCACACCGCTGATCATCACCCGCTCACGACGGTCGAATAGCACATGCTCTTCACCGCCTTCGACCAGGTCGGCAATCTCTTCACCGACCTCATCGGCCTCGATACGCCGCCCACCCAACAGGCGCAATACCGCATGGGCGGTGCGTTCACGCAATGGCCGGTGCTGCTGCAGGCTGCGTTTGCGCCGGGCGCGAGCGACCTGATTGAACAGTTCGACCAGGATCGAGAAGCCGATCGCCGCATACAGATAGCCTTTGGGAATGTGGAAGCCCAGGCCTTCGGCAGTCAAGCTGAAACCGATCATCATCAAGAAGCCCAGGCACAACATGATCACTGTCGGGTGGCTATTGACGAAGCGTGTCAGTGGCTTGCTGGCAACGATCATGATGCCAATGGAGAAGATCACCGCGATCATCATCACCGACAAGTGTTCCACCATACCGACGGCCGTGATCACCGCATCGAGCGAGAACACCGCATCGAGCACCACGATCTGCGCCACAATTGGCCAGAACGCGGCATGACGGGCATTGCCATTGGTTTGCGTGACATGGCCCTCAAGGCGTTCGTGCAGCTCCATGGTGGCCTTGAACAGCAGGAACACACCACCAAACAGCATGATCAGGTCGCGACCGGAGAAACTCTTGCCGAGCACCTCGATCAACGGCGCGGTCAGGGTCACCATCCAGGAAATACTGGCCAGCAGGCCCAGACGCATGATCAACGCCAGAGACAAACCAATCACCCGCGCACGGTCGCGCTGATGGGGCGGTAGTTTGTCGGCAAGGATCGCGATGAACACCAGGTTGTCGATACCCAGTACCAGCTCAAGCACAATCAGCGTGGCAAGGCCCAGCCAGGCCGTGGGGTCGGCTAGCCATTCCATGGGCGGGTACTCATCTGGGCGAACAGCGGGGAAACGTCACAGGGACGGGAGAAAGGCCGGGACGGCCAGCTACTGGGGGGCTCCGAAAACGAAGTCATATCAACCTAGCATCAATTTGGGGAGGAGATCCTACAATTGCAGCAGGCTTTTCTGACAGCGCAAAACTATTTCAAATTCTGTAAAGCGTTTGCCGCCTGTCCAACCCTCAGCAGGGTAATTTCCTTCAATACCCGCCCCGGCCAGACCATCAGACTGATTCAACCTTTCCTGCAGGATGAACCCTCATGAGTCTGATGCTGTCCATGGCCGCCTTCGCGTTGGCCGCATCCATTTCACCCGGCCCGGTTAACATAGTCGCCCTGGGCAGCGGAGCCCGCTATGGCTTGCGCGCAAGCCTCAGGCATGTCACTGGCGCCACCCTGGGGTTCAGTCTACTGCTGATTCTCATTGGCCTTGGCTTGCATGAGCTGCTGCGTTATTGGCCCGCCCTGGCCCAGGTGCTGCACGCCGGTGGTGTGGCGTTTTTGCTGTACATGGCTTGGAGACTGGCCAGCGACCAAGGCGAGCTGACGAATCGCGCGGCTGCTTCTGCGCCGTCGATGTTCGCAGGTGCGACCTTGCAATGGCTCAACCCCAAAGCCTGGCTGGCATGCGTGGCCGGTGTCGGCGCATATGTCAGTGAAGGCGAAACCACCCTGCTCTGGCAGTTCACCGGGATCTATTTTGTTATCTGCTATCTGTCCATTGCTAGCTGGGCCTGGGCCGGGAGCGTCATCAGTCCGTATCTAGGCAATCCACAACGCATTCGTCTGTTCAATCGTGTGCTGGCAGCGCTGCTGGTAGCCAGCGCCCTGTACTTGCTACTGGGCTGATCGATAGTGCCCTGGCGTTACCGCAAGGTGACGCTTGAAGGCCCGCTGCAGGTGCGCCTGGTCGGCGAACCCTGCTTCCAGCGCCACTTCGGCGATGACACCACCGCAGCGCAACCGGGCCCGAGCGTACTGCACTCGCTGGTCGACCAGATAGCCGTGGGGGGTCAAACCGAAATGTTGCTTGAACGCCCGGATCAGGTACGAGGTGGAGAGCCCGGCCGCATCGCCGATGTCCTCCAGACGTAGCGCCTGGGTACAGTGTTCGCGCATGAACGCCGCAGCCACCAACAAGCCTGGGTTGACCCGTGCAACGCTCGCCACGCTGGAGGGCAATCGCTGGATAAGCTCACTGAAAAATATGCACAAAGCCGTGTGCTTGCTGGCGCTGATGAGCTGATCATCGAGCAACACGCCATGCAGTTGGCACAGATCCTGGTACAGGTCAGGCGATTGACTGCTGAGCACGTCGAACGGCTGGAACCCCAACGCCTGCAACCAGGGCAGGTCGACAAACAGCATGAGATAGGACCAAGGCTCACCGTCAATCGGGTTGCAGGTATGCACCACTCCCGGGTTCATCAGCACAACAGTGCCCGCGGTTACCTGTTGATGGCTGTCGCCGCTCACATAGGTGCTGCGCCCAGCTGTGATCGCCCCAATGGAAAAACTTTTGTGGGAGTGCGGCGAATAGCAGACTTTGCGCCCGTCGTCGACGCTGCGCGCCTCAATGAACGGCAGCGCCGGATCACGCCAGAAGCGCGAGTGACTGGCCATCGGCATCACTTCTCGGCGTCATGCACCACCACCAGCAGTTGCGCCTGCACCTCACCTAACGAGCGTAGCCGATGTGGCGTCTGGGCGTTGAAGTACAGCGCGTCACCGCGTTCGAGAATCACCCGCTCATTCATGAAGTCCACCTCCACCTGGCCCTCGTGAACAAACAGAAACTCCTCACCCAAGTGCTCCTTGAAGGTCGAGTCGCTGAAATCGCGGGGCGGGCTGATGATGAACGGCAGCAGGCTGCGACTGCCGATATGGTTGGCCAGCACCGCGTAGCCTGGCCCCTGGGCACTGCCCGACAAGGCTTGGCGCTCGCCGCTGCGCACCAGGCTGAAACGTGCCTGGCCAGGCGCATCCTCGGCGAACAGTTCTTCGACGTTGACACTCAGCGCCCGCGCCAGCTTCAAGGCCGCGGCAATCGACGGTGTGTTGAG
This sequence comes from Pseudomonas sp. UM16, assembly GCF_050312595.1. Taxonomy (NCBI): domain Bacteria; kingdom Pseudomonadati; phylum Pseudomonadota; class Gammaproteobacteria; order Pseudomonadales; family Pseudomonadaceae; genus Pseudomonas; species Pseudomonas sp. UM16. The sequence goes on along the minus strand of NZ_JBNPJT010000017.1, from coordinate 84,596 downwards.
GCCACGTTCCACCTTGGAGAGGTAACTCTTGGTCATGCCGGACTTTTCGGCCAACACCTCCAAGGTGATTCCAAGTTTTTTTCTTAACAATTTCAATCGGATAGACATGCGATGCAATTTTCCCAGTGTCACGGGCAAGCTTTTTCTTGCTAATGACACATTGTGTCATTTATACTTTTTTGTGTCATGGCCGTAACCGCCCCTTCACCTTCCAAGTAGCCGGGGCGGGCCAGCCTGACACTTCTCTACACCATCGAGGATATCCCCATGGCCAAGACACTGGCATTGCCCAAGGACCAACTGATCAAGCAGGCCCTTACACAGATGCAAGGCTCGCTTGCCGATAATACGTGGACTGCAAGGGAAAAGCTGGCCCTGACCTGTCGAATTCTCTTCGACAACGGTCACGATTCCGGCCTGGCCGGGCAAATCAGTACCCGAGGCCCCCAAACAGGCACCTTTTATACCCAGCAACTGGGGCTGGGTTTCGATGAAATCACCGCCAGCAATCTGCTGCTGGTCAATGAAGACCTCGAGGTGCTCGAAGGCCAGGGCATGCCCAATCCGGCCAACCGTTTCCACAGTTGGGTCTATCGGGCACGCCCGGATGTGAACTGCATCATTCACACCCACCCCACTCATGTCGCCGCGCTGTCGATGCTCGAAGTGCCGCTGCAGGTTTCGCACATGGACCTGTGCCCGCTGTATGAGGACTGCGCCTTTCTTGAAGCCTGGCCGGGTGTGCCGGTGGGCAATGAAGAAGGTGAAATCATCAGTGCAGCGCTGGGCGACAAGCGCGCCATTCTGCTCTCGCACCATGGCCAACTGTCGACTGGCGGCAGCATCGAAGAGGCGTGTGTCATCGCCCAACTGATTGAGCGTGCAGCCAAGCTGCAACTGCTGGCCATGTCTGCTGGCGAAGTCAAACCGATCGAACCGGCCCTGGGCCGCGAAGCCCACGACTGGATTTCACGTCCGAAGCGCCACAGCGCCGCCTTCAACTACTATGCGCGACAGTGCCTGCGGGTGCATGCCGACTGCCTGAGCTGATTGTTTGCCCTATTTGCCTTACTTGCGGAGTACTGTTCATGAGCACGAAATTTCACGGCATCATCGGCTACACCATCACCCCGTTCAGCAGCGACGGCCAGCAACTTGACCTGACTGCCTTGGGCCACTCCATCGACCGCCTGATTGCAAACGGGGTACATGCCATCGCGCCACTGGGCAGCACCGGTGAAGGCGCTTACCTGAGCGACAAGGAGTGGGACCAGGCCACCGAATTCAGTCTGGCGCACATCGCCGGACGCGTGCCGACCATTGTCAGCGTCTCCGACCTGACCACCGCCGGCGCCATTCGCCGCGCGCGTTTTGCCCAAGCGCATGGCGCCGATGCAGTGATGGTTTTGCCGACGGCCTACTGGAAGCTCAGCGAAGCGGAGATCTTCGAGCACTACCGGGCCATAGGTGCCAGCATCGATGTACCTATCATGCTCTACAACAACCCGGCCACCAGCGGCACCGACATGTCGGTGGAATTGATTCTGCGCATCGTGCGCGAAGTCGAGAATGTAACCATGGTCAAGGAGAGCACCGGCGACATTCAGCGCATGCACAAACTGCAGCTGCTCGGTGAGGGCCAGGTGCCCTTCTACAACGGTTGCAACCCGTTGGCCCTGGAAGCTTTTATTGCCGGTGCCAGCGGCTGGTGCACGGCGGCGGCGAACCTGATCCCCGCGCACAACCTGCAACTGTACAAGGCCATTGTCAGCAACGACCTGAAGACCGCCAAGAGCGTGTTCTACCGTCAGTTGCCGCTGCTGGACTTCATCCTCAAGGCCGGCTTGCCGGCAACGGTCAAGGCCGGGCTGGCCATTCAGGGGCTGCCGGTGGGCGAGCCACGTCGCCCGGTGTTTGCGCTGAACCAGGCCGGGCAGGATCACCTGCGTAGCTTGCTGGAGGAGCTGCTAGCGGCGGGTAGCCAGGCGTAAGCGATAACCCCCTGGGCTTTCGCCGGTCCATTTCTTGAAAGCGCGGTGAAACGCACTGGGTTCCTGGAACCCGGTGCGCTCAGCGATTTCGGCGATACTCATATCGGTTTCGCGCAAACACTCAAAAGCGGTGGCGCGACGCACCTCATCCTTGATCTGCTGGTAGGAGCGGCCTTCGCGTTCCAGCTGCCGACGAAAGCTGCTCGGGCTCAAGCCCTGACGCTTGGCCATGGCCAGCAAGGTAGGCCACTGGCCCTGCTCAGTTTCGCGCAGGTAGCGGTACACCTGAGCCACCTGACCATTCTGATTGCGATAACGTATCACCAACCATTGCGGCGCGCTGCGCAGGAACGTCTTGAGCGCGGCCAGATCCTGAATCACCGGCAAGCGCAGGTAGTCGGCGGCAAATTCGATTTCACTGACCCCCGCGCCCAACTGCAGGTTGGCCCCCCAGAGCAACAGATCGTCACCCTGGGCCGGACGCAGGTCCGTCAGTGCGGTGCGATCAATCACCAGGCGTTGCCCTCCCAACCAGCACAACAGGCTGATCACCAGGGCCAGGAAGGTTTCCTCGGCATACACCCGTGTCAACGGATCTTCGATGCGTGACTTCACGCTGATCAACGCCCGTGCGCCCTTGATCGACAGGCTGGCGCGCACATCTCGCAAGAACAGGGCGAAATTGCCCAGGCATTGTCGCAACGCCTTTTCCAGCGTCGGCTCCTGGATCAGTCCACGGCAGATCAGGGCAAAACTGCCCAACGGCATGCCATGGCTGTCGAGGTTAAAAAACTCGTCATTCAGCGCCTGGATCAGGATCAACCAGAGCCGGGCAAAGGCTGAAGCCGGCACCCGGGCACCTTGTGTATCGAGCACGGCCGGATCGATACCGGCTTCGCGCAACAAGGCCGCCGCCCGCTGCGGTTGGTCACGCAGCGAATGCAGCATGGTGTGGACGAAGTAAACCGCGACTGTATCGTTTTCCCGCATGGCGGATTCCGCAAGGGTATGGCAAAAAATACCAGTTTCAGTGAACAGTTATGGCATAGGCCCGGCGAAAGGCTTTGCCTAGACTCGTTGACAACCTGAACTGGCTTGGCGTGCATTCTGTCAGAGGCTGCCACCGCCCCGCCATGCTTTCGCATACTGGAGTCGACCATGAACACCCCGGAAATCTACGTAGTCAGCGCCGTCCGTTCGGCCATCGGCAGTTTTGGCGGCGCCCTCAAGGACCTGCCGCTGGCTGACCTGGCCAGCAGCGTGACTCGCGCGGCGATCGAGCGTGCCGGTGTAGCACCTGAGCAGATTGGCCATGTGGTCATGGGCACGGTCATCCCTACCGAAGCCCGCGATGCCTACCTGGCACGGGTCGCCGCCATGAATGCCGGCATTCCCAAAGAAACCCCGGCGTTCAACGTCAACCGCCTGTGCGGCTCGGGCCTGCAGGCGATTGTCTCCGCCGCGCAGAGCCTGCTGCTCGGTGACGCCGAGGCCGTGGTAGCTGCCGGTGCCGAATCCATGAGCCGTGGCCCGTACCTGCTGCCTCAGGCTCGCTGGGGTGCGCGTATGGGTGATCTGCAGGGTGTCGACTACATGCTCGGCATCCTCCACGATCCTTTCGCGGGCTTTCACATGGGCATCACTGCCGAGAACGTTGCCGAGCGCAATGGCATCACCCGTCAGATGCAGGATGAACTGGCCTTGGTCAGCCAGCAACGCGCCGCCCGCGCCATTGCCGAAGGCCGTTTCGACAGCCAGATCGTGCCGATCGATATTCCCGGGCGCAAAGGCACCGTGCGCTTCGAGGTCGACGAGCACGTGCGCGGCAGCGTGACCACCGAGCAACTGGCGGGGATGAAGCCGGCGTTCAAGAAAGACGGCACCGTCACTGCCGGCAATGCCAGCGGCCTGAACGATGGCGCTGGCGCGCTGGTGCTGGCCACCGGTGATTTCGTCAAACGCCATGGCCTCAAGCCATTAGCGCGCCTGGTTGCCTATGCACATGCCGGCGTCGAACCTGAGCTGATGGGCCTGGGCCCAGTGCCAGCCACCCGCAAGGTTCTGGAAAAAGCGGGCCTTGACGTCGCTGATCTGGACGTCATCGAATCCAACGAGGCCTTTGCCGCCCAAGCCTGCGCCGTGGCCGCTGAACTGGGCTTTGACCCCGAGAAGGTCAACCCCAACGGTTCCGGCATTTCCCTCGGCCACCCGGTCGGTGCTACCGGTGCGATCATCGCCACCAAGGCCATCCACGAACTGCAGCGCATTGAAGGCCGCTACGCCCTGGCCACCATGTGCATCGGCGGCGGTCAAGGTATCGCCGTGGTCTTCGAGCGCGTCTGAGCCCAGGAGCTTTCACCGTGAGTATTCAAAACGTTGCTGTCATCGGCGCTGGCACCATGGGCAATGGCATTGCCCAGGTGTGTGCGGTAGCCGGTTACCAGGTCACTCTGATCGATGTGTCCGAGGCCGCGCTGGAACGCGGTCTGGCCACCTTGCGCAAGAACCTTGAGCGCCAGGTCAGTAAGCAGACCCTCGCCGCCGACGCTGCCCAAGCGGCGGCGGCGCGGATTACCACCAGCACTGACTACGCCCAGTTGCAGCACGCACAGCTGGTGATCGAGGCGGCCACCGAAAACCTCGAGCTCAAGCTGCGCATTCTTCAGCAGATTGCTGCAAGCGTCAGCAGTGAATGCGTGATTGCCACCAACACCTCGTCACTGTCGATCACCCAACTGGGTGCGGCGGTCAGCCAGCCGGAGCGCTTTATCGGCGTGCACTTCTTCAACCCGGTGCCGATGATGGCCCTGGTCGAGATCATTCGCGGCCTGCAGACCAGTGACGCCACCTACGCAACAGCCCTGGCCCTGACCGAGCAGGTCGGCAAGTCGCCGATCAGCGCAGGCAACCGTCCGGGGTTCGTGGTCAATCGCATCCTGGTGCCGATGATCAACGAAGCGATCTTCGTGCTGCAGGAAGGCCTGGCCAGCGCCGAAGACATCGACACCGGCATGCGCCTGGGCTGCAACCAGCCGATCGGCCCGCTGGCCCTGGCCGACCTGATCGGCCTGGACACCCTGCTGGCGATCATGCAGGCGTTCCATGAAGGCTATAACGACAGCAAGTACCGCCCTGCCCCTCTGCTCAAGGAAATGGTTGCCGCCGGCTACCTGGGACGCAAGAGCGGTCGTGGCTTCTTCACCTACTGAGGACGAGCCCATGGACGCCGCTTTGCGCTGTACGAACTTCGAAGAGCGGCGTGACAAAGCCCTGGCGCTGTTCGCCGAAAAGGGCTTTGGCCAGGTCAGCATGCGCGAGCTGGCCAGCCACCTGGGCTTGACCGCAGGGTCGTTGTATCACCACTTCCCCAGCAAGCAGGACCTGTTGTACGACCTGATCGAAGAGTTGTACGAGGAACTGCTCGCCACCCTCAACCAAGGGCGCCGTGCTCATCAGCAAACCCTGGGGCAAGTGATTGCCGCACATTGGGCGCTGCACACGGAGCGTCCGCTGCAATTTCGTCTGGCTGAACGTGACCAATGCTGCCTGAGCCCCGAGCAACAAGCCCGGATCGGCCAGTTACGCCAACAGTATGAAGCGGCGTTGCTGCGCTTGATCGTGCCCAAGGCCACCTTGCGTGGTCCGGCACTGGCCGCTACCGCCCATGTAATTGCCAACCTGCTCAACAGCCTGCCCAGTTGGTTGCAGGCCTCGCAGCTACCTCAAGCCCAGGGTCTGGCCCTAATGGAAAGCATGTTGCTGGGCGGCATCGAGCGGACCTTGCGCGGCGAAAGCCTGAACTCGATGGTCTGAGGCTAATCCTGTCGCAGGCGCACTAGGCGCCAGCAACCGTTCGTGCCTCAACTCGGTCTGGGAAGCGGCAAGCGCACGGTGAAGGTTGCGCCTTGGCCTTCGGCACTGCGCACCTCAATCCTGCCGCCATGGGCCAGAACGATCTGTTCCGAGATGTACAACCCCAGGCCTAGCCCGGCATTGCCTGGATTGCTCGCCACCCGCTCGAACTGCTGAAAGATGCGTTGCTGATTTTGCTCACTGATGCCGATGCCTTGATCGCGCACTTCAATGCAGGCCTGTTCCTGTTGCTCGAAGGTGCGTACCTGGACAGGATGATTTGCCCCGTAGCGCAGTGCGTTGGTCAGCAGGTTAGCCACAACCTGTTCGATACGAAATTCATCCCAGACCCCTGATAGTGGCGCCTCAGCCTTGAACACAATGGACGATGCCGCCGCTGCAGCCTGGGCGGAAAAATTTTCGATCAAACCCGCGACCAGTTGGCTCAGGTCGAACTGGTTGGGACGAATTGACAGCTTGCCGGTACGGATCCGCGACACATCGAGCATGTCTTCGATCAGGCGAATCAAACTATTGATCTGGCGCTCGTCGCGTTCGACCATCGCGCGCATCTTGTCCAGGGTGAAAGCATCAGCGTTATCCCGGGCCAGGTGTAACTTGCGTAGCTGGGTTTCCAGAATCAAGCCATTGAGCGGCGTGCGCACTTCATGCGAGACAATCGACATGAAATCATCGCGCATGCGCACCGCATGCTCCAGTTCGCGGCGGGTAACCTGCAACTGCGACAGCAATTGCTCCTGCTCGGCGCGGCTGCGCTCGAGCGCTTCGAGTTGTTGGCCCAAGGCCTTGCGCTGGCGAAAAAGATCAACGAACACCGCGACTTTGCTTTTTACCGCCTGGTTGTCCAGCGGCTTGTGCAAGAAATCCACCGCGCCGCTTTCATAGCCCTTGAAGGCATAGTTCATCTCGCGCCCGGCGGCGCTGACAAAAACAATCGGGATGTTCTTGGTCTTTTCCGTACCGCGCATCAATTCGGCCAACTCGAAACCATTCATGCCCGGCATCTGTACATCCAGAATCGCCAGGGCAAACTCATGTTCAAGCAACAACGACAGGGCCTCGTCGGCAGATTGCGCCTGATGCACCTGACAATCGCTGCCCTTGATCAACGCCTCCAGAGCCAAGAGGTTTTCTGGCAGGTCGTCGACGATCAGTAGCTTGGCTTGGATATGGCTTAGCATTCAGAAAATTCCAGCTTAGCGAGCAATTGCCCGATGCCGCTCAACGGCAGAATGTGGTCAGGTCGATGCAGTGCCAATGCCGCGTTGGGCATGGTCGCGACCTGTGCTTCGTGCGGGTCCTGGACGATAGTGTGACCGCCCATCTGCTTGATACGGGCCAGGCCGTGCGCCCCGTCTTCGTTAGCACCGGTCAGCAGCACGCCGAGCAGCGCCGGGCCATAGGCATCGGCAGCCGACTCAAAAAGAATGTCGATGGCTGGCCGGGAGAAGTACACCCGTTCTTCCTGGCTCAACGAAAAACGGCGGTCCTGTTCCACTGACAAGTGATAACTGGGGCCGGCGAAATAGATCATCCCCGGGGCTACCGGCTGCTTGTCCTGCGCCTCGCATACTGGGCGCCGGAGCCTGCGACTGAATACCTCGGCCAACTGGCTGTGGCGGTCATCGGGCAGGTGCAGTACACACAACAAGGGGATCTGAAAATCCACCGGCAGGTCATGGAACAGGTGCAGCAAAGCACTGACGCCACCCGCCGAAGCGCCCAGGGTGATCGCCTGAATGCCGTTCATGATTTGCGGTAGATCCGTTCTGGTTTGACCAGTGCCTGGAACTGCTCGGCATAGGCGGAAAAGTCCACGGTTTCTTTGCTGCCCAGGACCAGGAAGCCGCGGTGGCACAGCGATTCGTGGAACAAGCCGAAGGCGCGATCCTGCAAGGCTTTGTTGAAGTAGATCAACACGTTGCGGCAGGAGATCAACTGGGTTTCGGAAAACACGCTGTCGGTCGCCAGACTGTGATCAGCGAAGGTCACGTTGTCACGCAGGCTGCTGTCGACAATGGCGTTGCCGTAGGCGCAGGTGTAGTACTCGCTGAAATCGCGCTGGCCACCCGCCTTGCGGTAGTTGTCTTCATACTCGCGCATGTTCTGCATTGAGTAGATGCCCAGCTTGGCCTTCTCCAGCGAACTGGGGTTGATATCGGTGGCATAGATGATGGTGCGTTCCAGCAAGCCTTCTTCACGCAACAGAATCGCCATCGAGTAGACCTCTTCACCGGTACTGCAACCGGCGATCCAGATCTTCAGCGATGGCCAGGTACGCAGCAGCGGCACCACCTCTTTACGCATCGCCAGAAAGTGCTCCGGGTCGCGAAACATCTCGCTGACCGGGATGGTCAGGAACTGCAACAGCTGCATGAACATGCCCGGATCGTGCAACACCCGCTCCTGCAGCGCCGAAACCGTCTTGCACTCGAACTGGCGCAAGGCATGCAGGATCCGGCGCTTGATCGAGGCACCGGAGTAATCCCGAAAGTCATAGCTGTACTTGAGGTAAATCGCCTCGATCAACAGGCGTATTTCGATGTCGGTATTACGTTCGATAGTCAAATTCGCTCCAGTTGCGGCAGCCAGACGCGGATCAGCGAGAACAACCGGTCAAGGTCAATCGGTTTGGCCAGGTAATCGTTGGCCCCGGCCTGCAGGCAACGTTGCTGGTCGTCCTTCATGGCCTTGGCAGTCACCGCAATGATCGGCAGCTTGCGCCACTGCGCTTGCTTGCGGATCAACCGCGTGGCTTCGTAGCCGTCCATTTGCGGCATCATCACGTCCATTAGCACCAGGTCGATGTCGATGTTCTGCTCAAGTCGCTCGATCGCCTCGCGACCATTGCGAGCAATTTCGACAGTTGCCCCTTTTTGCTCGAGAGCGCTGGTCAGGGCGAAGATATTGCGAACATCATCGTCGACCAACAGCAGTTTTCGCCCTTCAAAAACCTTGTCGCGACTGCGTGCGGTCTTGAGCATGCGTTGTCGTTCATGGGACAGCGTCGACTCGACTTTGTGCAGAAACAGCGTCACTTCATCGAGCAGGCGCTCCGGTGAGCGGGCACCTTTGATAATGATCGAACGTGAATACTTGAGCAGGTCGGCTTCTTCATCGCGGGTCAGGTTACGCCCGGTGTAGACGATCACCGGGGGGAACGAACGAATGTCCTCCTCCGACATCCGCTTGAGCAACTCGTTGCCGAGCATGTCCGGCAGTTTCAAGTCAATGATCATGCAGTCGTAGATGTTCTCGCGCAGCAGATCCAGCGCCTCCTGGGCCATGCCGACGGCGGTGATCTCGATGTCATCGTCGCCGATCAGGCGGGCGATGCTCTCGCGCTGCAGATCGTCGTCTTCTACCAGAAGAATATGCTTGAGCTTCTGGGTCAACTTGGCTTCCAGGCGTGCGAACACCGCCTTGAGCTCTTCGCGGCTGGTAGGTTTGACCGCATAGCCGACGGCCCCCATGTGCATGGCCGCCTCCACGCGGTCCTCGACCGAAATGATGTGCACCGGAATGTGCCGGGTGCTGGCCTGCTCCTTGAGCCGCTGCAACACAGTGAGGCCAGAGTGATCTGGCAGGCGCATGTCCAGCAAAATAGCGTCGGGAATAAAGCGTGCGGCAAGCTCAAAGCCTTCGTCAGCAACCTGGGCTACCAGGCAGCTATAACCCAACTCATGGGCAAGATCATAGAGAATGCGGGCAAAGTTCGGCTCATCCTCGACCACCAGAATGCAACGATTGCTGAACGGCGCCCGCTCACGGTCGTCGGCAAATGCTGGCACGCTGCGCATAATCGCTGCGGCATTGAGCGGCGTTTGCGGTTCGGGTTCGGCCAGGGTGGTAACCGGTTGATTGACGATCACCGCCGGCACCTGCTCAATGATCGGCTCATAGCGCTGCGGCAGGATCAGGCTGAATACACTGCCTTTGCCGGCACTGCTGTCGACACTGATCTGGCCACCGAGCAAGCGGGCCAGATCACGCGAGATCGACAAGCCCAGGCCGGTGCCGCCATAGCGCCGATTGCTGGTGCCATCAGCCTGGTGGAAGGCTTCGAAAATACTCTGTTGCTGGTCGGCGGCGATGCCAATGCCGCTGTCGCGCACCGAGAAGACCATACCGGTGCCCGCCTGATAGCTGACCGTCAGGCTGACCTGGCCGTGCTCGGTGAATTTCACGGCGTTGGACAGCAGATTCTTGAGAATCTGCTCCAGGCGCTGGCGGTCGGTGTACAGGGTTGCCGGAACCTGCGGCTCAACGAGCACGCTAAAACTCAGTTGCTTATCGCGGGCCAGCGGCTCGAACAGGCTCTGCAAGCCTTCGGTCAGACGTGCTACGTGGGTGGTTTCCGGGCGCACTTCAAGTTTGCCGGCCTCGACCTTGGCGATGTCGAGGATGTCGTTGATCAAGTTGAGCAGGTCATTGCCCGCCGAATAGATCGACTCGGCAAATTTGACCTGCTCCTCGCTGAGGTTGTCCTGCGGGTTCTCCGCCAGCAGCTTGGCGAGGATCAGCGAACTGTTGAGCGGTGTGCGCAACTCGTGGGACATGTTGGCGAGGAACTCGGACTTGTATTTGCTCGAGCGCTGCAACTCCTCGGCGCGCGCCTGCAGTTCGAGCTGCGCCTGGTTCAATTCACCGTTCTTGCGGTCCAGTGCATCGCGCTGGTCGGCCAGGGCATCGGTACGTTCGGCCAATTGCTCGTTGGTCTGTTCGAGTTCGGCCTGTTGAGTCTCAAGGTGCGCCTGCGACTCTTTGAGCACCCGCGATTGCTCTTCGAGCTCTTCGTTGGCGGTTTTCAGCTCTTCCTGTTGTACCTGCAGCTCTTCGTTGAGCTGCTGGGTTTCGGCCAACACTTCTTGCAGGCGCTGGCGGTAACGCGCACTTTCAATGGAGGTGCCAAGGTTGTCAGCGACCAATTCCAGCAGCTCGATATCGCGGTCGGTCAAGGGTCGCAGAAAGCCCAGTTCGACCACCCCGTTGATCTGCCCGTCGTTACTGGCCGGCATCACCAGGACACTGCGCGGCAAGCCTTCACCCAGCCCGGAACTGACTTTGAAGTAGTCCTCGGGTACCTGATCAAGGCGCAGCAGGCGCCCCTGGCTCAGCGCCTGGCCGAGAATGCCTTCGTGCGAACCGACCACCTGTTCACGGGCTTCCTGCTCACTGGAGAAGCCATAGCTGGCCACTCGGCGCAAACCACCATGTTCGTCACGCACGTACAGCGCTGCAACTACGCTGCCCAGATAGGTAGCGAAAAAACGCAGGATATTGTTACCCAACATTGGCAGCGTAAGCTGGCCGAGCACCTGTTCGGCCAGCTGTGTCTGGCCGCTACGCAGCCAGGCTTGCTGTTCGAGGCGCTGGGTCGCGCGCTGCTGGGTCTGCAGGTTACTGGTGTAACTCGATGACAACGCCAGCAAATCGCGTCGACCGAGAAACGCCAGCAACGCGCTGAGCAGGAGGACGAACACCAGGTACACGGTAATTCCGCCCCAGGAAAGGGTGCTCACCTGCTGGTTACGTGCTACCCGCAACTGCTGTTCCATGGCGATGAAGGCATCGAACTCTTTGCGGATCTGATCGGTGATGCGTTTACCCCGACCGACGCGGATTGGCTCACGGTAGTCAGCGTCCTCGCGACGCAGATTGATCATCTGGTTGGCAAACGCATTCCACTCTTGCTGCAGCCCCATCAAGCGGTCCAGCCGGTCGACTTGTTGCGGGTTGTCCTGGACCAACTGCTGCAAGCCCATCAGGCCGGACAGCACTTGCGGCTTGGCCACTTCGTAGGGTTCGAGGAAGCGTTCGTCGCCGGTGATCAGGAAGCCGCGCATGCCGGTTTCCAAATCGATCGACAGTTTGACCGCCTCGTTGGCGTTATTGATCACCCGGTCTGAATGTTCCACCCACTGGATGGCCGACAACAGGTAGTTGATCACCACCACGAACACCACCGCGCTGAGCAGGCCTACCCCCAGGGGCAGGGCGATGTTGCGGCTCAGCAACTTGCGAAAGCTTTGCTGATCTATCGAGGCTGGCTGAATCATCTCAAAAGGTCCGAGCAAGTGAATCAAACAAAAGAGTGTGGAGGATTATTCGAGTAATTGTTCTACTTTTCCACGTCGACAGCCGTTTCAGTGGCTGTCTACACACCAGTCTAAGCAGCTTTTGCACTTCTGGCAGGGCATTTAGCCAGCATTTGAGACCTGCAAGCGCTAATCGTTCCCTGCACGCGCAGGGATGGTTATGCTGCAAAGCACGCAGGGAACTTCAGGCATCCCCTGGCTTACAGAGTATCAACAGACATTTGTACAGGACTTTCACCATGCCCTCATCTCACCCACCCCTTCTGGTTGTCGAGGATGACGCCATCGTACGCATGCTGATCGTCGATGTACTTGAAGCGTTGGGCTATGCCGTCATTGAGGCCGATAACGCCGCGGCGGCCTTGAGGGTTCTCAATAATCCTCAGCAATCGCTGGCCCTGATGATGACCGACATCGGCCTGCCGGATATGAATGGCAAGGTGTTGGCGGGCAAGGCCCTCGACGCCAGGCCGACGCTGCCGATCCTGTTCGCCAGTGGCTATGGCGACAGCGTCCAAGTGCCGCAAGGCATGCACCTGATCGGCAAGCCGTTCAGCATCGATCAGTTGCGCGACAAGGTACGAAGCATTCTGGCGGAGTAAGGACGGCAATGCCGGCTCCCAGCGTGGCGCCAATCTGTTCTAATAGGCGTTTTTGCCAAGGCGCTTTTCGCACATGCTCACACCCGCCCTCAACGTCCTGGTCATCGGCTATGTCTGGCCCGAACCGCGCTCCTCGGCCGCCGGCGGGCACATGATGCAGATCCTCGAAAGCTTCGTGCAACGTGGCTGGCAGGTGACCTTCAGCAGCCCGGCGACCATCGGTGAGCACAAAGCCGACCTTGCCCAGCTGGGTATCGCCGAGCAGGCCATCTCCCTCAATGACAGCAGTTTCGACCACTTTGTCAGCGAGTTGGCCCCGGATGTGGTGCTGTTCGACCGTTTCATGATGGAAGAGCAATTTGGCTGGCGCGTGGAAAAGCACTGCCCCAACGCCTTGCGGGTGCTGGAAACCTCCGACCTGCAAAGCCTGCGTGACGCCCGCCAGCAGTTGCTGCGCCGACGCCTGATCGAGGGGCTGGACCCTAACGATTTCCGCGCGCTGTTCGCCACCCCCGGTCCCGAGCTGTACCGGCAAATGGCTACAGCCGACCTGACCCTGCGCGAACTGGCGGCAATCTACCGAAGTGACCTGAGCCTGATGATCTCCGATGTCGAGATCGACCTGTTGATTAACGGCTTCGGCGTGCCCGAGCACCTGCTGCACTGGTGCCCGCTGATGGTCGATGTGCCCAACGAGCCGTTCAAGCCTTTCGAGCAACGAGACCACTTCCTCAGCATCGGCAACTTCCGCCACGCACCCAACTGGGATGCCGTGTTGTGGATGAAGAACAGCCTATGGCCAATGATCCGCCGTCGCCTGCCCCAGGCGCAGCTGCACATCTACGGCGCCTACACGCCGCCCAAAGCCACGGCGCTGCACAAGCCGGGCGAAGGCTTCCACATCATGAACTGGGCTGAAGACGCCCTGGAGGTGATGGGCAATGCGCGGATTTGCCTGGCGCCGCTGCGTTTCGGCGCCGGGATCAAGGGCAAACTCACCGATGCCATGCTCTGCGGCACCCCCAGCGTCACTACCCCGATCGGCGCCGAAGCCATGCACGGCGACCTGCCCTGGCCTGGTGCGGTGGCCAGCACTGCTGAAGGGCTGGCTGAAGCCGCAACGCAGCTGTACAACGATCAGACCCGCTGGGAGCACGCGCAACAACAGGGCTTACAACTGCTCAAAGCCCGCTATGACGGCCGCCAACACAGTACGGCTCTGGTCGAGCGCATCGAATATGCCCTGAGCGATCTGGACCAACACCGATTGTTCAACTTCACCGGCGCCATGCTGCGTCACCACCAGCACAAGAGCACCCAGTACATGGCGCAGTGGATCGAAGCGAAGAACCGCTTGGCTACAGCGGCCGACGCAATAGATAAGTGTCCATGATCCACCCCTTGCGCGCGCGCGCCTGTTCGCGCTGCTCGAGTATCTGCTGGCGAACGGCGTGCAACGGTCCGGCAATGAGCATCTCGTCGGCCGTGCCGAGGTAAGCACCCCAGTAGATGAACAATTGCGGGTCGTCGAGCGCGGCGAACGCACAGTGGCCGTCGAGCATTACCACCAGGTTGTCGATCCGCGCCTGCTCGGCAAGCCGTCGTCCTGGCAGCACTGTCAGTGGTTCGCCAACACGGTTCAAGGCAATGCAATGGCGGGCGGCCAGTGCTTGTACGCTGCTGATGCCGGGGATGACCTCAAGTTCGATGCCAACGCCAAGGGATCTGACCCCATCAAGTATGCGCAAAGTGCTGTCATACAGCGTCGGCTCTCCCCACAGCAGGAACGCCCCACACTCACCTTCGGCCAGCTCGGTTTCAATCAAGTGGGCATAAAGCGCAGCGCGTTGTTGGTGCCACGCCTGCACAGCGCCGACGTAGTCACTGGCCGCGCCCTCTCGCTGCGGATCTTCGACCTGTACCAAGCGGTAGTGCGGATGCTGGATGTAGCGTTCGAGGATGTCTTTACGCCGTTGCAGCAGTTCATCCTTGTCGCGGCCCTTGTCGAGAACGAAAAACACCTGGGCACGATTGAGCGCATCAACCGCTTCAAAGGTAATCTGGCGCGGATTGCCCGGGCCAATTCCGATCAACAGCAGGTGCTTCATTGCACTCCCCTCCCCAGCTTGGCCAGTCGTCATTGTCGACCGGCCAAGGGGCAGTGGCAAAGTACGGATTACCAGATCGAGAAGTTGTAGCTGACGATCACCCGCGTTTCATCCATGTCCCGCGCCCACTTCTCGTAGTTGCTGCGATAGGTGGAGTTGCGCAAGCGCACGCTGACATCTTTGAAGGTGCCGCTCTGGACCTGGTATTTGAGTTCACTGTCGCGCTCCCACTCTTTGCCCTCAGCCAGGCTGCCCGGCACCTTGATGTGGTCACCGTTGATATAGCGGGTCAAGAAGGTCAAGCCAGGCACACCGACGGCCTTGAAGTCATAGTCGTAGCGCAACTGCCAGGAACGCTCCTGGGCGGCGGCAAAGTCATTGACCTGGGCATAGTTGACCAGATACGGGTTACTGCCATCGAGGTACGGCATCGAATTCTCACCGTACATGCGCTGCCAACCGGCACTGATCTTATGGCCACCCAGGCTGTAGCCGAGCATGCCGCTGAACGCGCGGTGGTCGATATCACCGGCTCGGGCGTTGCCGATATCATCACTTTTGATCAGACGCAGGTCCGCAGACAGGCTACCGACACTAAGCGGCTGGCTGGCCACCACACCCAGGAAGTGCTGGCGGTAGATGTTCTCCAGCTTGGCGACCTGATACTGAGCGCTAAGCCGCTCGCTGAATTTGTAATCGACGCCGGCCATGTCGAAATGATCAGCTTCAATGTTGCAGGCATAGCGCTTGTTCTTGCAGTGCACGCGAATGTCCTGGCGATCAGTGGAATCACGCGCGGTGTATTTGTCTAAACGGGCAATGCTGAACTTGAGATTGTTGATCTCCTCGGAGGTCAGCATCGCCCCCTGGAACATCGTCGGCAGCAAGCGGCCATCGTTGTACTTGAGCAGCGGCATGTCCGGCAGCATCGAACCGTACTTGAGTACGGTCTGCGAATAGCGCATTTTCCCGGTCAGGCCCATTTTCGCGTATTGGTCGACGGACTCACGCGGGTTGTTGCCACTGGACGGCAACAACCCGCTGTTACTGTCAGCGGGGCTGGAGTCGAGTTTGATCCCGAGCATGCCCAGGGCATCGACGCCAAAACCGACAGGGCCCTGGGTATAGCCGGACTGTACATTGAGGATGAATCCCTGTGCCCACTCTTCGCGTTTCGACGCGCCCTGACTGGAACTGACATGGCCATCGCGAAAGTCACGATTGAAATAGACATTACGTGCTTCGACTTTGGCACTGCTGTCTTCAACAAAACCGGCAGCCTGAGTCGAAGCGGCAGTCAACATCGCGAGCAGGCCGGCAAGGCCGCGCTCGGGTGCAAGGGGAAATGGGGCAAACATGAGAAGCACAATCCGAAAGAATGACGAAAAACAACCGGCAGCCGTCCAGGCACCGGCACTGCATCCAGCGCCAATAAAGCTCGAGGCTGACCGTAAATTATCTCGAAACCGCTCTAGACCGGGCCATTGGACCTTGGTCTAAGGCGCTGCTCAGGTAACCGACTAGTTGTTTGGTATTAACGCCCAAGCAAGTAAGAAAGTTCCATTGCAGCGATGTTAAATTTCAAATGTTTACCCCCGACGCGCAGACTACTACACTCTTTATTAGTGCGATGTTGTGCCCAACCCAGTGCTGGCGGCGTTATTCAGACTGTTGCTGATTTTTACGCCTGCCGGGCCACTGAAGACATAAAGGAGTGATGACAGTGTCCAGACTTGCAGAGTTTCGTGCTGCCGAAAAAGCGCTTCAAGAACAGATGGCGCAACTGGAGGCGCTGAAGAAGGACGCCGGCCTCAAGCGCGAAATCGAGTTCGAACGAAAACTTGTCGAGCTGATGAATAGCTACGGCAAAAACCTGCGCGATATCATTTCCATCCTTGACCCCAAAGCCGTGACAAAAGGTGTGGTAGCCGCACCGAAAACCCGCCGCGCCCGGGTGGTCAAAGTGTATGAAAACCCACACACCGGTGAGCTGATCGAAACCAAAGGTGGCAACCACCGCGGCCTCAAAGCCTGGAAAGAACAGTACGGCGCGAAAACTGTCGACAGCTGGTTGCGCTCATGAAAGCGTTCTTCACACTTTTTTCACATGGACTCGATCAGGATGAAGGCTGCTAACGGACTAGCGCCCCATACGCCCGCCTCGGCGGGCTTCTAATTCTTGCGCCCCGCCCCTTCCAGGCGGGGCGCAATACGTTTGCGCAATCGACTCAGTTCCGTATCATGTCGCTCTGACTGTTTTGCTGGCAGCGCTATTGCCAGCCTCTTGAAGCGGAGTGCCCATGAGCCAGAACCCTCTCGACACCCTTGCCGGTGTCACCGCGCAACCGGATGCCGCGACTGCAAACTTTGTTTTCAACCACACCATGCTGCGGGTCAAGGACGTTACCAAGTCCCTGGACTTCTACACCCGCGTGTTGGGTTTCAGCTTGGTGGAAAAGCGCGACTTCGCGGAAGCCGAGTTCAGCCTGTATTTCCTCGCCCTGGTCGACAAGGCGCAGATTCCTGCCGATGCCGCCAAGCGCACCGAGTGGATGAAATCGATCCCCGGCATTCTCGAGCTGACCCACAACCACGGCACAGAAAACGACGCGGACTTTGCCTACCACAATGGCAATACCGACCCGCGTGGCTTTGGCCATATCTGCATCTCGGTGCCGGATATCCGCGCAGCCTGCGAGCGTTTCGAACAACTGGGCGTGACCTTTCAAAAGCGTCTGAGTGACGGTCGCATGAAGCACCTGGCTTTCATCAAGGACCCGGACGACTACTGGGTTGAGATCATCCAACCAACCGAGCTGTAAGCACTGGCGCCAGGCTGCGATTGGCCGTGAAACGGCGATGCTTCAGGCCTCACGCTGCAGGACTGGTAGCGGCACCAGCGTGACCCAGTATCGACTGCGGGCTTGCACCGCCACCGGCAGGCTGGTCGTCAGCTGCGCCAATATCCGGTCGGTATCGTTCAATTGGAACGTGCCGGTGACCGTGAGTGCATCCAGCGCTGGCTCCCAGCGCAGGATGCCCGGTCGATAACGACCGATTTCACGCAAGAAACGCCCCAGTGGTTGATCACGGACGCTCAACACGCCATCGCGCCAGTCCGGCGCATGCGGATCAAATCGCCCCATCGCACCGCTGCCATTGTTGTACAAGGTCAGTTGGTCACCCTGATGCAGCGCCAGCTCCATCCCTTGCTCCGGTTTCACCTGTACCGTGCCATGCAGCACTGAAATCTGGCAACGATCGGCATCGCGGCGCAAACAGATGTGTGCCTGCCCGATGCTTACCCACCCCAGGCCAAAATCCACATCGGTGGGCTGCGCGCGATTGACGCTGAGGGCAATTTCACCTTCGATCAACTTCAGCCGATGACGGGCCATATCCACATTAACAGCTGTATCGGTATTCAATTGAAGCACATTGCCATCAGCTAGACGTACGCCGCGCCGCTCACCGACGGCCGTCTGCAAGTCGGCACGCCACACGGCCAGCAACTGCTGACTCAACACCCAACCGCCCGGTACCAGCGCAGCCAACGCCAAACCGCGCTTGAGCAACGTGCGGCGATTATGCTGCGGACTTCCTGTCGGTGCTTGCATGTCCTCTGTCTCTGACGCTAGAAGCGCCAAATACTAAATGGCCATTACTGGATCATCCAGTGATTCCGTTCTTTAACGCGTGGCCTGGAATCGCGGACACTGCCCTTCAAGCCGATAACGCAAAGTTATCAACTGCCCGGAGGCGTCCTCGTAGGTCATCAACATGGGCGCCGCTTCGCAGCCGCGCGCCATGGACGTCTGTTCGATGAGCCGGGCAACATCGATTGAAGTGCCATAGCTATAGTCCTGAACAGTAGGGACTGACTTGCCGGTTCTTGCCGCATAGGCCTGCACTGCCTGCTCATGGGCAACCAGACGCGCATCCTTCACTTCCGGTGCCGAGGCGAGCGCGCTTTGGCCGGCCAGCAGCACCAGGGCTGCCACTACCAAACCTTGCTTGCGCTTCATTTCGCCTTTCCTCACTGGTGATGGAACGAACTGCTGGATCACACCGTTTCGAGCTTACGCTTGCTCACGGTGAACGGCTACAAAGCGATATCAAGAACCTTGCTCAGTTGCGCACCGCGACGGTCGGAAGCCTTGCTGACCAAGGCATAGTTGTAATCACCATGAGACCAGTAGCGCGCTTGTAATTGCCCATCGATTCGTTCACCGCTGGGCATTCGCGCAAAACGTTCGCCCGGCGAGCGCAGAAACAGGCTGATCCGTTGCCCTTGAGCATCTGCAAATACCAGCAACGCCGCCGGCCCCTGCTCGTTGCTCAGCAACCGCGCACCCAACGGGGTGAAACCATATGCCGACAAGTCCGGCAGATTGCCAACATGGCGAAAATGCTGCCCAAGCCATGCCTGCACCTGCACCGGGTCACGGGCGCTAAGGTCCAGGGCCCCAGCATCGGCGAACAGCTTATGTGCCTGCAGCGCATCGGCCATCGGCAAATTGCTGGCACCAAGACTCGCCTCGCGCATTTGCCAGCCACCGAGCCCACCCATGCCCAGGGTCAGCAGCAGCACCGCAGTATTGGCCCAGCGCCGCTGCCGACGCCGACGCTGCTCACCGCGTACATAGGCTGGATCAAGCCGCGGGTTGGCGGGCTGCCCGGCCAATCCGGACAACGCTGCACGCAATTGCCGGGCATCACGACGCCAACCCTCAACCCGCATGGCCTGCTCGGGGTTGGCGGCCAGGTACAGCTCCACCGTCCGACGACGTTCGGGATCCAGGCATTCGTCGACATAGGCGTGCAACTCAGCCTCTGAAGGGATCAACTGACTCATTTCAACCTCCGCAACACCGGGGACGCTGTCGAGCCCTCGGCCAGTTCACGCAGCGCTGTACGTGCCCGCGACAAACGCGACATCACCGTGCCGATGGGAACTTCCAACGCCTGGGCCGCCTCCTTGTAGCTGAGCCCCTCAACACTGACCAGCAACAACAGTGCACGTTGTTCGGCGGGTAAACGGGCAAAGGCCGCCAGCCCGAACTGGGCCAGGACAATGTCTTCGGTGGCATTACCCGCCTCTTCACTGCGGCCAAACCAGGCCAACCAACGCGCATGGCGTCGCTCCCGACGTTTACCGTCGATAAATTGCCGGTAAAGGATCGCAAACAGCCAGGCGCGCAGGCTGTCCTGCTGACGCTGCTGCCGCCGCCGGCTGAGGGCGCGCTCGACGGTGGCCTGGACCAGGTCGTCAGCACTGCTGGCCTCGCGGGTCAGGCACAGGGCGAAACGGCGTAGGCGCTCAAGCATTTCGCGCAATTGGTCGTCATCAAGCTCGTTCATTGCCAGGGTCTTGGCCTGTGGGTGGTCAGTGTAAGAGACAGACGCTGCGCAGAAAAACTTATTCCAAGGCCGCGGAATAAAATCTTTGCCCAGGCGTCGTACTGGCTCATTCACTGACCCGGATCGCCGCCATGAGCACTCCGTTACACGGTCGACCGCGCGCCTTGCGCCTGGTCGCAATCGGCCTGGGCCTGAGCGCCCTGGCCGCAAGCTTTGCCTATGCCGCCGGCTGGATCGGCAGCGAGCGCCTGACCCCGAAACGCATTATCGATACCTTCGAGGCACAGGCTGGGCACTACCCAGGGTACCGTAAGAATCACGCCAAGGGCCTGTGCGTGAGTGGTTACTTCCTCAGTAGCCAGCAGGCCGCGCCGCTGTCTCAGGCGCGCGCGTTCAGTCAGGAACGGGTACCGGTGATCGGCCGCTTCGCCATCGGCGGCAGCAATCCTTACAGTGCCGACACCAGCGTGCCAACCCGGAGCCTGGCGCTGCAGTTGACCAGCGATGATGGGCAAGTCTGGCGTACGGGCATGAATACGCCTCCGGTGCTCGCGGTAAATACCCCTGAAGCCTTCTACCAGCAGGTAGTGGCCATGACTCCGGACCCAGCCAGCGGCAAACCCGACCCGGCACGGGTGCAAGCATTCTTCGCCGCGCACCCGGAAAGCGCCGCCTTTCGCCAATGGGCCAAGGACTACAAGGCTCCCGACAGTTTTGCCAACTCCAGCTTCAACAGCATCAATGCCTTTGCCTTGATCGATGACAACGGTAACAGTCACTTTGTGCGCTGGAGTTTGCTGCCACACACGCCGTTCGCCGCCTTGCAAGGTCAGATTGATGACCGTGATTACCTGCAGCACGACCTGCAACACCGTCTAAGCCAAGGACCGCTGCTCTGGACCTTGCGCCTGACTCTGGCTGAGACGGGTGATCTTGTCGATGATCCGACCCAGCCCTGGCCCGCCGAGCGGCAAAACGTCGATGCCGGCACCCTGGTGATCGAGCAGGTAGACGGCCCCGAACAAGGCGCCTGCCGCGACCTCAATTTCGATCCGCTGATCTTGCCTGCGGGCATCAAGCCCTCTGCCGACCCGATCCTGGCTGCCCGCTCGGCGGCGTACGCCGAGTCCTTCAACCGCCGCAGCCGCGAAGCGGCGCTACTGGGAGCACACCCATGAAACCAGTACCGCTCGCCTTCCATCCACTCGCCCGCTTGCTGCACTGGCTGATGGCAGTGCTGATCCTGGCCATGCTGTTCGTCGGGGTGAGCATGATCGCCGACTTGTCGCCGCGCCACACCTGGTTGCTTGGCTTGCACAAAGCCATTGGCTTGGCGTTGCTGCTATTGGTGCTGGTACGCATCGCTCTGCGCCTGATGCTACCCCACCCGTCTTTACCCGCCGACCTGCCCACACTGCAAAAACTAGCGGCTGGCGCGTCACACCTGCTGCTGTATGCATTGATGCTGGCGATGCCGTTGATAGGCTGGGGCATGCTCTCGGCCAGTGGCAATCCACTGCCATGGCAATTGCCTGCGATACTGCCCCACGACCTGCAGCTGTATGCCTTGTTACGCCAGGCGCATGGCTGGTTGGCCTATCTGCTGTTCGCCACCGTGCTGGCCCACTTGGGCGCGGCGCTGGTGCACGGTTTAGTGCGGCGCGACGGGGTGTTGCGCAGCATGTGGCCAGGCCGCAGTTAGTCAGGGCTTGTGCGCGCCCGTGCTACCGGCTTCAGGCAATCCGGCGACATCGACGCCTCGTTGCTGTAGCCGGTCGCGCAGCCAATGCAACCGTTGGAGGGTCTCCTGTTGCCAATCCTCCCCAATTACCAGGCGCCAGCAGCCGCTCAGGACATCAGGATGAACCTGGAAAAATCGTTTCAGATCATGGTTGCGGTCAATTAACAAACTCAAGTAGTCCAAGGCATTTTTGGCGAGGATGTACTGTTGCTCCCGCCCTTGAGCACCTTCAAATAACCTCAGCAGCATGGCCTTGTGGGGTTTGGAATACAGCATGGAGTTCTCGTCGCGCAGCAATTCCAGGCGGTGCGAGGGTTCCTTCTCATAGCTGCACAGTTGAATCGCATTGGTGACGCTGAACAATCCAATAGCATCGTCAACCGCCGCCTTGGCCGTGGCCGTATACACACACTGAACAATTGGCGGCATGCTGCCGGCCCCCTGCCCCTTGGTTTCATAGGCTTTGCAACGAAAAAACAGCGCGGCCTGATCCTCGCAACGTTCGGCTAGCACCCGCATCATCCAACCTTCGATGCAGCGCAACCAGAGCTCATCCAGTGGAAAATTTCGCCTTGCGAAACGGGTAAATAGCTCAAGCATCTGGACACTGAGGGTAATGTGACTGCTCGCCCTGTACAGGTCACTAATCTTTTCGGCGCTCAACAGCCCCCAGAGAAACCTTGCGGCTTGCTCTGCCTGATCAATCCAGCGGCTACGCTGTGCAACAGATTTCTGTTCGGCGAATTGCGCTATACACACGTTGTATCTGTCCAACGCCAGGTTGAGCAGTATCGCCGCAGCCTGCAAGCGGCTGGTGCAGGCGACATTCGCAGCCGTGTCCAACGCCTCAGCCAGTAACCGATTGTCCGGGGTCTGGTCCCAGTGTTGGACCAACTGAAGAAACTCCTGCTGGGTAAAGCAGGGCTCACGCGAAGTGAGTAACATTTCTGAACGGATTCGCTCAGGTGTATCAAATGCCCGCAGCCCCTGCAATTTGACCACCATGCGACTGTAGCGATCAAACGCTTCGCTGCCGTGCTCGAAGCCAGACGCTGTGATCGCCTTAACGAGCAAGTCCATCGCTTCGCTCTTGCTGTCTTGATTGAAGGCCAACACCAAAGTCGGAGCCCCCTTCCCCAGCAACCGAGCCTCAACCATCGCGGCACACAGCGGAGCCTCACGGCGCAATACCGCCTGCAGAATGATCGCTTCCCATCTCAGTTCGCCCGGGCCATGGCGAAGCGCTGCCGCTTTGAGGCTGCCCAACTCCCGGGCAATGGTGCGTGTCAGCCGCGGGTTGTCGGGGAACCACTCGGCTGCGCGACTTCTGTCCTGCTCGGGAATGAAGGTGCAATACTGTGCCAGGGTGTTGGCTGCAAATTGGCTCGACAATCCGCCAGGCAGCACCCTGAGTTCGAACTCAAAGTCGATGATCTTGTTCAGAAATGCCTGACGGGACGAGGAAAAGGCCTGGGAATAGGCCTTCAGTGACTGGGTGACGATAGCCTTGTCAAACGCCAGCACAAACGCAAATCCAGGCAGATCAAGGTATTCGCGTAGTGCCATCAGGGTTTTTGGCAAAATGACCGGATCGGCGCGATCAAGGTCATCAATAAAGACAACGACGTGATGTTCCTTGAGCAACGCCCGCAAAGGCACAAGGTCAACGGTGTCAAGCGCCAGCCGTTGCTGGATATGGGTGGCGACTGTTCCGGTCAGGGCCGCCCCCATGGTGAGCATCGTCCCCATGTCGTTATCGATCTTACCGGCAGCCTGCCCGGTCATCTGAGACAGGCCCGCGACTGTCGACGAAGTCTTTGCGCCCCGGTGCTTCCATCTCAAATACCAAGGTTCTGCGATCTTCAAGGTCTTGATCTTGGCCCTCATCGCATCGCTCAGGGATTTCACGAAGCCGTCCGCATCCACTGCCCGCCAGGCGGAGACATGGACAACCACATCCCCCTTGGCTTGCGCGATCTCACTGAGGAAATTCAGGACAGTCGTCTTGCCCGCGCCCCACTCGCCATACAAACCAATTCGCGTCGAGTACCCTTCAGGCGTGGCCTTGATCGTGCGATACATGGACTGCGCGAGCCACAGCCGGTCCAGGCCATCCTCATCACCCTTGAACCTGGCCGCGTCATGGCCCGCCTGGGTATTGGCCAACTCCGCGTCCACCGTTGGCGCCTGCTTGGCGTCTGCGCGGCGAAAAAAACCCATGTTCAACTTCATCCTTGCCTGCCGACTCGAAAATCAAAACGCCAGCATACGCAACCCGTGGTCGATATGAGCTAAAAGAACGTAATTGCGCATTCTTTGCCCGCTATCTTGTTCAGCCTGCGGCACAATACCGGGCTTAACTGCAGAGCCTTGGATAGCCATGAATAGCGCACAGGACCCCGTCCAACCCTTCCCGAGTCACACTGACGAGGCCAGCTTCGACTTGCGCCCGCTGCTGATCGCCAACATGGCTTGCACCATGGCGATGATGGCTTTTGTGTCGCTGATTGGGCCGATTGCCCGCACTCTCGGCCTGGCCACTTGGCAGGCTGGGGCGGCCGTGACGGTTGCCGGGGTGGTCTGGATGCTGCTGGCACGCCCCTGGGGCCAGGCTAGTGATCGCTTGGGACGGCGCCGGGTACTGTTACTTGGCACCGCAGGTTTTACGCTGGCGTACTGGGCGTTGTGTCTGTTCATCGATAGCGCCCTACAGCTGTTGCCCAGCGCCACCTTGGCGTTCATCGGCCTGGTGATCGGACGTGGCTTGATCGGTGCCTTCTACGCCGCCCTGCCAGTGGGCGGTGCGGCGTTGATTGCCGATAATGTCGCGCCGCAGCACCGCGCCCGCACCCTGGCCTCGCTCGGGGCCGCCAACGCCGTTGGCCTGGTGCTTGGCCCGGCCCTGGCAGCATTGCTGGCGCGTCACAGCTTGAGCCTGCCGTTCTACGCGATGGCGCTATTGCCGATGCTCGCGTTCGTGGTACTGCTGCGTAAACTCAAACGTCAGGAACTGCACCTCAAGCAACCACCCCGCCCGGTACGCTTGACCGACCCACGCTTGCGCCGGCCGCTGATGGTGGCCTTCGTGGCCATGCTCGGCGTTTCAGTGGCGCAGATCACGGTAGGCTTCTTCGCTCTGGACCGTTTGCACATGAACCCAGCGGACGCCGCCCAAACTGCCGGTATCGCCCTGACCATGGTCGGCGTGGCACTGATCCTGGCGCAGGTACTGGTACGCAGGTTGCAATGGCCGCCGCTGCGCATGATCCGCTTCGGCGCCTGCCTTTCAGCCCTCGGTTTTGCCGCTGCCGCCTTTGCCCTCAGTGCGCCGCTGTTGTGGGCCAGCTTCTTTGTTTCGGCATGTGGCATGGGCTGGGTATTTCCGGCCTTTTCGGCATTGGCCGCCAACGCCATGGACGCCGCCGAACAAGGCGCCACCGCCGGCTCCATTGGCGCCGCACAAGGCCTGGGCGTGGTCATTGGCCCTTTGGCCGGAACCCTGATCTACGCCGCCGAGCCACGCCTGCCATACCTGATCGTCGCCGTACTGTTGCTGCTGGTTGGGCTGTGGCCGCACCCGCGTCACGCGTCCCTACAGGCGGACCGCTAAAGCATCACGGAATGTGCTTTAATGCTCCGCCAAAAAATTTTCGATATATAAGGCGGCTATGGACACGGGGACACGACTCAAACTGGTGCGTGAACGCAACAAACTCTCCCAGCGGGAGCTGGCCCGTCGCAGCGGGCTGACAAACTCGACGATCTCCCAGATCGAGCAGAATCGCGTCAGCCCCTCGGTCAGTTCCCTGAAAAAACTGCTCGAAGGCATCCCCATGTCCTTGGCGGAGTTCTTCAGCTTCGACGAGCCGCCA
This sequence comes from Pseudomonas sp. UM16, assembly GCF_050312595.1. NCBI lineage: Bacteria > Pseudomonadati > Pseudomonadota > Gammaproteobacteria > Pseudomonadales > Pseudomonadaceae > Pseudomonas > Pseudomonas sp. UM16. Next base: position 58,950 of record NZ_JBNPJT010000017.1, on the reverse strand, counting down.
CGCGAAGAGCGCTTCGTGTTCCGCTCCACCGAACAACCCGACTTGGGCAACAGCGGTCTGCGTATGCTGCTGGTGGGTGCCAGCGTTGAAGGCCGGCAAATGCGCATGCTGCGCGAACTGTACGCACCCGGCGCCGATTCCGGAGACGAACCGATTGTTCACTCCGAAGGCGAAGAGTGCGGCCTGGTGACCCGTGGCACCATCGAATTGCGCGTGGATGGCCAGGTCAGCGTCCTCAACTCAGGTGACGGCTACTACTTCCCCACCACCCTGCCCCATAGTTTTAAGAATATCGGCCAGGACGAAGCAGAAATCATCAGCGCCAACACCCCCGCGAACTTCTGATCATCGTGTCTAAACTCCTGCGACCGCTTGGCGGTTGTGGGAGCCAGCCTTGCTGGCGATGAGATCGACACTGTTTGCCGACTGCGCAGTGCCTGCACCGCTGGCAAAACCAGCACCCACACGTTCCTACATCCAGCCCAACCAGTGCCACCAGGTGGCGGCAAACACCAGCATCAGCAGATAGCCAATCACTGTCACCAGAATCCCCACCCGGGCGAACTGCTTAGCGCTGAACGTCTCCGTCCCCAGGCACACCATGTTCTGCGGCGCGTTGATCGGCAAAATAAAGCCATAGCTGACGACAAAGCCCAACGCCATGGTCATCCCCAGGCGGCTGAAGTCCCCTGGTAAAGTCTGCAGCACCGCGATCAGGATCGGCAGCAACGCCGAGGTCAGTGCTGTCGCACTGGCAAAGCCCAGATGGATGAGAATCAAAAACGCTGCCAGGATCGAAAACACCCCCAAGGTGCCCAACTGATCCAGCCCGGTGTTGGCGACTACCTGCGCTCCCAGCCACTGCCCGGCCTGCGTGGTCAGCAAGGTTGTGCCCAGACTGATCCCAACGCCGAAGACAATTACCGTGCCCCAGGGAATCCGCGCCTGCACATCTTTCCAGGTCATCACCCCAACCCGTGGCAACAACAGAATCACCAGCCCCGCATAGGTGGTCGAGGTGGTATCGAAAGGGTGCAGTTTGCCCTCTGTGGCCCACGCCAGCAGCAACAGTACCGACACAGTAAGTAGCCGTTTCTGCGCCCCGCTCATCGGTCCCAACTCAGCCAGGTTCTTGCTCACCGCCGCCTTACCACCGGGGATGCTGTCACTCTCAGGTGGTAACAGCTTGAGGACAATGAATATCAGCACGGCGGACATAATCACCGCCCACGGCGCGCCTGCGATCAACCAGTCGATCCATGACACCCGGGCTCCCAGCATCTTGTCCATAAAGCCCACGGTCAGCAGGTTCTGCGCTGCCGCGGTCTGGATACCGATGTTCCAGATACTGGTGCCCTGGGCAACGATAATCATGATACCGGCAGCGATGTTGGAGCGCTTGTCGACGCCAAAGGCAGCAATCACCCCCATCATGATCGGCACCACGCAGGCACTGCGGGCAGTGGCACTGGGAACCACCAGACTGAGCAGAATGGTCACCGCTACCGCACCGAGCAAAATACGCCGGGTGCTGACACCGACACTGGAAAGCGTTACCAAGGCAATACGCCGATCCAGTCCGGTGTGGGTCATCGCAGCAGCTATGAACAAGGCCCCAACCACCAGCGCCAGGGCGCTGTTGGAGAACCCGGTCAGGGCCAGGCTGATCGCCGCCGAGGAACCGTAGGTCACGGACGGGTCGGCCACAGTCGGTGCCGTACCGAGCAGAAAGGCCATCAGCGAAGTGATCATGATCGCACTGGCTTCGTACGACACCGCCTCGCTGATCCACACCACGACGGCAAAGGCCAGGATCGCCAGCACCCGTTGCCCGGCCACCGGCAAGTCAGCTGGCAACGGTAACAACAACACGCCGATCAGCGCAGCAATCCCAAGCAATAAACCGATCGGAACCTTGACCCGACTGGATTGCGCACCCGGTGCGCTAGCCGACGAACTCATGAGAATCTCCCTGCAATACATGAATGGTCATCTTCGGCCACTTTCAAGCGATGCGAACTGATACGCATCAACAGCGACGAAACAAGTATTGTCGGACAAGATGTAGTGACTCAAAAAAATCACTACAAAAGCTATTGACGCCATTCGTCGCCCCTTGCATCATGAGGCCGTCTCCCCGATCGGGGACACTGGCAAGGGTGTTCCAGGCAGCTCGAAGGATCCATGAGCTGTATGCGGATGGGTACTGCCCAAAAGGCAGCGGGTAAAAGCCCCCAGTTGTGACGCTGCTGTAGCAGCTTTCTTTCAACGCTACATGACGTGCGCCGAGTTTGAACTCAACTAAATGATCTAGGGGGCTTTATGATGAATCTGAACAATCAACCGACTGTTGACGAACTGGCCCAGCTGTTCGCTGCGCGCAAAGACACACTCGACAGCCACATTCTCTGGGTTTGCCAATCGGGTGAAGTACGCCTGGACAGCCTGGGGACACTGACCGATGAAGCGCAGTTCGAGCAACGCACGCCGAACATGCGCGCCCGGTTGAAGATGTACCGCCGTGGGCAAGGCTACGTCGGCAAGAAAGCCGCCGCCGACACCCAGTACGTCGGTCGTGTTCTGCAGACCCTGCAACATGAGTGGGCGTCGCTGCAAAACAATCCAGGCGTCGCGGTGATCGACCGCCTCTGCTGAGAACGGCTGCTACAACAAAGCCCGGTGCGCAAGCACTGGGCTTTTTTCATTGTTGCGGCATCTGGCTACAATACCCGCTTTTGCTCAGGAGCCCTGGCCATGAACAGTCGCGCATTCGGTACCGGCGATGCCTCCTACCAGGCCGCAGGCGGCATCGATGGCCTGCGTCGGCTGGTGGATGATTTCTACCGGTTGATGGACCAGACTCCCGGCGCCCGCCCGGTGCGCCAGATGCACCCGGACAACCTCGACAACTCGCGAGACAAACTGGCCTGTTTTCTGAGCGGCTGGCTCGGCGGCCCGGCCCTGTACGGTGAACGCTATGGCTCGATCGCCATTCCGGCGTTCCATGCCCGTTGGCCAATCGATGACTCCCACAGCGAAATCTGGTTGAGTTGCATGGCGCAGGCTATTGCCTTGCAGGGCTACTGCGCAGAATTTGCCGAGTACCTGCTACGTCAGTTGCGCGTGCCGGCCCAGCGCATTGTCCAGGCCAGCCGCAACCGTCACTCTCAGGCCTGACGCCGCATTGGCGTCTGATCTATGGGGAAGTCGCCAGTGAGCAGTGCCCTGGCGCGGTCTACACCCCAGACCATGGCCCGTGTCATGGTTTCGCCGGGGCGGTGATCGTAATACTCCTCCACCATCGCCTTGCCATGACTGGCATACACGCCGAGGAACAATTGCGTGGCGCCGGTGCGCGATAACCTGACCTGAACATCGATGCTGGTGCCGTCACTGAGCAGTTCGTCATGGCAGCGGCTGTGCAGGTGCACGTCAGCCCACTTCCAGTATGTTTCTTCCCTGATACGCATCGGTTACCCCCTGTATTGATAGCAGCCGGACAAGTAAGGCATACAAGCGCGGCGCAAGCGAGCGCCTATGCCCCAACCGTTGAGCAAGGTCAAACAATGCAGAAAAAACCCCGCGACAATCGGCGGGGGGATGTGAACCGGTTCACTTTTTCACAGGAACCCTGGGCATGAATCGGCCCTTCTTGGTGCGCTGCAGGTGACACGGTTTGGCCTGGTCTGCGTCGTCCTGGGTCATATGGGCAAAGCCCAGACGGAAGGCCGCCTGACCGCAGCGCACCTGGCTGTTGATGGGGAACTCGTCGCCGTTGTCCTCGATATAGAACTCACTCATGCCTTGCCTCCTGCTGACAGAGGAGCGGTACCGGCAAGCAGATGATTGCCCAAAAGAGTACCGACCCAAGTGATTCTGAGACTAGCCGGTCATTTACGGACCATGCAGGCAAAAAACAAAAAGCCCGACCAGTGGCCGGGCTATTTTGTCGCACCTGCAGGGTTAACGGAGTTTGACCGCCGTACCGGTCACAAACACCACGACCATCCCACCCCGAGCCGACGGCATGCTGATCTCGTAATCCAGGCCAACAACAGCATCGGCCTGCAGGCTACGGGCGCGCGCCTTGATTTCAGCGGTGGCCTGTTCACGTGCTTCTTTCAAGGCACTTTCCAGGGTCTGCGAGCGTCCGCCGAAAAAATCGCGAAAGCTTGCGAACACGTCGCGCACCACATTGATGCCCTGAACCGACTCGGCGCTGACCACATCCAGGTACGCGGCGATTTGCCGACCTTCGACAGTGCCTGTGGTGGTGATAATCATCTTGCTCTCCTAGCCCATTGCCAAACGCCACCGCAATCAGCGGCGGCGAAAAACGCCAATGGTAGCAAAGTCTGGCGTTACCCTCAGTGATAGGCATCTCCCACCTTCACCTTGCCGCGGAACACGTGGTAGCTCCAGAAGGTGTACACCAGAATGATCGGAATGATGAACAACGCCCCGATCAAGGCAAACAACTGACTCGACGCAGGCGACGCCGCCTGCCAAAGGCTGATGCCGGGTGGCACGATGTTCGGCCAGATGCTGATTGCCAAACCCAAATAACCGAGGAACACCAGGGCAACGACTGCCACGAAGGGCAAATGCGAATGGCGTCGGCGCAAGGTCTTCTGAATCACTACTACCGCTGCCAATGCCAACAAGGCGATAAGCGCAACACCAAGCCCGTGACCGGCGCCGAACCAGCGTCGGCCAATGTCTTCATGCAGGTACACCGTCCAGGCACAGATGATCGCGATGACCAGCGCCAGCAGGTAGACCAGCGGACGGCTGTAGTGACGCATGCGCGACTCCAGCATGCCCTCGGTCTTGATCAACAACCAGGTGCTGCCCAACAGCGCATAGGTCAGGATCAGGCCCACACCACAGAACAGCGGGAACGGCGCCAACCAGTCCAGTGCACTGCCGGCAAACTGACGGTCGACCACCGGGATGCCGCTGATGTAGGCGCCGATCGCCACCCCCTGAAAGAAGGTCGCCAGAATCGAGCCACCAATAAATGCCTTGTCCCACCAATGGCGTTTGTGCGCATCCGCCTTGAAGCGAAACTCGAACGCCACCCCTCGGAAGATCAGCCCAGCCAGCACCAGCACCAGTGGCAGGTACAAGGCTTCGAGGATGACCGCGTAAGCCAGCGGAAATGCCCCATACAATGCTGCAGCGCCGAGCACCGCCCACGTCTCGTTACCGTCCCAGACCGGCGCCACGGTGTTCATCATTACATCGCGTTCGCGAGCGTCTGAAATCAGCGGGAAGAGGATCCCCAGGCCCAGGTCAAAGCCATCCATAATCACGTACATCATCAGGCCGAAGGCGATGATGACACCCCAGATGATCGACAGGTCGATACCTTGAATTGCCATGTTCCAATCCCTCTCAGTCGGCGGCAGACAGCGGTCTGCGGGAAGTTGCAAGCAGGTTGTCTGGGTGTGCGGCGTCATGGCTGGCCAATGCCGTTGGCCCTTTGCGCACCAGACGCATCATGTAGCCGATTCCGACGGTAAACACCGAGAAGTAAATAACCACGAACAGCGCGAGGGTCACACTCATCTGCGTGGCGCTGTGGTTGGATGCCGCTTCGGTGGTGCGCAACATGCCGTAGACCACCCAGGGCTGACGGCCGACTTCGGTGGTGAACCAACCGGCCAGCAACGCAATCAGACCGGATGGCCCCATCAGCAAGGCGAACCACAGGAACACCTTGTTGCGATACAGCGCGCCCTTGCGCCGCAACAGCAGCGCCAGCAGTGCGCAGCCGAGCATCAACATACCCAGCCCGGCCATGACCCGGAAGCTCCAGAAAATGAGGGTGGCGTTAGGTCGGTCTTGCTTGGCAAAGCTCTTCAGCGCCGGGATCTGCTTGTCCAGGCTGTGAGTGAGGATCAAGCTGCCCAGGTACGGCACTTCGATGGCGTAATGGGTGGTCTCGGCGTCCATGTCCGGCAGGCCGAACAACACCAACGGTGACGGCTCACCCGGGGTGTTTTCCCAATGCCCTTCGATGGCGGCGATTTTCGCCGGTTGATGTTCAAGGGTATTCAGGCCATGGGCGTCACCGACGACGATCTGCACCGGTGTGGCAATCAGGATCATCCACATGGCCATGGACAGCATCTTCCTGATCGGCGGCGAGTCATTGCCGCGCAACAGGTGCCAGGCCGCCGAGGCGCCGACGAAGAACGCAGTGGACAGAAAAGCGGCCAGCGCCATGTGCATCAGACGGTAGGGGAACGAGGGGTTGAAAACGATCTTGAACCAGTCCACCGGTGCCACCCGGCCATCAATGATTTCAACCCCTTGCGGCGTTTGCATCCAGCTGTTGGACGACAGGATCCAGAACATCGAGATCAGCGTGCCGATAGCCACCATCACCGTGGCAAACAAATGCAGGCGCCGCCCTACCCGGTCCCAGCCAAACAGCATCACCCCGAGGAAGCCGGCTTCGAGGAAGAACGCAGTGAGCACCTCATAGGTCAGCAAGGGGCCGGTGACACTGCCGGCAAAGTCGGAGAAGCGTGCCCAGTTGGTGCCGAACTCATAGGCCATGACCAGGCCCGAGACCACGCCCATACCGAAGTTGACCGCAAAGATCTTCGACCAGAAGTGATAAAGGTCTTTGTAGACCCGGTTGTTGGTCTTCAGCCAGCAGCCTTCAAGCACGGCCAGAAAACTGGCCAGGCCGATGGTGATGGCCGGGAAAATAATATGGAACGAGACCGTGAACGCGAATTGAATCCGCGCCAGGTCCAATGCACCCAGAGAAGTCATGAGCAAATCCTTAGAGACGCACTGGCACGCCCAGGAGCAGCAACCATAGGGGCTGCCGCCGGCGGCCAGTACTCCAAGTCAATAAGAGGAGGTAGCGAAAGGGTTAAACAGCCGCCGATGGAATGCGGTTGTTGCCCCGCGCTTTCTCAAGCTTGATGGCGATGAATTTCGAGGTCGGGGTGAAGGTCCGGTCGCCGTAACTTTCCAGCGGCACCAGTGGATTGGTCTCGGGGTAGTACGCCGCAGCCTGGCCACTGGGAATGTCATACGCCACCAGGGTAAAGCCGCTGACACGACGCTCGCGGTCATCCTCCCAGAGCGATACCAGATCGACCTTTTCGCCAGGCTCGAAGCCCAGGCGGCGGATGTCCTGCTCATTGGCAAAGATCACTTCGCGCAGCCCAAACACACCCCGGTAACGGTCGTCCAGACCATACAAGGTGGTGTTGTACTGGTCATGGGAACGCAAGGTCTGCAGGACCAGATCAGGCGTGTCGCCACGCGCCAATACCGCTTCATTGACCAGCTGTTGCGGCAACAGACTGGGGGTGAATTGGGCCTTGCCCGTGGCGGTGTGCCATTGCCGCGCCGCTGCGGGGTTGCTCAGATGAAAGCCGCCGGGATGCTGCAGACGGGCATTGAAATCTTCGAAACCTGGAAGGGTGTCAGCGATCAGGTCGCGAATACGACTGTAATCGGCCACTGTCCATTCCCAGTCGATCGGCTGGTCACCCAGGGTTGCCTTGGCAATGCCGGCGATAATCGAAGGTTCAGAGCGCAGCAGCGGCGAGCGCGGTTTGAGTTGGCCGTAGGAGATATGCACCATGCTGAAGGTGTCTTCCACGGTGACGCCTTGTGGCCCTTCGGCCTGCATGTCGATCTCGGTACGCCCCAGGCACGGCAGGATCAAGGCATCACGCCCGGTGACCAGGTGCGAACGGTTGAGCTTGGTCGCGATGTGCACCGTCAGGTCGCAATTGCGCAATGCATCATGAGTACGCGGGCTGTCAGGCGTGGCCTGGGCGAAGTTGCCACCCAGGGCGATAAACACTTTGGCGCGTTTGGCCTCCATCGCCTGAATCGCCAATACGGCGTTGTGGCCATGCAGGCGCGGGACCTGAAACTTGAAACGCTGTTCCAGTGCATCCAGCAGCCACGCGGGTGGTTGCTCGTCGATACCCATGGTGCGGTCACCCTGCACGTTACTGTGACCCCGTACCGGCGACAGTCCGGCCCCCGGCTTGCCGACGTTGCCGCGCAGCAATTGCAGGTTGATGATTTCTTGCACTGTCGGCACCGAGTGACGGTGCTGGGTAACGCCCATGGCCCAGCACATAACCACCCGCTCGGCCCGCCGGTACATGCGTGCGGCCAGCTCCAACTCAGCCAGACTCAAGCCAGATTGTTCAACGATGTGCGCCCAGGGGGTGGCATCAACTTGCGCCAGGTAGGCGTCCAGGCCCGAGGTATGCTCGGCAATAAAGGCATGATCGAAAACCGCTGGCTCGCCCTTGGCCTGGGCTTCGCGCTCCCAGGTGAGGAGGAATTTGGCAATGCCGCGCATCACCGCCATATCGCCACCCAAGGCGGGCCGGAAATACGCGGTATTGGTCGGTTCGGAACCATTGCTGAGCATTTCGAACGGATGTTGCGGATGCTGGAAGCGTTCCAGGCCGCGCTCCTTGAGCGGGTTGAAGCAGACCACCTGGGCGCCACGCTTTACCGCCTCACGCAGCGGTTCGAGCATGCGTGGGTGGTTGGTGCCGGGGTTCTGGCCAATGACGAAAATCGCGTCAGCCTCCTCCAGGTCATGGAACACCACCGTGCCCTTGCCTACGCCCAGGGTTTCGCCCATCCCTACTCCACTGGCCTCATGACACATGTTCGAGCAGTCGGGAAAGTTGTTGGTGCCAAACTTGCGCACAAACAGCTGATAAAGAAACGCCGCCTCATTGCTGGCTCGACCAGAGGTGTAGAACTCGGCCTGGTGCGGCGAGTCAAGCCCGTTGAGGTGACGTGCAACCAGGGCAAACGCCTCTTCCCACGAGGTTTCGACGTAGTGATCGGTGGCGGCGTCATAGCGCATCGGATGCGTCAGGCGCCCTTGATACTCAAGCCAGTAATCGGTCTGATCGGCCAGTGCACTGACACTGTAACGGGCGAAAAACGCCGGGTCGACCGAACGCCCCGTGGACTCCCAGTTGACCGCCTTGGCACCGTTTTCACAGAACTTGACCATGCCATCTTCAGGAGATTCGCCCCAGGCACAACCCGGGCAATCGAAGCCGCCATTCTGGTTGGTCTTGAGCATCACCCGCAGATTCTTGAAAGCATTCTCACTGCCCAGCCAGCTCTTGGTCACGCTTTTCAACGCCCCCCAACCGGCGGCCGGGGCATTATAGTTTTTGATGTGTTCGTCTTGACTCATCACGGTATTCCTCGATGTGCACGCAGAGATTTATTAATCTCCAGGCAAGCGCAGGCCATATTGCGACACGGATAAATCCGCGCAAAACAATTAACTGGCGCCGTTCGAATAGCCGTTAGGCGAATGCCCACTGGCTTTCTATTTATTTCACACTTACAGACTATTGGGCCCGTTCGCGTGCGTCCAATCGAAAGTAATGACAGACCGATCAAAACCCTCTATCACGGCCAAACCCCACAAAATCCGTGACCTACAGCGCCGATAGACAGCACTTATCACATGGTCACTAAAAGCAATTTGACGTCACCTCGGCGCCTCCCTATGCTCGATACAACGCAGCACTTTTAGTTGACACATTGCTTAAAGTGCATTCACCGCAACAACCGATATTCGATTAAACGAGGTAATGCCATCGTGAATGCAAGCAACCAAATTCTGGTCGATGGTTTTAATCGAAAGATTGATTATCTGCGGATGTCGGTGACTGATCGCTGCGACTTTCGTTGTGTTTATTGCATGGCCGAAGAGATGCAGTTTTTGCCGCGCCAACGCATCTTGACGCTGGAAGAGCTGTACCAGGTCGCCGAGCGCTTCGTGGCCATGGGCACCCGCAAGATCCGTCTGACCGGTGGCGAGCCACTGGTGCGCAGCGGCATTGTCGAGTTATGCGCACGCATTGCGGCCTTGCCGGGTTTGCGCGAGCTGTGCATGACCAGCAATGGCTCGCAACTCGGGCGCCTGGCCAAACCCTTGTTCGAAGCTGGCCTGTCGCGCCTGAACATCAGCCTCGACAGTCTCGACCCTGAACGCTTCAAGGCGCTCACGCGTACAGGCGACCTGCAGCAGGTGATAGCCGGCATCGACGCGGCACGTGCCGCCGGCTTTCGTCGTACCAAACTCAATTGCGTGGTGCTCAAGGGCCGTAACGACGGCGAGATAAACGATCTGGTGCGCTTTGCCATCGACCGTGAACTGGATATTTCTTTCATCGAAGAGATGCCTCTGGGCGTGATCAGTGAGCACCAGCGCAGTGAGTCCTACTGTTCAAGTGACGAGGTGCGTGCGCGCATCGCTGAACAATTCACCTTGATCGAATCGGCCGAATCCACTCAAGGTCCTTCTCGTTACTGGCGCCTGACCGAAGCACCGCAGATCCGCATCGGCTTCATCTCGCCTCACAGTCATAACTTTTGCGGCACCTGCAATCGCGTGCGTCTGACGGTCGAGGGTCGCTTGTTGCTGTGCCTGGGCAACGAGCACGCCAGCGACCTCAAGCAGGTCTTGCGCGCCCACCCTGGCGACACCGCACGCCTGGACAAGGCCATTCGCGATGCCATGACCCTCAAGCCCTACCGCCACCACTTCGATATCAACGGCGATGTGCAGATACTGCGCTTCATGAACATGACTGGCGGCTAGCCGCTACTTTCGCAAATGAGCCTCCCATGATCGTTCACCCCAAACCCAATCTGCTCAATATCCTGATTACCCTCAAAGGCTCTATTGCCAAACGCATCGCCCGGCGCTGCATCATGGTCACCCTGCTGGCTTCATTGATTGTGCTGATCGAGAACCTGCACCCAACCCTGTTTTCCCGGGTCAATGCCACGCCCTTCACCCTGCTCGGTCTATCACTGTCGATCTTCATGAGCTTTCGCAACAACGCCTGCTATGAGCGATGGTGGGAAGGCCGTAAAGCCTGGGGCCAGGTGATCATCGAAATACGTTCGTTTATCCGCGAGAGCTGCGTGATCGCTGATCCGAAACTGCGCGAAAGCCTGCTGTTGGCGCTGTGTGGCTATGCCCATGCGCTGAATGCCAGACTGCGCGGCGAAGATGAGCAACAAGCAGCACGCAAATGGCTACCCGGGGTGGCAGGCCTTGCTGCCCACAACGTCAGTGACGGGATCTTGCAAGACACCGGCAGAGTCTGTTCGCGCCTGGCCGAAGACAACATCATCAGCGAGTGGCGCTATGTGACGCTGGAACAACGCCTGCGCGGCTTATCCGAAGCGCAGGCTGTGTGCGAACGCATCAAGAGCACACCCTTGCCCTTCCCCTACACCTTATTGCTGCATCGAACGATCTACATCTTCTGCGTCCTGCTGCCCTTCGCCATGGCCCAGCCGCTGGGCTGGCTGGCGCCGATCTTCACCGCCATTGTCAGCTACACCTTCTTCGGCCTGGATGCCATCAGTGATGAACTGGAAGACCCGTTTGGGCGCGAAGAAAATGACCTGCCGACCGACGCCATGGTCAGGACGATTGAGCGGGAAATACTCTCCGCGACCGGTCACACTGAGCTGCCCCCGCCTTTGCAGCCGGTGGACTTTGTGTTGAGTTGAAGGCTGGGGAAGATGGGTTGGGGTGTTCAAAACCGAGGGGTTTATCGTGTCGATGTGGCGACGCTGCCGCCCCCTTCAACCCTTACGGCGAGTCCCTTTGTATTGGTGTATAAACTGGAGACATAGTGGCGCAGCGCAGCACCTTCGGCAGTAGCCGAAGGCGCGAGGCGGAGACTTTGCGAAGCAATTCGTGGCCGTGTGGCCTCGGAAAGTGCCGGAGCGCTGGATCGTATACAGGAGCAAGCGGTTTGCTGGGTCTGCCCCCAGGTAACGGACGCCAAGAAGCTGGTTATCCAGCCCACACCTCAACCGGATAAACTCACGTCCCAAGTGCCCCAGCCCCAACGCTATCGCCCGCAAAATTGCCTGCATAGCAGAAGGCTGTCGACCCGATAACCATTTGTGCTATGACAGGCAATCCAACTCGTTCAATCCCAGGTTGAGTCCTGGATGTTCCATTTACCTGGGATTGCCCCCTTGGTGAACCGCAGGCACTCGTCCTGCACTGTCAAAGGCCGACCCGTTTCCCGGTCCCCCTGCCAGATCTCGTAGTAGTTGCCCATGTCGTAGAACGTGACCTTATCCTCTCTGGAAGCGACCGGTTTGGCCCAGCCGCTACTGGAATCGATGTACTTGTCCTTATCGGTGACACAGGTGATCTGAAGGTAGCCGCCCCAGTTACCATCTTCGGACCAACCGTCGACAACCTTGACCCACAAGGATGGGTGCGTGGAGCCGTCCAGCTGGAAATTTTTCGTATCCTCCGACCAGGAAGTGCCGTCGGACTGAAGATTGATAGCTAGGTAACCGTCACCTCTGAACCGCACGGTGTGCGTACCGGCGCGATGAGGGACATAGCGGCGGGGGGTCGAAGCCTTGGAAATCACAATCTCGTGCGCCGCCCAAGCGAAGGTGCGCCAATTCATCTCATTCGTGGATCTGAAGGTAGTGCGAATATACTTCTTGAGGGCTTCCTCGTCTGTACCAGCCTCCTGGACATTTTGGACGATCTCACGCAAGCGAGGCTCTGTGTCTAGGTTCCGATAACTCCGAATCAGGTCTTCCATACGTCCCTTCTTGGCCACTTCATGCGCGGCTTCAATCTCCACCATTTTCTGCCGTTCAAGCGTCTCGTCCTCTGCTGGAGCGTCCGGATCGCTAAAAATCAAGAAGCTATTCTTACGCAAGTATCCCATGAGACTTCCCTCTCGTTCCGTCGATAGAAAGTTGCCGCCCGGCAGCTTTTCACGTACATAACCTAGCGTAATTTTGGCGGAGGGCACCACTGACAAAAATACCAGTTGCATAATCAAAATAGGTGGTTTGTCTCTGCTGTTACACAGCCACCGAACTGGTGAAAGGGATGAAGTCAAGCAGATCGTCCGACTCAAAATCCGTATCCACCGGCAGTTCCAGAAAGCCATCAGACCAGGTTGCACTGAGCCGCGCGCCCGAACTCTGAGCCGGTTGCAGCACCGCGCGCCCCTGCTCGATGCTCACCCGCAGGTACTCCTGACTCCTGACTGACGCGTTCCGGCCTTGGGCCAATTGAAGCCACTGGCAGGCGGCAGTCGTAACGGCTGGCAAACACTGTCTACGACACTGACAAAGGGCCGCTCACGACATCGTTCAGGTTGAAGGCATAGCCATCCATAGCACTACTGTTCGATCAAGGGGCGGATCGATACGCGCTTGCACGTCACGGGCCAGTACCCGACCATCCGCGTCGGCCAGAGGGACCTCCTCAACGGCGGTAATCGGCGCCTGTGCCGCGAGCAGAATCAGTTGTTCGAGGGCCTGATCGACCGAGATCAGCGCACCGGCCTTCATTGGCGCGACGCGCACAGATTGCCAGGCTTGAGATGGGCGACAAAGTTACACGGGCGATGGCGGGCATCGAGCTGCTCGGCCAGGATGCCTTCCCATGCCGTGCGACAGGCGCCGGTCGAACCCGGCAGGCAACACACCAGGGTGCCATTGGCGAGCCCCGCCAAAGCGCGGGTTTGTACGGTGGAGGTGCCAATATCGAGGATCGACAACGCCCGGAACAACTCGCCGAAGCCATCAATATGTTTGTCCAGCAAGCAGGCCACCGCCTCGGGTGTACTGTCTCTGGCAGTAAAGCCGGTACCGCCGGTAACCAGTACAACTTGCACCTGCTCATCGGCAATCCAGGTCGCCACCTGAGCACGAATCTTGTAGACATCGTCCTTGAGCAACTCGCGCGCCACCAGACGATGACCCATTTCTACCGAGCGGGTCGCAAGCAGCTCACCGGAGGTATCGGTCTGGAAGGATCGCGTGTCGCTGACGGTCAGTACGGCAATGTTGATCGGTACAAAAGCCGCATCCAATTTCACACTCATGTCATAGCCTCACCAACGAAGAATAATCGTCGGGAAAACTAGTGACTAATAGAAACACCGTCCAATCGATAGTTCACAACACCCTATCGACTTCCTCTATTGGCACACGCCCCAACGCCTCACTTCATCGACCGTAGCTATCACACAGTCAACACGGCCCATTGGACGTCTATGGCGTCTGGCAGTAGGGTTGCGCAACCGCGCTATGCTCAATTCCACATTCCTTGCCAGGCCGCACCATGGACATCAAGCAACTGAAGTTTCTCATCGCCCTGGATAAGACCAGACACTTTGGCCAGGCGGCTGCACTGTGTCACATCACCCAACCGACCCTGTCCATGCGTCTGCGCAACCTGGAAGATGAACTGGACCTGGTGCTGGTCACCCGCGGCCAACGCTTCGAAGGCTTCACCGAAGCCGGTGAGCGTATCCTGGCCTGGGCCCGAACCTTATTGGCCGCCTACGATGGCCTACAAGCCGAAGCAGCCAGTTGCCGCGGGCAAATCGTCGGCAATCTGCGCTTGGGGATGGTGCCACTGTCGAGCATCAACCCGATGAGTTTCCTCACCCCCCTGGCCCAGCGCTATCCGGAGCTGCATTTCCAGCTTTCGTCGTTGAGCTCGGAGCAAGTCATCGATGGCTTGAGCCGCAACCAGCTCGACCTGGGCATCTGCTACCTGGACCAGATCAACACCAGTTTCTTCGAGGTCATCGAACTGGGTGCCACCAGCATGGGGTTGCTGTATGACACTCGCCACTACCACTTTGACCAGATCGAGCTGCCCTGGGAGGCCATTAGCGACCTGCCCTTGGGCATGCTGTCCGAGGGCATGCACTACCGCCAGTCGGTCGACTTGAGTTTCAGAAGCCGCGGCCTGCATCCTCAACCGGTGCTGGAAAGCGACTCCACCTACCAACTGATTCAGGCGATCTGTGCCGGCATCTGTTGCGCGATCATGCCGCTCAACTGCGGGCTGGACGAATTGAGCGAACACATCAGCATCGTACCGATTGCCAGCGCCAGCGTGCACGCGCCGATTGGCCTGCTGCTGCGTCGCAGCGAGCCGCGTTCGGCCCTCGCGGAAAAGTGTTTCGCCGAAGTCAAAGCCCTGCTCGAAGCTCTCTAAAGAACATTCAGACAGCTCGCAACACTCAGATACATTCACTTGACTGTAGTTGTATGTACATGCTCATATCTGCTGGCGTCGCCGGCCTTGCGCTGCGCGATGACTCGACCGCCCAACAACAAAAACATGCGGAGATTCCGAGCAATGTCCCAGGTCAGCGCCCCGCGCAGCAAGCCCCTGATCGAGCGCCGCTCGATTGACTACATTCCGGAAAACGAACGACACGGACGCCTCTACAGTCAGTTCACCTTGTGGTTGGGTGCCAACCTGCAGATCACCGCGATCGTTACCGGGGCCCTGGCCGTGGTGCTCGGTGGCGATGTGTTCTGGTCGTTGATCGGCTTGCTGATCGGCCAGTTGGTCGGCGGCGCGGTCATGGCCCTGCATGCCGCCCAAGGGCCCAAACTGGGCCTGCCACAGATGATCTCCAGCCGGGTGCAATTCGGCGTCTATGGCGCGGCGATCCCGATTGCCCTGGTGTGCCTGATGTACCTGGGCTTCACCGCCACAGGCACGGTACTGTCGGGCCAGGCCATCGGCCAGTTGCTCGATGTCAGTGACAGCGCCGGGATCCTGATCTTCGCCGCCGTGATCGTACTGGCGACGGTGTTCGGCTACCGCATGATTCACTGGATTGGCCGCATCGCCAGCGTCTTGGGGATCATCGCCTTCGTCTATCTGTTCAGCCGCATCATGGTCATCAGCGACATTGGCCAACTCCTGGAAAACCGTCACTTCACCTGGGCCTCGTTCCTGCTTGCAGTGTCATTGTCGGCCTCCTGGCAGATCTCCTTCGGGCCCTATGTGGCGGACTACTCACGCTACCTGCCAAGCAACACCTCATCGTTCAAGACCTTCCTTGCCGCGGGCCTGGGCTCGGTGGTTGGCTCTCAGGCGTCGATGGTACTCGGCGTATTTGCCGCCGCCATCGCCAACGGCCAGTTCTCCGGGCGCGAGGTAGCCTATATCGTCGGTCTGGGCGGGACAGGCGCCACCGCCGCGCTGCTGTACTTCAGCATCGCCTTCGGCAAGGTGACCATCTCCACCCTCAATTCCTACGGCAGCTTCATGTGCATTGCCACCATCATCAGTGGCTTTCGCGGGCATATTGAAGTCAGCCGCCGTCAGCGCCTGTTGTTTGTGCTGGCCATCGTCGGTGCCTCGACCCTGATAGCGCTGCTCGGTCAGCACTCGTTTCTGGCCGCGTTCAAATCGTTCATCCTGTTCCTGCTGACCTTCTTCGTGCCCTGGAGCGCGGTCAACCTGGTGGACTACTACTTCATCACCAAGGAACGCTATGACGTACCGGCGCTGTCCGACCCCAATGGCCGTTACGGACGTTGGAACAAGCCCGGCATCATGGTCTACACCCTCGGCGTACTGGTGCAGATGCCGTTCATTTCCACCAAGCTCTACACCGGACCAATGGTTGCCCACCTGGGCGGGGTCGACGTGTCGTGGATCATTGGCCTGGTGGTACCGAGCGTGCTGTATTACCTGGTCGCCCGAGGTAAGGCCGGGCAAGCACCAGCGCGAATGATCTTGCCCGAAGCAGCCAGTTCCTGAGCCAACCCCTGAGTTGCCCACTGCCGTAGCGGTGGGCAACGACCGTTCGGCGCCCCACCCTATAACGACATATTTTCATGCTGGTCAGGCAATCGGCCAGCGCCAACCTTAACCTGCCAGAAGCTACCCTCAATACGATGCTCGCCGTACATGGCGAACCTCCTATTGCGCCACCCTTCATAGCTTGGCGATCGATACCTCGGTGGATTTGACGAAGGCAATCACTTCACTGCCCACCCGCAACTCCAGCTCGTGTACCGAACGGGTGGTGATCACCGAGGTGACGATACCCGCCGAAGTCTGCACATCGATTTCCGATACCACTGGTCCTTCGATGATCTCCTTGACCGTGCCCTTGAACTGATTGCGGACGTTGATCGCCTTGATGGTCATGCGCTGCTTCCTCGTTCCGGAGTGCACTGCCGCGCAGTGCTTGAGGGACAGAATGCACGCCTACAGAAAAAACAAAAAAGAATAATTATTCACATTTATATAACCAACTGCAATATGTGTTCACGCGACGCCCCCACCCTACCTACAACTTTGGTCTAATGCACCGCGCTACGGCCCCTCACATCTCGCACGCATGACAAGGCTTTGCCACGCATGAATTGGCCACGATAGACCCGCTCGATAGCACCATCGACACCCTTGATTAGTCCTACATTCCATACGGGAATACACTACCGTTCATCCGCGTATTCGGAGCCTTGCGCTAGACAGGGCCTGCAACCAATCGTGATCTCACCCCAGCCAACTGCGCTTGCGACGCCTTGTTGCCGGGCATGCCTATGCCCGCAGCTTTGTGCAGCCGTCAGAAACAGGCCGCCGTAAAAATAAGGAGATACTCATGGGACTTGGCCGCCGCCAGTTCTTCAAGCTCTGCACCGCCGGTGTCGCCACCGCCACCTGTGCGACCCTGGGTTTTGCCCCCGGCATGGCCCAGGCCACGCAGTCGCGTCAGTACAAGTTGTTGCGCGCCAAAGAAACCCGCAACAACTGCACCTACTGCTCGGTGGGCTGCGGGATTCTCATGTACAGCCTCGGTGACGGCGCCAAGAACGCCAAAGCGCGGATCTTCCATATCGAGGGCGATCCGGATCATCCAGTCAGCCGCGGCTCGCTGTGCCCCAAAGGCGCTGGCCTGGTGGACTACGTGCACAGCGAACAACGACTGCTGTTCCCCGAATACCGTGCGCCCGGTTCAGACAAATGGCAGCGCATCAGCTGGGACCACGCCATCGAGCGCATTGCCCGGCTGATGAAGGACGACCGCGATGCCAACTTCATCGAAAAGAACGCCAAAGGCACCACGGTTAACCGCTGGCTGAGTACCGGCATGCTCTGCTCCTCAGCAGCCAGCAGCGAAACCGGCTCGCTTGACCAACGCTTCACCCGCGCCCTGGGGATTCTCGGTACCGACAGCCAGGCCCGCGTCTGCCACGCGCCCACGGTTTCGGCCTTGGCGCCGACCTTTGGCCGTGGTGCGATGACCAACAACTGGGTCGACATCAAGAACGCCAACGTCGTGCTGATCATGGGCGGTAACCCCGCCGAGGCACACCCGGTGGGCTTCAAGTGGGTGATCGAAGCGAAGATTCGCAACGGTGCCAAGGTCATCGTCGTCGATCCACGCTTTAACCGTAGTGCTGCGGTGGCCGATATCTACTCGCCGATCCGCGCCGGCTCCGACGTGACCTTCCTGATGGGCGTGGTCAACTACCTGATCAGCCATGACAAGGTTCAGCACGAGTACGTGCGCCACTACACCAACGCCAGCCTGATCGTGCGCGAGGACTACCGCTTCGACGACGGCCTGTTCAGCGGCTACGACCAAAGCAAGCGCAGCTACGACCGCAGCTCCTGGACCTATGAGCTGGACGCCAAAGGCTACGCCAAGCGTGACCTGACTCTGAGCCACCCGCGCTGCGTGTGGAACCTGCTCAAAGCCCACGTCAGCCGCTACACCCCGGAAGTAGTCAACAACATCTGTGGCACGCCCAAGGATGACTTCCTGCAGATTTGCGCGATCCTCGCCAGCACCTGCGTGCCGGACCGCACGGCGACCTTCCTCTACGCCCTGGGCTGGACCCACCACACCAATGGTGCGCAAATGATCCGCGGCTCCGGGATGATCCAGCTGTTGCTGGGCAACATCGGCATGGCCGGTGGCGGCGTCAACGCCCTGCGCGGCCACTCCAACATCCAGGGCTACACCGACCTGGGCCTGCTGTCGCTGCGCCTGCCGGGGTACATGAACCTGCCGTCGGATGAGCAATCCACGCTGGACACCTACCTCAAGCAGACCACACCGACAGCGTTGCTCGAAGATCAGGTCAACTACTACAAACACACGCCGAAATTCTTTATCAGCCTGATGAAAAGCCTGTGGGGCGACAAGGCGACCAAGGATAACGATTGGGGTTTCGACTGGCTGCCCAAATGGGACGACAGCTACGACGTGCTCAACTACAGCAACCGCATGTTTGAGGGCAAGGTCAACGGCTACATCGCCCAGGGCTTCAACCCGGTGGCGGCCTTCCCGGACAAGAACAAAGCCCAGGCGGCGCTGGCCAAACTCAAATTCCTGGTAATCATCGACCCGCTGGCCACCGAAACATCAAGCTTCTGGCAGAACCACGGCGAACAGCACGACGTCGACACTGCGGCGATCCAGACTGAAGTGTTCCGCCTGCCCTCCTCCTGCTTTGCCGAAGAAGACGGCTCGATCGTCAACTCCGGGCGCTGGTTGCAGTGGCACTGGGCCGGTGCTGCGCCGCCCGGCGAGGCCTGGCACGACGGCAAGATCCTCGGCCATCTGTTCATGAAAATCCGTGAACTGTATGAGCAAGAAGGCGGTGCCAACCCGGCACCGATCCTCAACATGAACTGGGATTACGTCGACCCGTATGACCCCAAGCCCGAGGAAGTGGCCAAGGAATCCAACGGCCGCGCCCTGGCTGACCTGCATGACGAGCAAGGCAACCTGATCCTGCACAAGGGCCAGTTGCTCAGCGATTTCTCGCAACTGCGCGATGACGGCACAACCCAGTGCTTCAACTGGATTTTCGCCGGTTCCTGGACCGAACAAGGCAACCAGATGGCCCGTCGCGACAACGCCGACAGTGGCCTGGGCTGCACCCCGGGTTGGGCCTGGGCCTGGCCACAGAACCGACGCATTCTTTACAACCGCGCCTCGGCCGACCCCCAGGGCAACCCGTGGGACCCGAAACGCAAGCTGATCGGCTGGGATGGCCAACGCTGGAGTGGCGTCGACGTGCCCGACTTCGCCGTCACTGCCGCACCAGGCAGCAAGGTCAATCCGTTCATCATGCTGCCGGAAGGCCTGGGTCGGTTGTTCTCTGTTGGCGCGCTGAACGATGGCCCGTTCCCCGAACACTACGAACCGACCGAAAGCCCGCTGGCGAACAATCCGCTGCACCCGAAGGTCACCTATAGCCCCACCGCACGCGTGTATGAAAGCGACCGTAAGCGCATGGGCAAGCGTGAAGACTTCCCTTACGTGGCGACCACTTACTCGATCACCGAGTTGTTCCGTCACTGGACCAAACACGCACGCCTGAACGCCATCATCCAGCCTGAACAGTTCATCGAGATCGGCGAAAAGCTCGCCCATGACAAGGGCATCGTGCAAGGCGACACGGTCAAGGTCAGCACCCAGCGCGGCTACATCAAAGCCAAGGCCGTGGTGACCAAGCGCATCCGCCGCCTGGCCGTCGATGGCCAGGCTGTCGACACCATCGGCATTCCTTGCCACTGGGGTTATGAAGGCGCAACCCGCAAGGGCTTTCTGGCCAACACCCTGACCCCAGGCGTCGGCGACTCCAACACCCAAACGCCGGAGTACAAGGCGTTTCTCGTGAACATTGAAAAGGTCTGAGGGCGAAACCATGTCCATGCAATCCCAAGACATCGTCCGCCGCTCGGCCACCAGCGTGCTGACCCCGGCGCCGCACACGCGCGATCATCAGGCCGAAGTGGCCAAGTTGATCGACGTGAGTATCTGCATTGGCTGCAAAGCGTGCCAGGTCGCCTGTAATGAGTGGAACGACCTGCGTGACGAAGTCGGTCACAACGTTGGCGTCTACGACAACCCGGCGGACCTGTCCGCCGAAACCTGGACGCTGATGCGCTTCGACGAGGTCGAAGATGAAAGTGGCAAACTCGAATGGCTGATCCGCAAGGACGGCTGCATGCACTGCGCCGATCCCGGCTGCCTGAAAGCCTGCCCGCAACCGGGCGCGATCATTCAGTACGCCAATGGCATCGTCGATTTTCAGTCCGAGCACTGCATCGGCTGTGGTTACTGCATCGCCGGTTGCCCATTCGATGTGCCGCGCATCAGTCAGAAAGACAACAAAGCCTACAAATGCACTCTGTGCGTAGACCGCGTGTCGGTCGGCCAGGAACCCGCCTGCGTCAAGACCTGCCCCACTGGCGCAATCAACTTCGGCAGCAAGCAGGACATGCTGCACCAGGCCAGTGAACGGGTCACCGAGCTGCAGGGTCGCGGCTTTGCCGGGGCGGGCATCTACGACCCGCAAGGCGTCGGGGGGACCCATGTGGTGTATGTACTGCAACATGCCGACAAGCCGCAGCTGTACCACAAGCTGCCCACTGACCCGCGCATCAGCAGTGCCATCCAGGGCTGGAAAGGTTGGATGAAACCGGTGGCGGCGGCAGCCTTCTTCGCCACGCTGGCCGGCACCTTGTTCCATTACATCGGCGTGGGCCCCAACGAGGTCGACGAACAGGATGAGAAACGTGAGGAGGATACCCCCGCATGAACACCGACAAACTGATCCTGCGCACCCGCTTCATTGATCGCGCCTGTCACTGGTTCATGGTGATCTGCTTTTTCGCCGTGGCCCTGTCGGGGTTGTCGTGGTTCTTCCCCGCGTTCAATGGCCTTAATGCGGTGTTCGGCACCCCGCAGTTAGCGCGCATTCTGCACCCGTTCTTCGGGGTTGTGGTGTTCGTGCTGCTGATGTTCCTGTTCGCGCGTTTCGTGCGCTACAACCTGCCGGAACGCGAGGACCTGCAGTGGTTCAAGAACGTCAAACAGGTGCTGGCCGGCAAGCATGACCCAGTGTTGAACATTGGCAAATACAACGCCGGGCAGAAGGTGCTGTTCTGGGGCATCATGAGCTTGATCACCTTGTTGCTGCTCAGCGGTGTGGTGATCTGGCGGCCGTATTTCGCCCCACTGTTCTCGATTCCGAGCATTCGTATTGGTTTGCTGGTGCATGCCCTGGCCGGAATCGCCCTGATCCTGCTGATCATCGGCCATGCCTACCTGGCGTTCTGGGTCAAAGGCTCGATTCGCGGCATGCTCACCGGTTACGTCAGCCGTGCCTGGGCCAAGACCCACCATGATCGCTGGTACCGGCAGATCAGCAAGCAAGACAAAACCGGGAGCAAGCCATGAGCAGTATCCAGATGACTCCGGTTCAGACGCCTACAGGTGGGGTCAACGAGATCCCGCCGGTATTGCTGCCCTCACTCAAGGATCGCTACAGCAAACGCGCCGACCGTCTTCGGCAACTGGCCGACGCGCACGCCATGGGCGACTACCTGGGCTTTTGCGCACAGCTGGTTCATGCCCAACAGCAGTTGCTTGAGCGTATGCCGTTGCCCCCGGCGTTGCTCACCGGGCTCGCGGATAGACTGGGCAGCGGCCAGGCGCCGCTGGCCAGCACTGACTACCCGCGTCAGCGCTACTGGCAGGACTTGCTGCAAGGCCTGATCGAGTTGCTGTACGCCGACGCCAACCCCAACGTGCGCACCACGCTGGACGGCCTGCGCAGCCACACGGCAGAGCAGCTGGAAAGCCTGGCCGACGTCTTGTTGGCCGGTCACTATGAGCAGGTCGGCAGTGGCCAGGCGCTGTTCCTGTGGGCGGCGCTGTCGCTGTACTTCACCCAACTGGCCAGCGCCTTGCCGGCATCGGCCAGCGCCTCCCTGGGTGAACAGCGCCAGCACTGCCCGGTGTGCGCCAGCGCACCGGTGGCCAGCGTGGTCATGACCGGTGCTCAATCCGGGCTGCGCTACCTGCAGTGCAGCCTGTGCGAATGCCGCTGGCACATGGTCCGGGTCAAGTGCAGCAACTGCGAAGCCACCGGCGCACTGGACTACTGGTCGCTGGACCGGCAGGATGCCGCGCTCAAAGCCGAAAGCTGCAACGATTGTCACAGCTACCTGAAAGTCTTTTACCCGGAAAAGGACCGTGACCAGGAACTGCTGGCCGATGACCTTGCCACTCTGGCCCTGGATGCTGAAGTGGAGCGTGAAGGTTTTGGCCGCAGTGGCATTAGTCCGTTTCTATTTCCTGGTTGAGCCTGGGGCTGCTTCGCAGCCCATCGCTGGCCCCTGATAACCACCGATCAACCGAGAGAAACCCATGGCCCTGAAAAAATCCTCAGCCGAACTCAAGCGTGACCTTAAAAGCGTCGCCTCCAACCTTGAGCGTACCGCCGGAGAGATCAGCAAGCTGGCCGAGCGTATCGACGGCGTCGATGTAGTCGCCGTACTGCACCTGATGAACCGCCTGTACAAAGACTCGGACAAGCTCCATGCCTATGCCGACGAGATCAAGAGCGGACGCATCGTACGGGCTAAAGCCGAGTAATCAGCTACCCACTCCAACTCATCGCCCCTCACCATCCAGCCACGCCCAAGCCGACGACCGGCGAGCAAATCCCCGTAGCAGACTTACACTTGGGGAATGCCATCGCTTACTGCATAGCACGTGGTGTTGGTGTTGTACGGCCTGCTGGCCAACCTGTTCCGCCGCGCGGTGATTGAATCGCCGCGGGTGCAGGACTGGCTGCGCCGCAGTTTTGCGGCATCCTTTGCCGGCCTGGGCCTGAACCTGGCGTTCGCCCAGCGCTGAGGAGCGCATGCGATGAAGCGCTGTGAGGTACTGATTGTTGGCGCCGGCCCCACCGGGCTGGTGCTGGCCTTGTGGCTGAGCAAGCAAGGCGTAAGCGTGCGCATCATCGATAAAACCGCGGGCCCCGGCACCACCTCCCGAGCCCTGGCGGTACAGGCGCGAACGTTGGAACTGTATCGTCAGCTGGACCTGACCGGAGCTATCCTTGAACGGGGCCACCGGGTGTCGGCGGCCAATCTCTGGATCAAGGGCGAAGCCGCTGCGCGCTTGCCCTTCAACACCATCGGCAGCGCGTTTACCCCCTATCCTTTCCTGCACATTTTCCCTCAGGATGAGCACGAGCAGTTGCTCATCGAGCGCCTGCAGACGTTCGCGGTTGAAGTGGAACGCGAGACCGAGCTGCTCGGCTTCAACCAGGATGTCCAAGGCATCAGTGCCCAGTTGCGTCACGCCGATGGCCTGGAAGAACACTGTGAGGCCAGCTATCTGGCTGGATGCGATGGCGCCAGCTCTACGGTGCGTAAGGCGCTAGGGATCGGCTTTGTGGGCGGCACCTACCAGCAAGTGTTCTATGTCGCTGATGTCCAGGCCACCGGCCCTGCGCTGAACGGCGAGCTACATGTCGACCTGGACGAAGCGGACTTTCTTGCCGTCTTTCCCTTGGCCGACAGCGGCCGTGTACGGCTGATTGGCACCGTGCGCGATGAACGTGCAGAACAGCCGCAACAGTTGCGTTTCGAAGACGTCAGCCAACGGGCCATCGACCACCTCAAGGTACAGGTCCAGCAGGTCAACTGGTTTTCCACCTATCGTGTGCATCACCGGGTGGCTCAGCATTTTTGCCGCCAGCGCGTGTTCCTGCTCGGTGACGCGGCCCACATCCACAGCCCGGCGGGTGGCCAGGGCATGAACACCGGTATTGGTGACGCCATCAACCTGGCCTGGAAACTGGCCAGCGTCCTGCGCGGTGAAGCCCAGGCCAGCCTGTTGGCCAGCTATGAAATCGAACGCAGCGCCTTTGCCCAGCGGTTGGTGTCCAGCACAGATCAGGTGTTCAACTTTGTCACCGCCGATGGCCGCCTCGCCGCCCTGCTGCGCACCCGCCTGGCACCACGACTGTTGCCAAGATTGCTGGGGTTCAAGTCGGCGCGCGAGTTTCTCTTTCGCACCGTCTCGCAAATTACCCTCAACTACCGCTACATGCCCTTGAGTAGTGGCAACGCTGGTCACATTCAGGGGGGGGACCGCTTGCCGTGGGTCGCTGAAGGTGGCCGCGACAACTACAGCGGCCTGAACCGCCTATGCTGGCAGGTGCAGGTCTACGGCGCGGTCAGCGCCAGCCTGGTGCAATGGTGCAGTGGCCGGGGCATACCGGTGGATGTGTTCATCTGGAGCGATGCCCATGCAGCGGCAGGCCTGATGCGCGATGCGGTGTACCTCATTCGGCCGGACACCTACATCGCCATGGCCTGGAGCAATGCCGGCGCCGAGGTCCTGGAAAACTACTTTAACGAGCGCGGCCTGCGCTATTGAACCTGCAGATGCTGGACGAACCAGTCTCGGGCAACGCTGATGGCCTGCTGCGCATGCCGTGTGTAGGGATCGAAATGCCCGTCCGGCAACAGGCACAAGCGCTTGGGCTCACCCGCCCGGGTGTAGGCGGCCAGCGCCAGATCAGCAGGCGTTACTGCATCGCGCTCTGCGACCAGCATCAGCAGTGGTGTCGGGCTCAAACGCTCGATCAACATGCCCGGTTCATACTCGCTGGCACGCTCACTGGAACGCAGGGTTACGCGGTTTTCCCAGCCTTGTGCCAGGGTTCGCGCCGCACCATAAAACGCCTGGGCATCGTCACCAGAATAAATGCCGGCTTCACCCGCCTCGGCAATCACCCGCCGATAGATCGCAGGCTCACCACGATAGCGTGCGGCACGGTCGCACTGGAAAGCGTCTCTCACGGCATGTATCTGCTCGCCAGCGCGGCGCAGGAAGCTTTGATAGCCGCTAATCGTCGGCACTTGCGCTACCACACAACGCACTCGCTTATCCAAGGCACCGAGGCAGATGGCATGCCCGCCACTGTAACTCGAGCCCCACACACCAATGCGCTGCGGATCAATTTCGGCCTGGGCACTCGCCCAAGTGATGACTTCGCGCATATCCTCGATCTGCTGCTGCGGGTCAATGTCGCCACGCAAGTCGCCGCCACTGGTGCCGAAGTTGCGCTGATCGTAGACCACCACCGCCAGCCCCGCGGCCGCGAAGGACTCGGCGAAACGGTCCAGATACTGCTCCTTGACCGCAGCAAAGCCCGGGCTCATCACCACCAGTGCGCTGGGCTGCTGGGTATCAGGTCGGTAAAACCAGCCCGCCAATCGGATGCCATTGACCGCAATCGCAAGGTCTTGGCGGGTATAACGGTAATCCATGCTGCACTCCACACACACGTTGAAAGTGAAGTACAGGATAGCCACGGGCGCTCCAGGCTTCTGCCTGCAACACGCCAGCTCAGGGTTCGAATCGGCCAATCAGCGGTAGTCACGTGGCGAACACCCGAGCAATCGGCGAAATGCTTTGGAGAATGCCCCCGCCGAGTCGTACCCCAAATCAGTGGCGATCCGCACGATGGGCTCGCCTTGGCTCAACCGGGCAATCGCCGTGTACACCCGTACCTGTTGACGCCAGAGCAGGAAGTGACTCCCCAACTCGGTGTGAAACAGGCGCGATAATGTCCGGGCTGAAGCGCCCACCTGCAGGCCCCACTCGGCCAGGCTGCGTTTGTCGCCTGGTGTGCTAAGCAAGCCACTGCAGAGTTTTTGCAAGCGCGGGTCGCGGGGTATCTGCAGGCGCAACTCAAGTCGCTGAGCCCAGCGCACCTCATCCAGCAACAGGGTAATCAAATGCGCCTGGTGACTGTCGGCGGGCGTGTCGTGATTGATCGGCGAGGCACGCAAGATCAACTCGCGCAGTAGCGGGGTCACGAGCAAACTCTGTGGCTCCAGTGCCAGTACAGGGTTGTCGAGCTGCGCATGCACGAACAGGGTACGCAAGCTGACCTGGCTGCGTGCGCGAAGACTGTGCGCCCGTCCGGCCGGCATCCACAGTGCTTGTTGCGGCGAGATTACCCAGAAGCCCTGGTCGCAATGCAGCTCCATGATGCCCTGGCTGGCGTAGATCAATTGCCCGGCTTCGTGCCAGTGTTCAGGCAACACTTGCCCCTCAGCGTACTCCCGGGATACCGGTTTGACCTGCTCATCGGCATGGGCAAAAACAGCCAGATGACGCGTACTGGAATCCTTCACAATCCTCGGCCCGGCGCTTCAAGAACAATCATTATGGGCGCTGGACGCGCACATCGGCGCGGGCAAAACGATAGCTGGCCACGGCGCACAGCACCAACCCCATCACCGCCAGCGATCCCCCTACCAGCCCGATATTGGCCAGCCCCATATGCACGCTGACCAGACTACCGATCAACGCCCCTGCCCCGATCCCAATGTTGTAGATCCCGGAAAACATCGCCATGGCCACGTCGGTAGCATCGGAGGCAAGGGTCAGCACTTTCGACTGCAGTGCCAGGCTAAAGCACATGATCGACACGCCCCAGAACGCGCACAAGGTTCCGAGCAGACCGAACTGACCCGACAGCGGCAACAGCAGCAGCAGACAGGTTGCCAGCATGGCGATGGCTGCGAGCAGAAAGCCGTTAGGGAAGCGCTCACTGTAACGACTGAACAGCACTGACCCAAACACCCCGGCGCCGCCGAACAGCAGCAACAGCACGGTGGTCAGCTCTCCACTGATCTGCGCGACGTTCAGGGCAAACGGCTCGATGTAACTGTACGCAGTGAACTGTGCGGCAATCACCAACGCCACCAGCACATACACCGTGACCAGTGCTGGACGCTTGAATAACACCGGTACGCTGCGCAGCGAGCCGGAGTTCTGACTCGGCAACAACGGCAGCGACTTGACCAGACAGATCAAGGTCGCCAGCGCTACCCCGGCGATCACCAGAAAGGTGGTGCGCCAGCCCAATGCCTCACCTACCACCCGCCCCAACGGAATACCCATGACCATTGCCAGTGTTGTGCCGGTTGCCAACAACCCCAGGGCCTTGGCCTGCTGTCCCGGCGGTGCAACCCGTACTGCCAGCGAGGCGGTAATTGCCCAGAACACAGCGTGGGCCAAGGCAATGCCAATACGGCTGAGCAACAGCATGCCGAAACTCTGCGCCACGCCTGACACCAGGTGGCTGACGATGAACAACAGAAAAATGATGATCAGCAACTTGCGCCGCTCGATGTTGCGCGTCAGCAGCATCATTGGTAACGACGTCAGCGCCACGACCCAGGCATAGATCGTCAGCATCAAGCCGACCTGGGCGGTGGACATCTGAAAACTGCTGCCTATATCACTGAGCAGGGCCACCGGCACAAACTCGGTGGTGTTAAAGATAAAAGCCGCCAGGGCCAGGGCGATCACACTGAGCCAGCTGCCGGCTCGCGCATCCACGGGGTTGTTCATCGCTGGGGGTGTTACTCCAGATCGGTTGCAGGCGCCGGACGCAAAATCGCGCCCAGCCTGAATCACCCACGCCCATCGGGCCTGAGTGCAAGCGTGTGCGCTGAGGAATTGGTTATAAGTATGCGGAGTATCGCTTGCCGGCAAGGATAGTACGTCGGCCCGCACCTGTCACAGCAGTTTTGCCCGGCGCTGCTACACTGAATTCGCTGAACGGAGGATTCAATCATGTCCGACAAAGAAATCACCACACTGCTGAAACTGATCGACCATCGGCAAACCACGCTGGCCAGTGCCTGCAAGGAAATTGCCGACTGGATCGACCGTCAGGGTGATGTGCCGGTCGCCGGCAAGATCCGCGCCAGCCTCAAGGCCGTCGAAGCGGACGAGGCACTGGTCAAGAAAACCCTGACCTCGCTCAACGTCGAACGCCCACTGCCCCGTTTCCGTTAAGCCCAGCGCGTACGTAACTGGCGCTGGCTCTAGCGGATAGACGAGGGCTCGCGAAAACGCCATCTGTGACATACGCTCAATCAGGCTTCATGGCTGTGCTGCCGCGTGTTTCCATAATCACGAGGACTCGTCATGCGTAACTTACTGCTCGTTGCACTGGTCGTCGCCAGCCCACTGGCACTGGCAAAAACCGAATGTTCCACCGCCGACAAGGTTCAGTGGCAAGATCCGGACAACTTCCAGCAAGACCTGAAAAACCAAGGCTACGAGATCAAGAAATTCAAGATCACCGACGGCAATTGCTATGAGATCTATGGCAAGAACAAAGACGGAAAAAAGTCGAGATCTACTTCGATCCGGTGACCGGCAAGAAGGTCAAGGAAGAAATTGACTGAAGTGAGCGACGACCGTTTGCGCCTGTGGGATCCGTTGCTGCGCTTTTGTCACTGGTCGCTGGTGCTGGCCTTTTTCAGTTGCTACTTCTTTACCGAAGAAGGCGATGGCTGGCATCGCTGGCTGGGTTACTACGCCGTGGCAATCGTTGTACTGCGCAGCGTTTGGGGGTTTATCGGTACGCCGGCAGCCCGCTGGAGCGACTTTTGGCCGACACCAGCGCGGCTCAAGTGGCACCTGCGCGCACTGTTCAGTGGCGAGCGCTACCAATCTGCGGCCGTGTTCGAAAGCCTGCGCCTGAAGAAAAACCTGCCGCTGTCGATGATTACTGGCAAGCGGCGCAAGCGTTAGCCTCCGACCTGGTTGCCGCGACCTGCCCTCCTATCATTCCCAATGATAATAACCTTCGCCCCATTCGATTCGTCGTTAATAGTTACAACTCGCAGAATCCGCCCATTCTTAATAAATTGGCGGACATCCCATGGAACAGTCACTCAAACCTTTGCGTTACCCCCTGGCTCTACTTGCAGTACTGGTGATGAGTGCCTGCGGTCGTACCCCGGAAGCCGTTCAGGCACCGGCGGCGACCAAGGTCAGCGTGGCCAAGGTACTGGAGCAACCGATCAATGAATGGGACGAATTCACCGGTCGCCTGGAAGCACCCGAGACGGTAGAAGTGCGGCCACGGGTTTCCGGGCAGATCGATCTGGTCGCATTTACCGAAGGTGCTCAGGTCAAAAAAGGTGACCTGCTGTTCCAGATCGACCCGCGCCCGTTCCAGGCGGAGGTCCGTCGCCTCGAAGCACAACTGCAACAAGCCCGCGCCACTGCCGTACGCAGCGAAAACGAATCCCGTCGCGGCGAGCGCTTGCGCAGCAGCAATGCCATCTCGGCAGAACTGGCCGAATCACGTACCAGCGCTGCCGCCGAGGCCCGCGCCGGGGTCGCCGCCATCCAGGCGCAGTTGGACCTGGCGCGCCTGAACCTGAGCTTTACCCGGGTTACCGCGCCGATCAGCGGTCAGGTCAGCCGCGCCCAATTCACTGCAGGCAATATCGTCAGCGCCGATGTCACCCCACTCACCAGTGTGGTCTCTACCGACAAGGTTTATGCCTATTTCGACGCCGATGAACGCGTGTACCTCAAATACACCCAACTGGCCCGCAACGGCCAGCGCGGCCAGACCACCCCGGTCTACCTGGGCCTGTCCAATGAACAAGGCAACCCGCACCTGGGGCAGATGAACTTCGTTGACAACCAGGTCAATCCCAAGACCGGCACCATCCGAGGCCGGGCAGTGTTCGACAACACTGATGGGCAATTCACCCCAGGCTTGTATGCACGCCTGAAACTGGTTGGCAGCGCGACCTACTCCGCGGTACTGATCAACGACGAAGCGGTCGGCACTGACCTTGGCAAGAAGTTCGTGCTGGTCATGGACCAGGACAACAAGGCCGCCTACCGCGCCGTGGAACTGGGGCCAAAGCTTGAAGGCCTGCGCATCGTACGCAGCGGCCTGAACAAGGATGACCGCATTGTGGTCAAGGGCCTGCAGCGGGTGCGTCCCGGCTCGCCAGTCGATCCTCAGGACACGCCGATGGCCAGTGAAGCGACCATCGCTGCCCTCGCCCAGCAACGCCAGGCCCTGGAAGCCAGCACCCAGGGCAAGTCTGTGCGCCCTGCCAACGTCAAACTCGCCAGTGCTTCGGCACCGCGCGGTTAAGGAATCGGTCCGATGAATTTTTCCAAGTTCTTTATCACCCGGCCGATTTTCGCCGCCGTGCTGTCGCTGCTGATCCTGATTGCCGGCAGCATCTCGCTGTTCCAACTGCCGATCAGCGAATACCCTGAAGTGGTCCCGCCGACCGTGGTGGTGCGCGCCAACTTCCCTGGAGCCAACCCGAAAGTGATCGGCGAAACCGTCGCCGCGCCGCTGGAACAGGCCATCACCGGGGTAGAGAACATGCTGTACATGTCCTCGCAGTCCACCGCCGACGGCAAGCTGACCTTGACCATCACCTTCGCCCTCGGCACTGACCTGGACAACGCCCAGGTGCAGGTGCAAAACCGGGTGACCCGCACGCAACCCAAACTGCCCGAGGAAGTGACCCGAATCGGCATCACCGTCGACAAGGCTTCACCCGACCTGACCATGGTTGTGCACCTGACCTCGCCGGACAACCGCTACGACATGCTCTACCTGTCCAACTACGCCATCCTCAACATCAAGGATGAGCTGGCGCGCCTGGGCGGTGTCGGTGATGTGCAGCTGTTCGGCATGGGCGACTACTCGCTACGCGTCTGGTTGGACCCGAACAAGACCGCCTCGCGCAACCTCACTGCCAGTGACGTGGTCGCCGCCATTCGTGAGCAGAACCGTCAAGTCGCTGCGGGCCAGTTGGGCGCCCCACCCGCGCCGGGCAGCACCAGTTTCCAGCTGTCGGTCAACACCCAGGGCCGCCTGGTCAATGAAGAAGAGTTCGAGAACATCATCATTCGCTCCGGCGCCGAGGGAGAAATCACTCGCCTCAAGGACATTGCCCGGGTCGAGCTGGGTTCGAGCCAGTACGCCTTGCGCTCGCTGCTCAACAACCAGCCGGCGGTGGCCATCCCGATCTTCCAGCGCCCTGGCTCCAACGCCATCGAGATCTCCGATGAAGTGCGCTCGAAAATGGCCGAGCTGAAGAAAGACTTCCCCGAAGGCATGGACTACAGCATCGTCTACGACCCCACGGTGTTCGTCCGTGGCTCGATTGAAGCGGTGGTTCACACCCTGTTCGAAGCCCTGGTGCTGGTAGTGCTGGTGGTGATTCTGTTCCTGCAGACCTGGCGCGCCTCGATCATTCCATTGGTGGCGGTACCGGTATCGTTGATCGGTACCTTTGCAGTGATGCATCTGTTTGGCTTCTCGCTCAACGCCTTGTCGCTGTTCGGCCTGGTGCTAGCCATTGGTATCGTCGTGGACGATGCGATCGTCGTGGTCGAGAACGTCGAACGCAACATAGGTCTAGGCCTGAAGCCCCTGGAGGCCACGCAAAAAGCCATGGGTGAAGTGACCGGACCGATCATTGCCACCGCCCTGGTGCTGTGCGCGGTGTTTGTACCCGCCGCGTTCATCTCCGGGCTCACCGGGCAGTTCTATAAACAGTTCGCCCTGACCATTGCCATCTCCACGGTGATCTCGGCGTTCAACTCACTGACCTTGTCGCCCGCGCTGGCAGCGGTGCTGCTCAAAGAGCATCACGCCCCCAAAGACCGTTTCTCCCGTGTCCTTGAGCGCCTGCTCGGTGGCTGGCTGTTCAGCCCCTTCAATCGCTTCTTCGACCGTGCCAGTCACAGTTATGTCGGTGCTGTCGGCCGGGTCATCCGTAGCAGCGGTATTGCCCTGTTCGTCTACGGCGGCCTGATTGTCATGACCTGGCTGGGCTTCTCGTCGACGCCGACCGGTTTCGTTCCGGCGCAAGACAAACAATACCTGGTGGCCTTCGCCCAACTGCCCGACGCGGCCAGCCTTGACCGCACCGAAGCGGTGATCAAAAAGATGAGTGAGATCGCCCTCAAGCAACCGGGTGTGGCGGATTCGGTGGCGTTCCCGGGCCTGTCGATCAACGGCTTCACCAACAGCCCGAACAGCGGCATCGTCTTCACCCCGCTCAAGCCTTTCGATGAGCGCAAAGACCCCAGCCAGTCAGCCGCCGCCATTGCCGCCGCGCTGAACGCGCAGTTCGCCGATATCGAAGATGCCTACATTGCGATCTTCCCGCCACCGCCGGTACAGGGGCTGGGCACCATCGGTGGCTTCCGCCTGCAGATCGAAGACCGTGGCAACCTGGGTTACGAAGCGTTGTACAAAGAAACCCAGAACATCATTACCAAGAGTCAAAACGTGCCAGAACTGGCCGGCTTGTTCACCAGCTACCAGGTCAACGTGCCGCAGGTCGATGCCGCTATCGACCGGGAAAAGGCCAAGACCCACGGCGTGGCCATCAGCGATATTTTCGACACCCTGCAGATTTACCTGGGCTCGCTGTATGCCAACGACTTCAACCGTTTCGGCCGTACCTATCAGGTCAACGTCCAGGCAGAACAGCAGTTCCGTCTCGAAGCCGAGCAGATCGGTCAGCTGAAAGTGCGCAACAACCAGGGCGAGATGATCCCGCTGGCGACCTTCATCAAGGTCAGCGATACCTCGGGGCCTGACCGGGTGATGCACTACAACGGCTTCATCACTGCCGAAATCAACGGAGCTGCAGCCCCTGGCTACAGCTCCGGTCAGGCGGAAAAGGCGATCGAGAAACTGCTCAAGGAAGAACTGCCTAATGGCATGACCTTCGAGTGGACCGAGTTGACCTACCAGCAGATTCTGTCCGGCAACACCGCGCTGTTCGTCTTCCCGCTCTGCGTACTGTTGGCCTTCCTGGTGCTGGCCGCCCAGTACGAAAGCTGGAGCCTGCCGCTGGCGGTGATCCTGATCGTACCGATGACCCTGCTGTCGGCGATCACCGGGGTGATTCTGTCGGGTGGTGACAACAACATCTTCACCCAGATCGGTTTGATCGTGTTGGTAGGGCTGGCGTGCAAGAACGCGATCCTGATTGTCGAGTTCGCCAAGGACAAACAGGCCGAAGGCCTTGACCCGCTGGCGGCGGTCCTGGAAGCCTGCCGTCTGCGTCTGCGGCCGATCCTGATGACCTCGATTGCCTTCATCATGGGTGTGGTACCGCTGGTGTTCTCTTCCGGTGCCGGCGCCGAAATGCGCCATGCCATGGGTGTTGCGGTGTTCTCCGGCATGATCGGGGTGACCTTCTTCGGCTTGCTGCTGACGCCAGTGTTCTTTGTTCTGATCCGCCGTTATGTCGAGCGTAGCCAGGCCCGTAAGGCGGCCCGGGTACTGAAGCTGGAGAGCCATGCATGAACAGTTTGAAACTTATGCTACCCAGCCTGCTGGTTCTGGCCTTGGCGGCTTGCGCCGTCGGGCCGGACTACACAGCCCCGGACACGGCGGCGGCACAACTGAGTGCCGCCAACGAACCGAGTGCCAAGACAGCGTTTGACCGTAGTCGCTTCGAGAGCATCTGGTGGAAACAGTTTGACGACCCAGTGCTCAACCAGTTGGTCAGCCAGTCGCTGCAAGGCAACCGTGAGCTACGTGTGGCCTTCGCCCGATTGAAGGCAGCCCGGGCGATCCGCGACGATGTCAGCAACGATGCCCTGCCGACCGTGACCAGCCGTGCCAGCAGCGAGTTGGGCAAGGGCCAGATTCCCGGACAGACCGACGACCGGGTCAACATCGAGCGCTATGACCTGGGATTAGACATGGCCTGGGAGCTGGACCTGTTCGGCCGCATCCAGCGCCAACTGGAAGCCAGTGAAGCCCAGCAGGACGCGGCCCAGGCCGACCTGCAACAGCTGCAGGTCAGCTTGATTGCTGAGCTGGTCGATGCCTATGGCCAACTGCGCGGTGCACAGCTGCGCGAGAAAATCGCCCTGGCCAACCTCAAGACCCAACAGGATTCGCGTGGCATCACAGAAACCCTACGCGACGCCGGGGTCGGCAACGACCTTGATGTGGTGCGGGCGGATGCGCGCTTGGCACAAGTGGAAGCGACGGTGCCGCAGCTGCAGGCTGAACAGGTACGAGCACGCAATCGCATCGCCACCTTGCTGGGTAAGCGCCCGGATGCCTTGGGCGTTGATCTGTCACCGGCCCAACTGCCTGCCATTGCCAAGGCGCTGCCGGTGGGTGATCCGGGTGAACTGCTCAAACGGCGCCCGGATATCCGCAGCGCCGAACGCCAGCTGGCGGCGGCGACGGCCAACATTGGCGT
The DNA here is from genome assembly GCF_050312595.1 of Pseudomonas sp. UM16. NCBI lineage: Bacteria > Pseudomonadati > Pseudomonadota > Gammaproteobacteria > Pseudomonadales > Pseudomonadaceae > Pseudomonas > Pseudomonas sp. UM16. Next base: position 24,218 of record NZ_JBNPJT010000017.1, on the reverse strand, counting down.
GGCCACTGCAGACCTGTTCCCACGGGTCAGCCTCAGTGGTTTCCTCGGTTTTACCGCTGCGCGTGGCTCGCAATTAGGTTCGTCTGCGGCCCAGGCCTGGGCCTTGGGCCCGAGCATTACCTGGGCCGCTTTTGACCTGGGCAGCGTGCGGGCGCGCCTGCGCGGCGCCAATGCCGATGCTGAAGGGGCGCTGGCCAATTACGAGCAACAGGTATTGCTGGCCTTGGAAGAATCGGAAAACGCTTTCAGCGACTACAGCAAGCGTCAGCAACGTTCGCTCGCCCTGCTGCGCCAGAGCGAAGCCAGCCGCAAGGCGGCCGAGCTCGCCTCTGTGCGCTATCGAGAAGGTACGGTGGACTACCTGGTGCTGCTCGACGCCGAACGCGAACGCCTGAGCGCCGAAGACGCCCAGGCTCAGGGTGAGGTTGATCTGTACCGGGGCATCGTCGCCATTTACAAAGCCTTGGGTGGCGGCTGGCAAGCCGAGAGTGTCGCCAGGGTCAACTGATTAAACAGCTCCTTTGGTTGGTTTCTGACCGGCCTTTTGCCCCGCCTGCTCGCGCTTGCGGGGCTTTTTTGTGGCGCTTCACGGATTGCCGGGCGAGATACTCTTGAGCTGATGCTGGGTGTTTATAGCGCAAGCTTATCCAGTGGATGTGGCGATGCTGCCGGCCCCTATGGGGCAGTGACTAAGATCTATACTCACAGCTTTCTTCGCAGTGGGTATACCCGATGCCGCAACAGCTACCGTCCACTTCGTCATCGCGGCTGCTTCTACCCTTTGCCTGCGCCCGTCCACGGCGCACCGTGGTGTTGTGCTTTCTCGTCGCCTTCGCCATCACTCTGATACTCGCCGGGCGCCAGTATTATCAGCTGCAGCAGCACGAACTGGAGATGCGCGAACACAACCTGCAGTTGCAGGCGCTAGCAATAGAAACGCTGATTTTCAGCGGCAAAAGCCAGCTGCAGTTCCTGCGCCATCTCGCCGAACGGGTGCTGATCGAAGGCCATAGCCAGCCCTCGATGCGCCAAAACGACGCCATCGCCGCCGCCATACGCAACAGCCGGCAACCGCTCTGGGGGCTGCCGGTGCCCAAGTCCGATGCACCGGTGCGGGCCCTTGGCGATACCCAGGTCGCGAGCATCCCGGGCCTGAGTCGCGAACCGCAGCAGTTGGTGGAAGATCTGCATCTGTCGCGGGCCATGAGCCAGGTACTGCCTGCTCAGTTTCAGGGGGAAAGCAACCTGTCGCGCATCCTCTTTCTAACCACCTCCGGGATCGTCATTGCCTACCCGGCGGTGCGCGATACGCAACTGGAACCGATCCTGCGCAAACTTGCCAGTTCACCGCTGATGCAGCTCAACCGCGCCAATGTCGAAGACCTCGATATCGTCTTCTTTCCACTGCCTGGCAGTGACTTGGGCAGCATGCCGCACTTGCTGCTCAGCACCCCGGTGTACCTCAATGCACTCATGCGCGGTGCGGTGATCTACGACGTGCCGCAGACCAAGCTGCAGAATTACCTGTATCAGAGCACCGAAAGCGATGAGCTGCATGCCCTGATAGACGAAGAAGGCAGCCTGGTCGCCTCCAGTGAGCAAGCCTTCAAACCGTTCCAGGGTAACTGGTTGAGCAGCCTGCCGGCGACACGCAAGCGCTTGTCCCTACCGATGCTGTTCCAGCGCGACCACGGCACAGTGAATCTCGAGCAGGGCTACCTGCAGTTTCGCGAATTACAAGGTATCGACCTGATCCTGACCAATTACATCAGCGCCAGCGACCTGCGTGCAGCGGTTAATGCGCAGATCGACTTTCTGTTTCTCGGTGTCTGGTCACTGCTGGGTTTTTTGATGTTTCTCACCCTTTACATCGTCGACCGGCTATTCAAGGGTCAGTTGCGCCTGAACCGGCAACTGCGCGAGATGGGCCTGGTCGACGGCCTGACCCAGCTGGCCAACCGCCGACGCCTGCAGTCCGACTTCGGTGGCCTGCTCCAGCGCCTGCGCGAAGATCAGCCACTGGCCTTGTGGATGCTCGACATCGACCACTTCAAAAGCATCAATGACAACTGGGGGCACAGCGCTGGTGACGAAGTGATCAAACACCTGGCCACCCTGTGCCGAGCCCTGGTCCGGCCCCAGGACCTGGTGGTGCGCTATGGCGGTGAAGAATTCTGCGTACTGATGCCCGACACCGCACTGGCCGACGCCACGCACATGGCCGAACAACTGCGCGCGGCCACCGCAAAGTCAGTGTGCGTGCCCGACGCCGGAACCCTGCTGGCTGGCGCGCCGTCGCTGGAAATTCGTCTGACCGTATCGATCGGTGTGGCAGAACTGCGTGTCGATGGCTGCCAGGAACTGGAAGACTTGGTAGCCACCGCCGACCGGCGCCTGTATGCGGCGAAGAAAGGCGGTCGCAACCAGGTGGTCAATCACGACTGAATGGGTCGGTTGCATGTTTTTTGTCGTCCGCGGCTTGCTGGCGCGGCAAAGCCGAGCCTTAAGCTCGGCCGGGTGTGCCATAACGACAAAAAACGGAGACACCATGCGCCTTCCCACCCTGCATCCACGGGCCCGTCTGGCGAGCCTGATCACCCTCGCCTGCCTGAGCCAGAACCTGTATGCCGAACCGGCAAGCGCCGCCTCAGCGGCCAGTGCCCAGACCCGCAGCAACAATGCCGCAGTGCTCCAGCAACGCCCATTCAGCAACGACGCCGACTACGCCGCCGTCACCCGCGGGCTGATCGCGCCGTTCAAAGGCCAGGTGCTGGACGCCGCCGGAAAACCGGTGTGGAACCTGGCCAGTTATGACTTCCTGAACAAGAAGGACAGCCCCGCCACGGTCAACCCGAGCCTGTGGCGCCTGGCCCAGCTCAACAATCACGCGGGCCTGTTCGAGGTGGTGCCCGGCCTGTATCAAGTGCGTGGCATGGACCTGGCCAACATGACCATCATCGAGGGCGACGACGGCCTGATCATCATAGACCCGCTGACCGCCGTCGAAACCGCCCGTGCCGCCCTCGACCTGTACTACCAGAACCGCCCACGCAAGCCGGTGGTGGCCGTGATCTACAGCCACACGCACACCGACCATTTCGGCGGCGTGCGCGGGGTGATCGACGAGGCCGACGTCAAGGCTGGCAAGGTCAAGGTCCTGGCGCCTTCCGGGTTCATGGAACATGTCATGAGCGAAAACGTCTATGCCGGCAACGCCATGAGCCGCCGTGCCCAGTATCAGTTCGGCCTGTACCTGCCCCGTGGCGAGCAAGGGCAAGTCGACGCGGCTATCGGCAAGGCAGTGGCCATCAGTGGCACCATCACCCTGATCCCGCCTACCGACCTGATCAGCCAGCCCTATGAAACGCGCCGAATTGCCGGCATCGATCTCGAATTCCAGCTCACCCCTGGCACCGAAGCGCCGTCAGAAATGAACCTCTACCTGCCCAAGTTCAAAGCCCTGGGTATCGCTGAAAACGCCTCGCAGACCATGCACAATATCCTCACCCCACGCGGCGCCCAGGTGCGCGATGCCAAGGCCTGGTCGCAGTACCTGGATGCCAGCCTGAATCGTTATGGCGACAAGACCGACGTCTTGTTCGGCCAGCACAACTGGCCAACCTGGGGTCCGGAGCCCGTACGTACCCTACTGGCCGACCAGCGCGACATGTACGCCTTCCTCAACGACCGCACCCTGCACCTGCTCAACCAGGGCCTGACGCCGATGGAAATCGCCCAGAACATGGAAAAGCTGCCAGGCGAGCTGCAGAACAAGTGGTACACCCAGGGCTACTACGGCTCGCTGAGCCACAACTCACGGGCGGTGTATCAGCGCTACATGGGGTTCTACGACGGCAACCCGGCCAACCTCAACCCACTGCCGCCGGTTGAAAGCGCACGCATGACCGTCGAAGCCATGGGTGGTGGCGAAGCGGTACTGGGCAAAGTGCGCGCAGCCCTGGACAAAGGTGAATACCGTTGGGCTGCGCAATTGGGCAACCAGCTGTTGTTCGCCGAACCCGAGAATGCCAAGGCCCGCGTAGCCCAGGCCGAGGCTCTGGAGCAGTTGGGCTACCAGAGTGAAAACGCCAACTGGCGCAACATCTACCTGACCGGTGCGATGGAGCTGCGCGGCGGCATACCGAACAATCCGGGCAGCTCGGTATCGGCCGATATGGTACGGGCGTTGACGCCGCAGATGTTCTTCGACTTCATGGCGGTGCGCGTGGATGTCGACAAGGCGCTGGGCCATGACATGAACCTCAACTGGCGCTTCAGCGAACCGGATCAGGCGTTCAACCTGACCTTGCGCAACGGTGTACTGACCCACCGTGAAGGTCTGAATCCCAAAGCTGATGCCGGCCTGACCATGAGCAAGGCGACCCTGGAGCAGATCAGCCTCAAGCAGCTGGACTTTCCCACCGCGATGCAAAAAGGTCTGATCAAAATCGAAGGCGATGGCAAGAAATTTGCCGCGTTGCTCGGGGCACTCGATACCTTCAGCCCGCAGTTCAATATCGTTACACCTTGAACCGCTTCTAGCCTGCGCCGGCTCCCCTCTGCGTCCAGGGAGCCGGTTTTGTCGGCAATCGAGCCAACAGGCTCGTATTACTTAGCCCAGCGACGCAATTCGGACGGTGTGTAATCATCCGTCTTGGCGCTGAAGCCGACACGCATCGGCATCTTCTCTTCGTTACTCAAACCACCGGCATAGTAGCGACCGGAAATCAGGTCATACGAGGTTTCCAGCACGTTGTAGGTGAAGTCATGATCGTAGTGCTGGATCGCATGCAACTCCGAACTGCGCCACAACTCGCCACGGCTGTCGTACTGATCGACTTGAGCAATCTGCCAACTGTCCTCATCCACATAGAAACGGCGCTTGCTGTAGAGATGCCGCGCCCCCGGTTTCAGTGTCGCTTCAACCACCCACACCCGATGCTTTTCATAACGGGTATAGGCCGGGTTGATGTGGTTGGGCTTGACCAGCTCGTCGAGTTTCAGCGCCCGACTGCCCAGACGGTAGCTGTTGTAGGGAATGTACAGCTCTTGCTTGCCGATCAGCTTCCAGTCGAATCGGTCGGGCGCGCCATTGAAGCCGTCGATGTTGTCGGCGGTAATCAACCCGTTGCTGTAGCGGGCGCTGTTGTCATACGCCAGCATCGGTGCGCGGCGCACCCGGCGCTGGGCCGGTAGATACTGCCAGGCCGAACGCGGTTCGGCGACCTGATCAAGCGGTTCATGCACCAGCACCGTCTCACCGGCCAGACGTGCCGGCTCCAGCACCCGACTCTTGAACATGAACAGCACGTTGGCGTTTGGCTCAAGACCGCTGACCGCCTCGGCAAAGCTGACCAGTGACTGCGCGCGAATGTAGCTGACTGCACCGTTCTCACGCACCAGGGCAATACTGCTCAAGCGCTCATAGCTACCGCCGCGCCACCGGCTCATGTGGTTCCACATCACCTCCATGCCTTCGGTTGGCAACAGAAACGGGATGCCGCGGCTGTAGTCATGCAGGCCATTGCCGCCATCGGCCAAAGTCGTCTTGCTGGCGTTGCTGCGGCTGTCGGCCAGGATCGCTGCGGGTAAGCGTGCACTACGATGGCTGGGGTAAACCGGCATCTGGTAGCTGGCGGGATAGCGCTTGAACATCGCCACCTGGCCTTGGCTCAGGGCCGCCTGGTACTGCCCAAGGTTCTGCGCAGTGATGGTGAACAGCGGCTTCTCGCCGGCAAACGGATCACTGTAACCACCGTTGCCATCGACACTACCGGCGCTCTTGTCGAGACCACCGGTCCAAGCTGGGATGCTGCCGTCGGCATTGCCGGCGCGTTCCGAGCCCATGGGGGTGAGCGTCTTGTCCAACGGCCCAAGGTCATTGGTCTTGGCCATAACCGTGGCGCTGACACAGGTCAGGGCCAGCAACAGAGGATGTATGCGCATTTTTATTGTTCTCCTTAGAAATCAACCTTGAAACTGACCGAGGCGAAGTCGCGGTCATCCAGGGTGCTGTAGTCGTTGGAGCCGAAGAAGGCGCTGTAGGCCAGCTCCACGCTGTAGTCATTGAGGTAGTTGGCGCTCAGGCTCAGGCCAAGTGCTTGCTGGCCTTCCTGGAACGGCCCGGCCGGGTCGTAGGAATAGCCCTCGACGTCATGGCGCCAATTGACCGCCGGGATCAGGTTGATTCCCGGCAACACGTCGCTGTACTCAAGGCTGGCGCGCAGTCGATAGCCCCAGGACCAGTCGGTGGCAAAGCCCTCATCGGTGCAGTAACGGTTGGTCACTCCGGAAGCCTCAGTGTTGCAGGCTGTGCCATTGCGTGGCGCACTGCGACCAAAGGCAGCGTTGCGCCCCAGGCGCTCATCACCGAGGCTGTCGATGTGCACCACACCCACTTCGCCAAACAGGCTCAGGCGCGTGGCGCCAAGCACGTTGTCGATCGCCTGGGTCGCCGAGCCCGTCCATTGCCACACGCCCTTGCGCTGCCAAGCGTCAAAGCGGTCGCCATTACGCGTGTTGAAATCTTCTGGCAATTCGACCCAAGAGCTGCCCACAGCGCCGGAGACTACCGCCGTGGTGACATCAGGGGCGTTGTAAGCCAGCGGCATGTTGGGCCGGTAACTCAGTTCAGTGGCCAGCGAGATACCGCTGTAAGGTTCTACCCCGGTTAGGCTCACGCCATACAGGCGAATATCCTCGGGGAATGCCGCTGCATAGGACGGCCCTTGCACACCGCCAGGAAAGTTGCCCGGCAGGCTGGTGTTACGTGCATCAAGGGTCAGGTACGGCAGGCGTGAGTGGTAGTTGATGAAGTACAACGCCGCCTCGGCATCGTTGAGCGCAGGCAGCATCTGGCGCAAGGCGAACCCGAACTGGCCAGTGTCCGATGGCGATTCGTTACCGCGTGAGCTGGCATACAAACCACTGGCTTGCATCTGCTGATCGCTGAGTACCTGAGTTAGGTACAACGGACCGCAACCCGGCTGAATCACATCGCTGCTGGCAAAGAAAGTACCGCAACCGTCGAGCACGCTCGGGCGCCAGTTGTATTGGTAGAAGCCTTCCAGGTTAAGGGTGTCGGAGATTCCGAAACTGAACGACAGCATCTCCACCGGCAACTGGCCTTCCTTGATCTCGACCCCGGGGCGATTAAAGGCGGTGATATCCAGCGGGTTGATGACGTTGATGCCGTTCTGAATCAACAAGGCCTCGCCCCACGACAACACCTGCTTGCCAAGCTTGACGTTGAGCGCATGGCCGCCCAGTTCCAGGTCCTTCCACAGATAAGCGTCGAGTGCCTCGAAACCCTGGAACCTGGCCAGGTCATCCCAGCCGCTGTCGTCGAAATCCTTGAAGCGCCCGTCGCGGGTTTCATAGGCGTGGTCGTACCAGTATTTGAGGCGCAGGAACGCGCCCTGCCCCTGGCCGTCGAGGCTGAAGTCGGTCAGGCCTTTGAAAGTTTGCGAGATCGGATCGCCCTTCTTGAAATTGAGGCGATTGTCATCGGCGCTGACACTGCTGCCATCGGCACTGACGCCCTGAGCCTGCAAGGCATTGGCGCGGGTCATCAAATGCCGGTCGGGGCTCTGGGTTGACCAACTGCTACCCAGGCTCAGGGTACTGCGTGTGGTCAAGCTCCAGTCTTCATTGATGTCGAAGGAGGTCGCCTGGACAGGCGCGGCGACGGACGTCAGCAGCGCCAGCAGCAGTGGCGGGTGACCATTGCGGTCAAAACGCAGGCGCAGGCGCGCCGGGGTTGAGCTTGTTGTTGTCATTATCGAGCTCCAGTTGGATTACGCAGCTCGATCAAGATGCCCAAGCACCGGTCGCCACGCGCAAGCGGTGCACGACAAAAAACGATCATCAGCCAGCAACGGCAAAGGCGTTACGCCGATTGCAAAACGCCCAGGCGAAATTGCTTGGGCGTCACCCCAAACTGTTTGCGAAAGGCACGAATGAAGTTGCTCGGTTGCCGGTAGCCCAGACGCGCGGCGATGCGTTCGATCGGCTGGTCACCGGCAGCCAGCCAGTGCCGGGCCAATTGCAGACTGCCCTGGCGGTCGGCGTCGCCAACCGCGCCCTGCCATTGGCGCAGCATGCTCTGGTGCAGGAAGCCGTTGGCCCCTGGCAAGGCCAGCGCCAGTGCCCCAGGGGCCAATTGCAGGCAGAGCCATTGCCCTTCAGCTGTCGGCACGCCCCATTCCTGCAACCAGGGCTGCGCGGCCTGCTGCGCCAACAGCGTCACCTGGGTGAACACGCTGGCAGGCGGCTTGCCGGCACGCCGGGCAATGTTACGCACCAGGCTCAACACCGCGGCATCCAACATGTAGTAATGCGGTTGGTGTTGATAGCGGCGCACGTGCAACAGCGTTTGGCCTGCGTCTTCTTCCAGGCTGACCAGCACACAATTGGTGACCAGCGGCAGGTAACGGATAAAGCATTCCAAGCTGGCACGCACCGTGGCAGCCGAATCGAGGAGAATATTCAGGCCTTGCAGCGAGTGGGTGGCCATGCCCGGCACCAGTTCGCAGCCAAACTCGCGCCCAGCGCCGGCTGACTCGCATTCGACCAACAGTTGCTCAACCAACCGCGCCGGAACCTTGCCGTGCCCCTCGAGCCACGCAGGATCGATACCGGCGCGCGTCAACAAGCGCTCGACGGCCAGGCCGCAGCCTTCGGCATGCGCGACCAAGGTACGGGTGAGAGCAGTGGAAACAAAGGCTGCAGCAGGCATGGCGAGTCACGAGAAAAGAACAGGACTAGCGTTATGCCAGTCGCTACACTATCGATCAAATGCATAAAAAACATGCCTAACATGCAAGGGGCGCATAATGGACCTTCGACAGCTTCGCCATTTCGTGGCCCTGGCCGATTGCCGCGGTTTCGTTCGTGCGGCTGACGCAGTGAACCTCAGCCAGCCTGCTTTCAGCCGCAGCATCCAGACCCTCGAGCGTGACCTCGAATGCGCCCTGGTCGAACGCGGCAGCCGTGAGTTTCGCCTCACCGGCCAAGGCCAACTGGTGCTGCAGCACGCCCGGCGTTTGCTCGCCAGCAGTCAGACCCTGCAAAACGAACTGCTGCAGTACAACGGCCTGGAAGGTGGCGAGCTGCACTTTGGCAGCGGCCCCTACCCAGCGCAGTTGCTGGTACCGGAGGCCTTGGCGCGTTTCATCCATGACCATCCGTTGGTTCTGGCGCGCTTTCACCTGGCCGACTGGGAACAGCTGGGCATCTGGCTCAAGGAACAGCAGATAGAATTCTTCGTCGCCGACTCGCGCTACTTCAAAGATGATCCGCGCTATCACGTGCAGGTGCTGCGTCCGCGTCGCGGGCGCTTCTTCTGTCGCGCCGGCCATCCGCTGCTGGACCGCGGACCGCTCAAGCTCGCCGACCTGCTCGACTACCCGATCAGCGGCACACGAATCCCGCCGATGATCCGCAAGATCCTTGCCCGAACTCAGGGTGTGGAGGATTTCATCACCAGCGTCGAATGCGCGCAGTTCGATGCCATCCGTCGCGTGGTCATGCGCTCTGACGCCGTGGGCCTGGCCACAGAGGAAGCCCTCAACGAATGGGTCGCAGCCGCTGAAATAAAGCTGCTGAGCTTTGTCGATATCGACACCGGCGACCCCGAGTTGCAACTGCGCTATGGCATTGTCAGGCGCGCTGGGGCTACCCTGACCCCGGCTGCGCAAGCGATGATCGAGACGATCCTGAGCGTCGATCAACAGCTGCTGGAGAACCCTTGATGAGCACGCTGTACAGCCCACCCGCGAACGCCTTCTATGCCCCAACCCTGCTGCCCGCCATTGAAGAACTGCAGGCACGAGGCGTTGACCTGGCATTGATCGAAGCGGTGTTTCGCCGCAGCCTGTTCGAGTTACGCACGCCGTTTTTGCGCGTGCCCTTGGTGCTGTCACGGCGCTTCTGGACCTTGGCTCTGGCCGAAACCTGCGACCCATTGATTGGCCTGGCCGCTGGCCGGCGTTTCGTCTCCACCGCCACCAATGGCCTGACCTATCTGTTTGATGTGGCCGCCTCACTGGAAAGCGCCTGCGCGTTTTTTGTCGAGTATTTTCCGTTTTTCAACGGCCATTTTCGCGCCCGCATCGAGCGTACCGAACGGCAGGTAATCCTGCGCCTGGAAGATTGCGGCAGCCTTAAGGCCACGGCACCGATCACCGACTACATGCTCACCAGTATCAGCAGCCTGCTGCACCGCAAGCTGCTGGCCAGCGGCCTGGATCAGGACCCGATCGTTGCCATCGAACTGGCCCATCCAGCGCCCGCCGATACCACCGCGCACCCGCAAGCCTGGCGCGCCGCAGTCAGTTGGGGGCATGCTGAACACAGTATCCTCCTAGACCCTCAGGTGTTCAGCCAGCCGCTCACCCCCGGTAACCAGGCGTTGGAGCAGATGTTGGTGGCACTGCTGCAACAGACCCAAAGTAACAGCCAACCCACCCTGCTGGAGTTAGCCAGTGACCACTTGGCCCTGCATTTGGCTGATAACCAGCGCTGGCCGCTGTTCTGCAACTGCCAGCACCTGCTTGAACGCACGGCGGCACGGCGCTTGAAAGCGTTGGGCTGGAGCTTCTCGGAACTGCTCGACGAGTACCGCCGCTACCGCGCCGAAGACTTATTGCACGGCAGCGCCCTGGAGCTGGTACAGATCGCTGACCAGCTCGGCTACAGCGACGTGCAAAGCTTCCATCGCGCCAGCCTGCGCTGGTTCGACTGCGCGCCCGGTGCCTACCGCGCGCGCTGAGCTCAGAGCACCTCGAACAAACCCGCCGCGCCCATGCCGCCACCCACGCACATGCTCACCACCACGTACTTCACCCCACGGCGCCTGCCTTCGAGCAAGGCATGGCCGACCAAAGGACTCCAGGTCAGTCACAGCGCAAACGGCTCAAGGCCGCTCGCAGGGGTTGAGGAATCGGCTGCGGGCGGTTGCTGGCACGCTCGACGAAGACGTGGACAAAGTGCCCCGCTGCACACGCCAGTTGCTCCCCAGCCTTGAAAATACCCAACGTGTAGTGCACCGAACTATTGCCCAGCTTGCTCACCGCCAGGCCCACTTCAATACGCTCGGGAAAGGCAATGGAGGCGAAATAGTCGCAGCTGGAATTGACCACCAAAGCGATCACCTCACCGTGGTGAATATCCAGCCCGCCCTGCTCGATCAGGTAGCTGTTCACCGCACTGTCGAAAAAGCTGTAGTACACGACATTGTTGACGTGGCCATAGAGATCGTTGTCGTGCCAGCGCGTGGTGATCGGCTGGAAATGGCGAAAGGCGGCACGTGATGGTTGGTCCATTTCAGTACGCTTGCCGATAGATCGTCAGCGCATCAGCCTCGCTGACCTCACGCGGATTGTTGATCAACAGGCGCTGCTGAAACATGGCGTCACGGGCCAGTTGTTCAAGGCTACGCTCGGCCACCCCGGCATCGCGCAAGCGTGTCGGTAAACCGCAGCGCGGGCTGAGCTCGGCCAGCTCATTGACGAACTGATCACTCAGGCTACGTGTATCGCCTGGCCGCAAGCGTTCACCGAGCAACAGCGGCGCCAGTTGCGCATACAACGGCGCCGCGACTTCAGCGTTGAAGCGCAACACATGAGGCAGCACCAGCGCATTGGACAGCCCATGAGGAATATGAAAATGCCCACCCAAGGGGTAGGCCAGCGCATGCACCGCGGCGACGGGCGCGTTGGCAAAAGCCTGACCGGCCAGGCAGGCGCCGAGCAACATGGCCTGACGCGCCTCGCGGTTACTGCCGTTGTGCACCGCTTGATCGAGGTTGCTGGCGAGCATACGCAAGGCTTCGCAGGCCAACAGGTTGGACAGCGGGTTGCGCTTGAGCTTACTGGTGTAGGCCTCGATGGCGTGGACCATCGCATCGATGCCAGTAGCAGCGGTGACCGCTGGCGGCAAACCGACGGTCAGGTCGGCATCAAGCAGCGCCAGGTCCGGCAACAACTGGGGTGAGACCACGCCCATCTTGGCGTGCTCGCCGGTGGTGACAATGGCGATTGGCGTCACCTCCGAGCCGGTGCCGGCAGTGGTCGGCACTTGAATCAGCGGCAGGCGCTGGCCCTTAGCCTGGTCGACGCCGTACATCTCGTTGAGTGGTTGCTGGCAGTGCGGATGCGCCAGCAAAGCCACCAACTTGGCGACATCCATGGAACTGCCGCCGCCAAAACCGACGATGACATCAGCCTGCATCGCCCGCGCCTGCTCTACCACGTCCAGCACACAGGCCTGTGGTGGATCGGCCAGCACCTGGTCAAACACCTGCACTGCGACCCCTTGCTCGGTAAAGCCTGGCAGCGACGGCTCGAGCAAACCCAGACGCGCAATGCCTGGATCGGTGACGATCAGTACCGAGCGCGCCCCGCGCTCGCGGCACAGGCTCGCCAGGCGCGTGGCGGCACCGGCTTCACAGAGGATCTGCGCGGTGGTAGCAAAACTGAATGACTGCATGCGGCGTCCCTCATTGTTGTTGTGATGTCGGCAGAACTGATCAGAAAGCAAAGTCTGCCGCCGGTAAGCCCATTAGGCACCCGGCACCGGCCAGCAAAGCCTGGCGATGCGCAGCCGCCCGAGGCAGCACCCGGCGTTGATAGAACTCGGCCGCGTGCAGTTTGGCCTGATAGAACGCCGTTTCGTCCGTGCCCGCCGCCAGGGCTTGGCTGGCGCACTGCGCCGCTTGCAACCACAGTGCGGCCAACAACGTGTAGGCCGAGTAGGCCAGGAAATCCACCGACACTGCACCGATTTCTTCAGGGTCTCGCGCACAGGCCTGCAGCACCGACTCGGCTAATGCCCGCCACTGCTGCAACTGCTGCGCAACCTGCTCGGCCATCTGCGCATGCGCGGTGGCCTGCGCCGCATCGGTAAGCAGGTCATCGATCAGCGCATTGAGCGCTTGACCTGCGTCACCGAGCAGTTTGCGCCGAATCAAATCCAGCGCCTGGATGCCGTTGGTGCCCTCGTAGAGCTGAGTGATACGGCTGTCGCGCATCAACTGCTCCATGCCCCACTCGCGAATGAAACCGTGTCCGCCATACAGCTGCACACCGAGGCTGGCGACCTCCTGGCCGCAGTCAGTGAAGAAGGCTTTGACGATAGGAATCAACAACGCGGCGCGCCGTTTGGCGGCGCTGCTTGTGTGTTCGAGATCCAGCTGCCGGGCGGTGTAGGCGGCGAGCATGCGGCAGCCTTCACTGAGGGTTTTCTGGGTCAGCAACATACGCCGCACATCGGCGTGGACGATGATCGGATCGGCGGGCTTATCCGGGGCCTGCGGGCCGCTGAGCGAACGCGACTGCAAGCGCTCGCGGGCATACGCCAGGCCACCCTGGAACGCGGCTTCTGCAATCCCCAGGCCCTGCAGCCCGACCTGAAAGCGCGCATCGTTCATCATCGTGAACATGCACGCCAGGCCCTGGTTCGGCTCGCCCACCAGCCAGCCAGTGGCGGCGTCGAAATTCATTACGCAGGTGGAGGCACCCTTGATGCCCATCTTGTGCTCCAGCGCCCCGCAACTCAGGGTGTTACGTTCGGCCAGCGAGCCGTCGCCGTTGACCAGGCGCTTGGGCACCAGGAACAAGCTGATGCCTTTGACCCCCGCTGGCGCGTCGGGCAAGCGTGCAAGTACCAGATGGATGATGTTGTCGCTGAGGTCTTGCTCGCCACCGCTGATGAATATCTTGTTGCCGCTTAGCCGATAGCTACCGTCAGCTTGCGGCTGGGCGCGAGTGCGCAACAGCGCCAGGTCGGTGCCGGCCTGAGGTTCGGTCAGGCACATGGTGCCGGTCCACTCGCCGCTGACCAACGGCGCCAGGTAACGCTGTTTGAGCTCGGCACTGCCGTGGCGATCCAGAGCCAACACCGTGCCTTCGGTGAGCCCTGAGTAAACACGAAACGACAACGAGGCCCCCATCAGCATCTCGTGGAAACTGGCCGAGAGCATTTGCGGCAAGCCCTGACCACCGTACGCGATAGGGCCGGTCATGCTCGCCCAGCCCTGTTCAACATACTGCGCGTAGGCCTGAGGAAACCCGTCCGGGGTGGTCACCTTGCCGTCCTGCAAGTGACAACCCTGTTCATCGCTGTTGCGGTTGAGCGGTGCGACCACTGCGGCGGCAAACCGTGCCGCCTGCTCCAGCACACCGTCGATGGTTTCACGGTCCAGGCCATTGTCCAGTTGCTGACAATGCCCGGTCAGGTCGAACAGTTCATGCAGGACAAAACGCATGTCACGCAGCGGCGCCCGATAGTTCATACCCGGCCCTCCTGCACAGCGGCCAGGCCCTTGCCCGTCGCCACCAAGCGCGTGATCAGCGCTGCCGGTTGCCAATGCGCGCCAAGGGTGTCCTGCAAACGCAACAGACGCGCCTGGATCGACGCCAGCCCCTGGGCATCGGCCCAGCTCAACGGCCCGCCGACGGCAGCCGGGAAACCATAGCCGTTGAGATAGACCAGATCGACGTCATGGCTGTTGGCAGCGATGTTTTCTTCGAGAATCTTTGCCCCTTCGTTGACCAGTGCCAGCAAGCTGCGCTCTAGGATCTCCTCATCACTTAGGGCACGACGTTGATAGCCCAGGCCCGCGGAGATTTTCGCAATCAGCGTGTCAACGTCAGGATCATGCACAGCCTCGCGACTGCCCTCGGCATACTGGTAGTAACCACGCCCGGCTTTCTGACCAAAGCGGCCGAGTTCGCACAAAGCGTTGTCGACCTGTACCAGTGGGCTGTCCAGCCCCTGCCCGGCCAGCTGCCGAGCACGCCATTCGAGATCGACACCGACCACGTCGTACATGCGAAACGGGCCCATGGCAAAACCAAAGGCTTGCAGGGCGCCGTCCACTTGCCGTGGCAACGCACCTTCAAGGAGCATCTTGCGCGCTTCGTCGGCATAGGTCTTGAGCATGCGGTTGCCAATGAAACCACGGCAGTTGCCCGCCACCACCGCCACCTTGCCCAAGCGCTGGCCCAATTGCCGGGCGACGTCCAGTACGGCGGGCGACGTCTGCTGACCGCGGACGATTTCCAACAATTTCATGATGTGCGCGGGGCTGAAAAAATGCAGGCCGAGTACCTGCTCAGGGCGACCGGTCACTGCGGCAATGGCATCGACGTTCAGTGCCGAGGTATTGCTGGCAAGAATCGCATCGGGCTTGAGCGTGCGGTCCAGGGTGCGGAAGATTTCCTGCTTGAGTTCAAGGTTCTCGTACACAGCTTCGATCACCAGGTCGACATCGCTCAATTCGGCGTAACTGTCGACGGCACGTATCCGCGCCAGGTTCTGCTCGGCCTGCGCTTCACTGATGCGACCCTTGACCACTTGCTGGGCCCAGGTGTCGGCGGCCATCTTCAAGCCTGCGGTGACCATCTGCGCACTGGCGTCCAGCCACAACACCGGGATGCCGGCACTGGCCAGGCTGATGACAATTCCCCGCCCCATGGTGCCAGCGCCAACCACCGCAGCCTGCTGCACATCGAATCCGTTGCTCACAGCGACACTCCCAAATCGAGAAGAAGGATTGCCGACACCCTAAGCAGCTGCCTACTATTTGAGAAATTTCATTTTCATATGCGTGATATTTGCAAAATGAATATAAGCAATTTCGACCTCAATCTACTGCGTGTGCTCGACGTGCTGCTGCGTGAGCAAAACGTTTCACGCGCCGCCGAGCGCCTGGCCCTTAGTCAACCGACCGTGAGCAACGCCTTGGCGCGCCTGCGCGAGCTGCTTGACGATCCGCTGTTGGTGCGCATTGGTCGGCGCATGCAACCGACGCCCAAGGCACTGGCATTGGAGGGCCCGATCCGCTCGGCGCTACAGCAGATCGAGCAGACCCTCAACGTCGGCGACAGCTTTGAGCCACACCACAGTCGCCAGACCTTTCGCATCGCCATGACCGACTTCGTTGAACAGCTGTGCATGCCGACCCTACTGCGTCGCCTGCAGGACAGCGCACCGAACCTGCGCCTGGACATCGCCCCACTGGCGCCGAGCCTGCCGGTGGACGCACTCGACCGTGGCCAACTCGACCTGGTGCTGGGCCGTTTCGACGAGATCCCGGCGCGTTTCGTCCGCCACCTATGGCGGCGCGAAACCCTGCAGGTTGCCGTGCGTGAGAATCATTCGCTGATCAGCGATACGCTGGACCTGGACACCTTTCTGCGCCTGCGCCACCTCTGGGTGCACGGTGGCCAGACCCGTGGCATGGTCGATCAATGGCTGGGGGAACAGGGCTTGGCACGGCAGATCGTCTACACCACACCCAACTACCTACAGGCGGCACACCTGGTCACAACTTCGGACCTGTGCGTGGTACTGCCGACGCAACTGGCACGGCACTTCGCCACATTGCTGCCCTTGCAACTGCATGACTTGCCATTCGCCCTGGAGGCGTTCGAACTGGAACTGGTGTACTTGGCACAACGTGGCCAGGACCGGGCATTGAATTGGTTGGTCGAGGAAATACTGGGCGTCACCAAGGACTGACCCACGCCCGCCGTTGCAGCAGGCGTGGGTTCAAACCCAGCGCAAAGGCGTTATGAACGCGTCGACGGCCCTGGGCGCGGATCCTCTGCGCCAGGTGGCTTGCTCCCTATCGGCAATTGCACGATCTCTTGGGTCAACGTCCGGACCAGTGCGGCTACTGCCCTATCCCACTCTTCCTTGATCTGCTCCTGCGCAGCCTTGTACTCGTCATCGCGCATCTGCGCATTACTCGCCTCCTCCATCAGTTCAGTTGAGCGATTCTGGAAGGGCTCATTGACCGCGCTGAAACGCGAGGCATAGGCACGCTTGAGGTGTGCCACCCAGAAATCCCGCGTCACCAGCGATTCGGCCAGGCCCTCATTGTTCTCCCGGGCGAGGATTTGCTGCCCCAAGCGCTGGGCCTGCTGGGAATCCAGGCCGGCGATTGCACGAAAGCCCATGTCAGCGGGTTGGGCTGGCAGGTTGAGCAGTTGGCGCAGCTCAAGGCGATAGGCTAACCCCACCTCAATCTGATCCAGATGTTGTCCTGCCGCCTGGCGCGCCTGAATATCCGCCAAGGCTGCCTGATCCACCTGGTCCAGGCGCCACATCTGTCGTCCCAGTTCGATCAGGGCACTTTGTTCACGACCGGGCCCCGCCTCATTGCAGGCGCGCCAGACCAGCATGCCCAACTCCAACCCGCTCAGGTGCAGGGCGGCACTGTCCTGACAGGTCATTTCCAGATTGTTCAACACCCCAAACAGCTCTTCACGCAACCCACTGTACTGACACATGGCTTCAAGCAAGGTGAATACCCGATTAGCTAATACAAAAGGTTGATGCTGAAAATCGACGGTATCGAGCAACCGCTCCAGCAAATCGAACAACGCTTGTGACCCCTCAGTGGCCTGCAGCTGATCCCAAGTGGAGGTTCGCTGCGCAAGCGCCTCAACGGCCACCGCGTTCAGCCAGCGGTCACGCACACCGTGGGGATTAACGGCAGGCGTATCCAACCAGCCTGCGGCAATGTGCCAGCCATTGGCTTGCATGTACTGTCGCATGCGCTGCTCGACGTCGGGATTGAGCGGGTTCCACTCCAGCAGGATGGTACTGCTCAGCCATTGCGGGAGCCGATAGAACTGCTCAGGGACCTGGGTGATTGCGTTATTGCGCAAGTCAACCACATTCAACGCCTGACGGCTGAGCAGGTCCGGGGGGAATTGTGCGATGCCAGTGTGCTGTAGGTGCAACCTGCGCAAGTGGATCATTCGAGCCAGCGAAAAAGTGCGGCCCAAGGGGTTGGACGACAGGTTGATGACCTCTAAGCTTTCGCATTCGCTGAGCATCAGCGCTTGCGCCGGATTGAGGGCGATGCTGTTGTTGAAGAGGTCCAGTTCACGCAGCATGTGCAGTTGCGACAAATTCTGCGGCAACTGGGTGAGGCGATTGTTGGGGAGTTCAAGGAGGCTCAACCTGGGAAACGCGCGAAGAAACTCGGCTGGAATTTCCCGCAACCCCATACCCCGAAACGAAAGCTGTCGGACATGCTCAAATCTCACCCCCTCAGGTAGCGCAGGCACGTTATCCAAGCGTAATCCCCAGAGCATCAAGCGGTAGCCCTCAAGCTCACCGGTTGCCGAAAAAATTTGGATCCCTTGGGTATGCTGCCAACAACCGATCAGGGCATTGCTCAAGCTTTGTCGTGGTGTACGCTGTGACGAGGTAGCAGGAAGGCTTTCGCTCCAGCGACGAAGTTCAAGCTGCAAGCTGGATAACTCGCGCTGTAAACGCACCACCTCGCGTTCGGGATCTTGTCCCGAACGCCTGGCAGCCTCCAGCCAGTGCTCAATCTGTGCATCGTTAAACGCGGGGTACAGCAAGCGCAAGTGGCGTTGCAAGGCTGCCGGTCGGTGTGAACGCCCAGGCCTGCGGCCCGACAGGGGATATCCCCGACGCCCGTCCTCCAGACGCTGCGGTGGCACGAACCAACCAACCCGTTCAGCAGCCCCAAGCCACTGCCCGACGTCCTGACGTTGGACCTTGGCCTGTGCTGCCAATAGCACCCGCAGGTTGTGCGCAAAGGGGTCGCTCAGGTCCATAGCATCACGGTCTGCAGTATCAAAGCCTGCGGCCATGACAGTGAAAAACTCTCCGGGCCCGGCCAGTGAGCGGCCTTGGCTATCAAAGAGCTGGAATTCGCCATCGTGGTGCAGCATATCCAGGCACCGATCGCCTTCGACTTCGCCCACTGCCAGCATTGCCGGGCCCTGCAAAGCGCTATCGAACAAGCGCCAGCCCTGGGTCGCAGGAGCATTAGGCAGTTGACCGCACAACCTCAGGCATACGCGGGCAAGGTCAAGCGACTGCGGGGTATGCAGGTACAACGCCTCATATACCCGCGCCACACGGATCTGCCTTACCGCAGTGCGAGCGGCCTGCGCCATGGGCAAGGGAACACGCCCGCTATCGAGTAAATGCTCTCGCTGCCCGGAACCGGCAGCCTCCAGCACTGCCGTCGCTGCGCGCTCGTGCAAAGTGGGAAAGTCCCGACGCAACAAGGCCGTGTCACTGGAGGTACTGGTAAGGTTGGCATCGTAAAGTTGCTGAAACAATGA
The DNA here is from genome assembly GCF_050312595.1 of Pseudomonas sp. UM16. Taxonomy (NCBI): domain Bacteria; kingdom Pseudomonadati; phylum Pseudomonadota; class Gammaproteobacteria; order Pseudomonadales; family Pseudomonadaceae; genus Pseudomonas; species Pseudomonas sp. UM16. The sequence goes on along the minus strand of NZ_JBNPJT010000017.1, from coordinate 5,100 downwards.
TCGCCGTTGCAATGTGGCACGATCAGCCAACTGGGGCGCAGACAACTGCGCAGCACCTGGCAGTGCCCGGATCGCGTTAAGCACCTGTTCGTCTTCTACTGGGTGTTCTTGGCTCAGTTGCGTGATCGCAACACCAATGCGCTGGTCAACGGCGAAACGCTCGCAGGTGTCAACGAAACAGGCGTCCGGCGCCTGCGCATAGACATGCAGAGTCCGAAGTTGATCGACCGTCATGTTGGTGGCGGTGAGGATTTCATCTATCTGCTGGTCATTGAACGTCTGGTAGAAGCTGCCCAGCCGACGAAACATCCGGTGCGGGTCATCCCATTCGGCGGGTTGTTCGCTCCACAGTCTCCATGCCCCGGCACCATTGTGCACCAGCCCCGGTGCATGCCCCCTGCGCGTATTCAAACACCACGCCTCATTGTGTTGGCGTACGACGTAGAAGTAACCGTCCATCTCGATCCAGGTCTGGTTGCCCAAATGAAATAAACCTTGATGATCTTGAACCGCCGCAGCCGGAGGGGCTTCGCTGCGGTAAGCCGTCAGGTCCTGATTCCACAAGCGCTGGTTGCCGTCGCTCAGCTGCGCCGGAATCAGGCTATCGACCACTGCCGAGCGCTGCCAGGCATCGCGCACCGCGTGAATGCCGGCCGCCGTTGCAGCCATGACCGCCAGATCGATGGCGACATTCAAGGCGTGATCGAGGGCGTCATGAACGTCACCCTCGCGCCACGCCTGCACCCCGTAATAGACCCCACGCAGCAGGTCCCAGGCGGCGATAGCAACCAGTACCGCACCGAGCACCGGCACAAATAGACCTGCCAGATTGAGCAAGGTCCAGCCTTCAGTTGCCAGGCGCTCATCGTGCTCACGCTGAACCTCGCGATCGACCGCAGCCGTCGGCACCGCAATCATCGCCGCATCATCCTTGATGCGCTGGATGCTCGCCTGGGCCAGGCAGTCAAACAGGTGCCCCTCAAACGCATGCATACGCTCTTGCAAATCGATGTTGGCAAGATCCGAGACATCGGCATAGCCACTGACAACGCGGCTGAAAAAGCGCTGGCTGTCACGGCGTCGAACGAATCGACGGAAGAAGCCTTGATAGGTGCCAATGCGTAGGCGATGGCCGAGGTCATTGGCAAAATAACGTAACGAACGGTAAGCCCGCCACGGTGTCAGGGGGTCGCCGGGGATGTAAACCAGCACCCGGTTGCTGGAGGTGTAGATCGGACTGTAGGTTTCATCACGCACATCGAGAACCACAATTTCTTCCAACTGACAGCCAAGCAGACTCAACTGTTTAGGTATCACAGGGTCATCGTTGAGATTGATCGGGCTATGGAGGCCACACAGTTTGACCAGCAGCTGATGCTCATCGGCGTGCAATTGGCCTTTGATCCAGGCGATATGGGCATCTACCAGCATGGTGTAACGCTGCATGCGGGCAATCAGCGAAGCCACTCGCCTGCGCCCTTCACCGGGTTGCTCGCCGTCGCCATCGGCCGGTAGCAGCACCGAATCAAGGTGCTGTTGGTACAGCGCGCCGAGGTCGAGTTGTCGACACCAACGAGCGAACACATCAGGCGTCGGCAACGCAGCTCCAGCGTCGTTCGGGTCGAGCAGTCGGTTACCCGCCAGATAGCCCCCCGGCTGGGTTTCCTCTGCGCTGAAATTTCGCAGCGCCGCTTCCAGCACGGGGATATTCGAGTACACCGCCGCGGTCACCGGGTAACCAATGGGTTGCGAGGTGATCACCGGCTCTTTACGCCCCATCCTGAACTGCAGACGCTGAGCGTCCAGGCCTGGGCCGAGTGCTTCTTGCAGTAACGGCAAAGTGAACGCGTCGATACTCTGCAGCCCCGCCAAGGCACTGCGCGTGCGCTGGTTGAAGTACAGACTCAGGACCATTGCCTCCTTGAGCGCAGTGAGTTGCTCAACGCTGGCTGTACGCAGCCAGGCGGGTAAGGCGCGGCCAATGAAGCCGTCCTGGTAAGCCTCCAGGCTGATTTGCAGTGGCGTTTTTGTTGCGCTGTCGTCGTTGCTCGCAGACATACCCTTCAACCTTCTGTTGAGAAACGCAGGAGGTTAGGTTGGCGGGGGCGCTGCGATGCGCTAGATATCTATGGCCACGCCCTGAACCCTTTGCGGTGAACGCGGCAGGTGCCAAGCCTGCGTATCGACAAAGAATGCCCGTGCGTTGTCCTCCACTGCGAAACGGCTTACGCATTGGGCGCAGCGCGTGCTGCACGGGACAAATGCGAGACCTCCCAGCCATGGCGAAATTTCCCACGCCAAATAGACCAAATGCCTACTTACAAGCCAGAAATGTTCTGCATACAAATCGCGGTGCCATCACTTTAATTCAGATCCTCGAACTGCTTGCGCACATCGCCTCAACGGGTGTGCTGCGCGAGCGACCTCGCCGTTGGAGTTCAGATGTTAAAGGATCTAACCCCGTTGTTCGCACCTCAACAGCAGCGCCTGATCAGGCTGACCACCCCGCTGCTACCCGAGCATGAACTGTTGCTGGAAGACTTTTGCGGCGCAGAAGGCGTCTCGACCCTGTTCAGTTTTGAACTGTCGCTGCTTTGCCAGGATGCCCGCCTTGAGCTCAAATCGCTTATCGGCCAGCCCGCCCACCTGAGCATTGAACGGCCTGGCGGCGAACCGCGCTTCATCCATGGCTATATCAGTGGCTTCAGCCTGCAGGGCAGCGATGGTGGCCTGGCACGCTATTCGGCCACCTTAAGCCCGTGGCTGTGGATGCTGACACTGCGCCAGGACTGTCGAATCTTTCAGGAGCAAACCATTGAGTCGGTGATCCGCACGGTGTTTGCCCAGTACCCTGCGGTGCGCGCGTTCGAATTTCGCTTGAGCCGCCCGCTCAAGCATCACAGTTACATCACCCAGTACCGCGAAACAGACCTCACCTTTGTCCTGCGCCTGCTGGAGCATGAGGGCTTGTTCTTCTACTTCGATCATGCCCGCCAGGGCCATACGCTGGTCATCAGCGATGACTCCTCACGGCTGATTGCGCTGCCCGAACAGCCGCAGATCCGCTACCACAGCACAGCGCTTACCGAGAGCAGCGACGCCATCAGCCAATGGAGCAGTCAGCGTGTGCTGCAACCTGGGCGCATGTCCGTGCAGACATTCGACTACCGCCAGCCCAGCAACCTGTTGCCGGCCAGCATCAACACGATCAACCAACAAGGGGACGTCGAGCATCAAGAAATCTACGACGTGCTCGGCCATTACAGCCATCGCCTGCCCAGCGAAGCTGAAGGGCTGTTACGCGATCGCCTGGAAGCCATCGAAGCTCAAGCCAAGACCTTTCACGGCGCCAGCAACTGCCGCGCCCTGCACCCCGGTTACAGCTTTGAGCTGAGCCAGCATTTTGACCACGATAACGGCAGCCGCGAAGACCGCCAATTCCTCTTGCTCAGCGTCAAGCACCAGGGCAGCAACAACTACCTCAACGATCAGCCGGCTTACTACAACAACCGCTTTGTCTGTATTCGCCAGAAGATTGCCTACCGCCACCCCATCAGCGTCCCGCGCCCGAGTATCCCTGGCCCGTTGAGCGCGATTGTGGTCGGGCCACCGGGTGAAGACGTCTTTACCGATGAGCTGGGCCGGGTACAAGTGCGCTTCCACTGGCAACGCGGCGACAGCCTGCCACAAGGCACCACCTGGTTGCGGGTGGCCATGCCCAGCGCGGGTGCAGGTTTTGGCCATCAGTTTCTGCCGCGCATCGGCCAGGAGGTGCTGGTGACCTTCCTCGCCGGCGACATCGACCGCCCGCTGGTCACCGCGGCGCTGTACAACGCCGAGCACTTTGTACCGCAGTTCAGCAAAGCCTCAGGGTTGCCCGGCAACCGCGTGCTGTCGGGCATCAAGAGCCAGGAACACAACGGCAAGGGCTTCAACGAACTGTTGTTCGATGACAGCCCCGGTGCCGTGCGCGCACGCCTGGGCAGCACCCACCAGGCCAGTGCCTTGAACCTCGGCAAGCTGGTCACCCCGCGCACCGACGGCTCAGCCCAGCCACGTGGCGAGGGCGCCGAGCTGCGCACCGATGCCGCGATTGCCTTGCGCGCCGCCCAAGGCATGTTGCTGACCACCTTCGCCCGCCACGACGCACAGGGTGCACAGCTGGATCGCCAGGAGTTGCTCGCGCTATTGGCCGATTGCCATGAGCTGTTCCACGGGCTCGGCCAAACCGCCGCGGCACGTGGCGCCCAGGCGCTCGACAGCCAGGGTAGCGAAGCACTGCGCCAGGCGCTCAAGCAATGGCCCGCCGCCGACAGCGCGTCTGCCGGGGCAGCGCTCATGGCCCTGACCGCCGAGGCCGGGATCATCAGCGCAACGCCCCGTTCGCAGTTGCACTACGCCGGTGCCAACCATGACACCACTGCCCAGGACCACCTGCAATTGAGCAGCGGTGGCGGTATGCGCCTGCACGCGGGCAGAGGGCTGTCGGCGTTTGTTCAGGACGACGGCATCAGCGCCATTGCCAATCGCGGCAAGGTGCACGTGCAGGCGCAGGAGGACGACATCGCCCTCACGGCACAGAAAAACCTGCAATTCACTGCCAGCGAAGGTGAAGCGCTGATCAGCGCGCCCACCATTCGCCTGGTTGCCGATGACGGCAGTTACATCAGGATCGGTGGCGGAGGCATCGAGATCGGCAGCCAGGGCAAGGTCAACGTACATGCCAGTGAGCATGACTGGCTCGGGCCGAAAACCGACAGCAGCGCCGCGCCCTCCTTCAGTCGCGACCCTGCGGCCCAGCGCATGGCACTGCACTACCCCGGTGAACACGACGATAGCCTGCGGCCAGCGGCCGAGCTCGCTTACCAGGTTGCCCTCGACGATGGCAGCGTGGTGCAAGGGGCGAGTGACGCCAGTGGCCTGTCGCAACAGGTACAGCGCCAGCTCATGCATCAAGGCCAGGTGGCGTTACTGCGTGACAACAAGGAGGAAAACCATGAGTGATCCTGACCAGTATTGCATCGCTGAATACAACATACGTTTGCTGCCCAACTGCAACACTGCACGCAAAATGGAAGTACCTGCCGACCTGCCGGGTGT
>NZ_JBNPJT010000016.1:0-147438 GCF_050312595.1 Pseudomonas sp. UM16 | reverse complement strand
CGAATTCTACAGCGTTTCAATCCGCTGTCAACCACCTTTTTCACCGCTACCGATCTTGCGATCGAAGCCCCTCCGGTGCTACCTGGAACATCTAACTCGTTGAATCTCAAGGAGTTTTCCGTTCCGACTACGCCGGAAGTGGGGCGAATTATAGACAGATCCACAGGGGCGTCAAGGACTTATTTCAACTTTGTTTTAAATAGCTATATAAAGGTACTGCTAACCGGAGAAACGCATTCATGTTCGAACCCTACCTACAGCGCTGGCAGCTGATCGCCGACGGTGCGCCGATCATTACTCACAGCAGCCACCTGCTACCAGTGCGGTACCGCAAACAGCCGGCGATGCTCAAAGTTGCCCTGGTAGCCGAAGAACTTAACGGCGCACTATTAATGCAATGGTGGGACGGCCAAGGCGCTGCGAAGGTTCTCGCTCATGCCGACAACGGACTGTTGCTGGAGCGTGCCCAAGGGCTGGACGCGCTGGACGACTATGCAGTGAATGGCCGTGATCAGCAGGCCACGCAGATTCTTTGCCAAACCGTCGCCAACCTGCACGCGCTTGAACGCAAACCTGCACTGCCCCTTGTTGACCTGCATACCTGGTTCAAAGGCTTGCGTAGAGCAGCCCAGCTTCACGGCGGCATTTATCAACACTGTTCGCAAATCGCTGAGCAACTGCTCGCAGCGCCGTGGGAGGAGTCAGTGCTGCACGGCGATATTCACCACGGCAACGTTCTCGACTTTGGCCCACGCGGCTGGCTGGCGATCGATCCCAAGGGTCTCTATGGCGAGCGAACCTTCGATTACGCCAACCTGTTCTGCAACCCCTCCCCTCACATTGCCACCGATTACCAACACTTCAGCCAACGACTTGAGATTGTTTGCGCGCTCGCCGGCTTGCCACGCCAACGCTTATTGCAGTGGATCGTCGCCTGGTGCGGGTTATCGGCAGCCTGGTTCCAGGAAGACGATATGCAGGAAGGCGTTGAGCAACGACTAAAATTGGCCCAGCTAGCAATCAATACACTCGCGGTAGGCAACTAATCGGGCTCGGCGCTGCTCTGTAGATAAGGCACCCCATGTGAGCCACTGCCATGAGCGAGACCGAAAGCAGCAAAACCCCGGGCCTGTCGACGGATGAAGAGCAGGAAGTCAGCCAGAACCAACCGCCCCGCGCGGCGGTCTTGCACGAGATCATCCGCTACCAGGGCGATCAGGAACTGGAGCGGACAATTGCCGCCCTGTGGTGGTCAGCACTGGCCGCCGGCCTGAGCATGGGGCTGTCGATGATGGCCATGGGTCTGTTCTACGCGCGGCTGCCCGAAGGAGAAAGCAGCCAGGTGATTGCCAGCCTTGGCTATTCAGCCGGCTTTCTCGCGGTGATTCTGGCTCGTCAGCAACTGTTCACCGAAAACACCCTCACTGCCGTGCTGCCAGTGATGACCGAACCCACGCTGAGCAACCTCGGGCGCCTGCTGCGTTTATGGTCGGTGGTCCTGCTCGGCAATCTGGCCGGCACTATATTGGTGTCCTACGTGATGCTGTACCTACCGATTTTCGACAGCAAGACCGATGAAGCCTTTCTAGATGTCGGTCGCAAGGTTATGCAAAACGACCTCGGGCAGATGTTCGCCAAGGGCATTATCTCCGGCTGGATGATCGCCACCATGGTCTGGATGATCCCCGCCATGGAGCACGCCAAGATATGGATCATCCTGATGATCACCTACTTGATGGCCTTGGGCGATTTCACCCATATCGTTGTCGGCTCGGTAGAGGTCTCCTACCTCGTCTGGGCTGGAGAGGTCAGCTGGCAGGTGTTCTGGCTGAACTTTGCCGCCCCCACGCTGGTTGGCAACATTATTGGTGGCAGCTTCATCTTTGCCCTGATCAGCCATGCCCAGGTGCGCAGTGACAGCGGCAAGCCCCCTTCTAAATTGCCGGCCCTGGCCAAAGAAAAGCTGCGAAGCCGCTCTCAAGAGTAGCCCGAGTCATTGCAACTCTTTCATCGCCATGACCCGCTCACCCGCCCCATGCGGTTGACGCACTGGCTTAGGTAACCACCAGGCCGGACCACTATGCGGCTGGTCAAGGCTAACCCGCTCGCCCATTTGCGGAGTACTGAGTGGCACTTGGGCGGTATTGGCCAGCGCCAGAATGCGGTCGAACGGTTCATGCCAGCTGTGCACTGAAAGATCGAAGGTGCCGTTATGGATTGGCAACAGCCAGCGCCCGCGCAAATCCTGATGCGCCTGCAGGCTTTGCTCGGGCTGCATGTGCACGTTGGGCCATTGCAGGTTGTAGGCCCCGGTTTCGATCAGGGTCACGTCAAATGGACCGTACTGCTCGCCAATCTGCTTGAAGCCATCGAAGTAACCGGTATCGCCACTGAAGAACACACGCAGGTTCTCATCCAGGATTACCCAGGAGGCCCACAACCGGCTGTTGCTGTCGAACAGGCCGCGCCCGGAAAAGTGTTGCGCCGGGGTGGCGACGAAGCGGATGCCCTCGACCTGGGTTTCCTGCCACCAGTCCAGCTGCCGCACTTTGGCGGCCGGTACCCCCCATTCGATCAACAGATCGCCAACGCCCATCGGCGCAAGGAAATGCTCGGCGCGATCGGCCAGTTGCCGGATCGCCTGTTCATCAAGGTGGTCATAGTGGTCGTGAGAGAGGATCACCGCAGTCAACGGCGGCAGTTCGTCCAGTTTCAGCGGCGGCTGGTGAAAGCGCTGCGGGCCGACCCACTGCACGGGTGAGGCGCGTTCCGCAAATACCGGGTCGGTGATGAAGAAGCGCTCGTGCAGCTTCAGCAATACCGTGGAGTGCCCCAGTCGCCACAGGCTGCGATCCGGTGCTTCAAGCAATTGCTGGCGACTTAGGGGTTGAACAGCGATCTCCACATCCGGTCGGGTTCCGGCAGGCTTACTCAGGAACAGGAACTTGAAGCCGATGCGCAGCTTTTTCAGCACGCTGTCTTGCGGCATTTGGCGCAGGTTGTGATACCGCCCATCCTGGCGCAACGCCGGTTCACCGGCCTTTGGGGAAGAAGGGACCATGAATAGAAGCACTCCAAGGATAAGGGCGAGTTTCATGTTACCCCGAGGTGGCTGCATCCACTGTGAAATGGCTTGTAAGGCCATTTTTCAACAGCCTGCGATTGTTCAACAATATTCACACCTTTTATGCGATAAACGGCGTCCCGGAACAGACCAGCACTCATGATGGATAATAGAAGCGGCAAGGGACTTTCATTTGTCAGGAGGATCTACCTGCCGCGCATTATTGGCTTGGGTATCGGCATGCTTGCCGTTATGGCCGGTATTTTCGGCCTGGACATACCGCAATGGGCCTGGGCACTGCTGCTGTTCAATGGCCTGATCTGGCCGCACCTGGCCTTTCAACTTGCTCGTCGCGCTGGCGTGCCGTACCACGCCGAGTACCGCAACCTGCTAATCGATTCGTTGATGGGCGGGTTCTGGACCGCCACCCTGCAGTTCAATCCCCTGCCCAGCGTGACTATCCTGGCGATGATGGCGATGAACAATTTCGCCGCGGGTGGTCAGCGCCTGTTCTTCAAGGGGCTGCTGATTCAGGGCCTGGGGGCAGGGCTGTCGATTGCCCTGTTCGGCCCCGGTTTGCAGCTGCAGGCCACGCCAATGCAGATCTATGCCTGCCTGCCGATGCTGACCCTGTATCCAATGGCCGTCGGCTGGGTCTGCTACAAACTGGCGATGAAGCTCGCTGAACATAAACGCCGCCTCAGCGCCCTGAGCCGCACCGACAGTCTCACCGGCCTGCTCAACCATGGCTCCTGGAAAGACCTGTTGCAGCTCAAGTTCCAGGTCTGCCAGCAACAACACTGCCAGGCGGTGATCGCCCTTATCGACATCGACCACTTCAAGGCGATTAACGATACCTACGGCCATGTGGTTGGTGACTGTGTGTTGAGCCAGCTCAGCAGCGAACTCAAACGCGGCCTGCGCGAAGACGACCTCGCTGGCCGCTATGGCGGTGACGAATTTTGCCTGATCCTGCCCAATACCGACGTCGAACAAGCCAGCCAGGCCATGGAGCGGCTGCGCGAACAAGTCGGTGGTTACCGCAACCCACAGTTACCGGAGTTACGGATCAGCTTGAGCATTGGCCTGGCCGGCTGCCGCGAAGGCTTGGCGGATGCCGAGGCATGGCTTAACGAGGCCGATAAAGCCCTGTATGTCGCCAAGAACAGTGGGCGCAATCAGGTCAATTTCTCTCAACCGGACCTCACAACGCTGAAGCTGGCCTATCCTCAGTGAACGTTCGCCTCGCGGTGTAGCCGTCGGGACGCAGCTCACCAAGGATCTGCATGCGTATGGACAGGATCGTCGACGTTTCACCTACCAGCCCTCCCCCCAGCCTGCCGACACGTAAACTGATTGCCAGTATCGCTGCGCTGTTCGTTCTGGCTTGCTTGATTGCCGTCGGGGCACTGTTCAATATCGCCTCCTCCCTGAACGCCAATGAGCGCGAAAAAAGCAGCTTCTATGCACACAAGGCGCTGGAACAACGGCTCGAGTCAGCTCGTCAGTTTCTCTCCAGTTATGCCGTGTGGGATGCTGCCTATCAGCACCTCAATGGCACTGCCGACCTGCACTGGGCCTATGAAGAAGAGAACGTCGGCGACTCGCTGTACACCGCCAGTGGCTTTGAAGGCGTGTTTGTAGTCGATGACCACCGCACCAAATATGCCTTGTTCAAAGGCCAGCTCAGCAGCGCACCGGCCAGTACCTATATAGAAGAACCGCTGGATTCAATCATCACTCAGGCTCGAGGGGTTGCCGCCGACCGCCAGCAGATTACCCGCTACGTCTTGTTCAACGGCTGGCCGGCGGTGCTGGTGGCTGCTGCAATACGTCCCGATGATGAAGCGCTGAGCATTGACCCGCGAACGACCTCGGTGATGATCTTCGTCGACCAATTGACGGCGGAAAAACTCGTCAACCTGGGCACCGGTGCGGGTTTGAGTGGAATGCGCATCGAGAAGGTTGGCAACGAACTATTGGCCGATGCTTCCAGCCTGCCCCTGGGTGATACCGGCTACCGCCTGGAGTGGCTGACTCCGCGCCCAGGTGATCAATTGCTCTGGGCGGTATTACCACCGCTGCTCGGCGCCATGCTGGTGCTGGGCCTGCTGATGGTCTACTTCTTCCGCTACGCCTTGCGCACCTCGCGGCAAATCGACAGCACCTTGCAGCGCCTGCAAGCCAGTCATCTGGCGCTGGAGGCCAGCGAACAGCGCTTTCGCGCCGTTGCCGAGGCCGCCTCGGACTGGATCTGGGAAACCGACCGTTACCATCGCTTGAGCTACCTGTCGCAGCGCTTCGTGGCGGTCACCGGCTTCACCACCAAAGACTGGTTGGGGCAACCGATCAATCAACTGCTCAGTTGTGAAACCACCCCTCTCACCCTCTGGCTCGACAACCAGGCTGATCCCGACCCACAACAAATGGCCAACTTGCGTTGCGGCTATCGCGACCAGAAGGGTCATTCACGTTTTTGCCGGGTGTCAGCGCGCTCGATCATGGCGGGCGACAAGCTGGTTGGGTTTCGTGGCACTGCCAGTGATATTACCGATGAAGTAGCCGCCCATGCGCACATCCAGCACCTGTCGATGCATGATGCGCTGACCGGCCTTGCCAATCGCAACAAGCTGTCGCGCTTTCTCGAGCAAGCCCTGCTCAAGGGCCAGGCCGCTACACCTTTGACACTATTGCTGCTGGATCTGGACAGCTTCAAGCCAATCAACGACTCCCTCGGCCATGCCGCCGGCGACGCAGTGTTACTGGAGGTTGCCACCCGCTTGCGTGAATCAACCCGTGACGGTGACTTGGTGGCCCGCCTGGGCGGTGACGAGTTCGTCTTGGTAATGAACGGTATGGACAGCCGCAACGAAATCGACCGTTTTTGCGCTCGCCTGATCGACAACCTGCACCAGCCGATCCACTTCGAAGAACAGATTCTGCACATCGGCGCCAGCCTGGGTGTCGCCCAGACCCGCCTGCAAGGTTTCGATGCGGGTGAACTGATCCGCTGCGCCGATATTGCCCTGTACCAGGCCAAGGCCGACGGCAAGAACACCTGGCGCTACTTTTCAGCAGAAATGAATGACCAGATCCAGTACCGCCGCCAACTGGAAAATGACTTGCGCAAAGCACTGAAGAACAACGAGTTCGTCCTGCACTATCAACCGCGCTATCGACTGGAGACCCTGGAAATCGTGTCAGTCGAAGCGCTGGTGCGCTGGCAGCATCCGCTCGAGGGCCTGTTGGGCCCAGACACCTTTATTCCATTGGCTGAACAGACTGACCTGATCGTACCCTTGGGCCTTTGGGTGTTACGCGAAGCCTGCCAGACCGCTCGCAGCTGGCCGGAGCATCTGCTGGTTTCGGTTAACCTGTCGCCCGCGCAGTTCTCCCGTAGCGATGTGGTCAGCGATGTCTACAATATACTGGTCGACACCGGCTTCCCCGCCCAGCGCCTGGAGCTGGAAATCACTGAGAACGTCATGCTCAACGATATCGAGGGAGCCCTAAGTACCATGACCGCCCTCAAGGAGCTGGGTGTGCGGCTGAATATGGATGACTTTGGTACGGGCTATTCGTCACTGGGTTACCTGCGCACCTACCCGTTCGACAGCATCAAGATCGACAAGCGCTTCATCGCCGGCCTGAACAATGACGGCAACGACCGCGCAGTGGTCCAGGCGATCATCAACCTGGGCAAGGCCATGGGCCTGACCGTCACTGCCGAAGGGGTGGAAACCGAGCAGCAGCTCAATGCCTTGAGCAAGGAAAAATGCCATGAGGTTCAAGGCTACTTCCTGAGCAAACCGGTCGATAAACACGCCTTTGAACGACTGCTGCAAAACCCCGACAGCAGTCGCGCCGGGGCCTCCTAGGCGTTTTTTCGATCCATAGCCGGCCAGGCAAAAACCGGTTATGCCTGCAAACGCCGCTGCGCGGCTATCTCCGGCAAGTCGCGACGACGCAGGTAAACCCGTAGCGGCTCACTGACATTGAGACGTTCGTCAACATTCTGCGCCAGAAGGATTTCGATCAAGTCGCGGCTCAGGGTCATGACTTCACCGTCGCTCGCTTGCCAGACAAATTCGCTGCTAGGGGTGATGCTGTCATCGGCGACGTCCATGCCGAAGGAGTCTTCGCTAAAACGCACGATGTGCTTGCCAAACTTGCGGTGAAAACCGACAAAACCCTTGAGCTGGTCGGCGGCGGCACAAATGTCCTGTGATGTGATATGCATGTCAAACCTCACTGAAGCATCCACCAGGATGCAGGGCGAAAGGGATTGGCACGCGGGCAATGCAGGCCACTCTCTGACGGAGCAGCTCGAGGCCCAAGGTTAATAGAAAAAACCTGTGGGCGGGTATGGAATTTTCAACCAACTCAGGCGGGCTCGCTAGACTTAAACCACACTTCTCGTTCAAATCTTCAGCTACCGTGGAAGCTTCATGAGCAATGCCATCTCGTCCGACATCGCCACGATTGGCCGGATCAATGCCGTGCCCGCCATATTGCAGGTGATCTGTGAATCCACCGGCTTGCGCTTTGCCGCCGTAGCTCGGGTGACTGAAAGCAACTGGACTGCCTGCGCCGTGCTCGACTCCTTGGGTTTTGGCTTGAAAGTGGGCGGCGAACTCGACCTGGCCACCACCTTGTGCCACGAAATTCGCGGCAGTCACCAGACCATCGTAATCGACAAGGCCAGTGAAGATGAGCGCTATTGCACTCACCACACCCCGCGTATCTATGCGTTCGAAAGCTATATTTCAGTGCCGGTGTTTCGCACCGACGGCAGTTTTTTCGGCACTATCTGCGCCCTTGATCCGCTGCCCGCGGCACTCAAGGGCAGTGCTATCCAGCCGATGATGGAATCCTTCGCGCGCTTGCTGTCGATCCAGATCGAAAGCGAAGAAAACGCCCAGAAAACCGAAGAGGCGCTGCAAAAGGAACGGGCGATGGCCGAGCTGCGTGAACAGTTCATCGCCGTGCTCGGCCATGATTTGCGCAACCCGTTGTTTGCCATCACTGCCGGGGCTGAACTGCTGACCCAGCGCCTGCAAGACGAGAAAAGCCGGACCATTGCCCAGCACATACTCACCTGCGGTCGGCGCGCCACGCAACTGGTGCGGGATGTCCTGGACTTTGCCCGGGGACGCCTGGGCAACGGCATCGCCGTCAATATTCAGCCTTGCCCGGACCTAGACGATGCGCTCAGGCATGTCGCCTCGGAGCTCCAACACGTTCAACCGCAACGGCAGATCAATTTGCATATCGGCGATCTTGGCGGGATCAATTGTGATCGCGAGCGGGTCACCCAATTGCTGTCAAATTTGATTGCCAATGCGCTGGCCCACGGCGCACAGGACAAACCAGTAGACGTCACGGCTCAGATTGGCGAGGGCGTTTTTGTGCTCGGCGTGCATAACTTCGGCACGCCTATTGCTCCACAAATCCTCGCGCAGCTGTTCCAACCTTTTTCCCACCCGCTCAACGACACCGTGCGTGCTGGCCTGGGGCTTGGCCTGTACATCGCCAACCAGATCGCCCTGGCCCATGGTGGGCATATGGAAGTGATCTCAAGCCCGGAAGCCGGAACCTTGTTCAGCTTCCACTTGCCACTGGATCAAGACGCGGCACAAGCAACGCCGCCAGCCAATCCATGAAGGCACGTAACCTTGGTGGCACGAAGGGGCCGCTTTTCCTCAGCCAATGATTGCTGCCACTGATCGCCGATCAGGGCCGGATCGTCAATATCTCCACCGGCCTGCCCCGCTTCGCCCTGCCTGGCTATGCCGCCTACGCCGCGATGAAAGGCGCCATGGAAGTGTTGACTCGCTATCAGGCCAAGGAATTGGGCGCTCGCGGCATTCGCGTCAACATTCTCGCTCCCGGCGCGATTGAGACAGATTTTGGTCGCGGTGTGGTGCGTGACAACGCCGACGTCAACGGCTTCATCGCCAGCAATACCGCTCTGGGCCGGGTTGGTTTGCCGGATGACATCGGGGTGGCAGTAGCCCTGTTGTTAGGTGACGGTGGTGGCTGGGTCAATGGCCAGCGTCTGGAAGTCTCCGGTGGCATGTTCCTGTGAGCAACGGATGCAGCGCTGATCAGCGCTGCACCTGGTCTTCACGCACTTGCACACTGGCAGTCATGCCGGCGCTCAAGGTCACGCCCTCAGGGATCTGCTCGAGCTTGATCCGCACCGGAATGCGCTGCGCCAAGCGCACCCAATTGAAGGTCGGTTCGACTTCGGCGAGCAACTGGCTGTCGGGGTTGGCATTGCGGTCGGTGATACCGCGGCTGATGCTTTCAACCTGCCCCTGGATGGGCTCGCCGGCACTCATCAACCAGACCTTGACCGGGTCACCGACACGAATGCGCGGCAGCTTGGTTTCTTCGAAATAAGCCTGCACATAGAAGGTCGAATCATCGATCAGGGCCATGACCGGTTCACCGGCAGTGACGTAGTTCCCCTCGGCCAGACGCAGATTGGTGATATGGCCATCGCGCGGTGCTTTGACTTGACTACGGGCCAGGTTGATCGCCGCGACTTTGACTTCGGCTTGCGCTTCGCGCAGTTGCCCGCGGGCCACCGCAGCGTTGATCTGGGCGTTCTCGCGCAACTCGGCGCTGATCGCCTGCGGCCCCAAGGCGACACGCCGCGAAGCTTCATGCTCGCGCAAGCGCAATTGATGCTGACGGGTTTCAGCCACCGCGTTGGCCTTTTCGAGGGCCGCTTCAAAGCGATCGCGATCGATCGCCATCAGCAGCTCTCCGGCCTTGACCTGCTGGTTGTCATGCACCTTGAGCTTGCGAACCCAGCCCGAGACATCCGGGGCAATGATCACCACATCGGCGCGGATTTTCGCATCGCGGGTCCAGGGCGTGAGCATGTAGTACTGCCAGAGTTTCCAGCCGGCAAAGATCGCCACTAGCACCAGGCACAGGGTTACTGCGATACGCAGCAATGCACGCATGAATCACTCTCCTTACAAAGGCCCAAGCCCAAGGGTTACCAGGGTCAAGACACACATGAACAACGCACAATCGAACAAGGCCTCATGCCAGATCCAACGCCCCAATGGGGTCAGGCGCAACAGCAGACGCACGGCACCGGTCAGTACCAAGGCCAGCAACACATAGATCAGAAAAGGGCTGAGCAACACACCGCCCAACGCCCACTCACGCAAGCCCATGGATTTCCTCCTGTCGACGGCACCATTTGCCCCAACTGCGCTGTAACTGCAGCACCGCACCTTGCGCCAGGCGCAGCGGGTCGCTGGCAGGCTGACGCTGCAAAGCGTCGATAAACGCCTCGCTGGCCGCATCCAGACGCAGGCCTCTGCCAGGTGCCGGGCCACGCGAGAGCACGCTTTCCAATTGCTGCAGGTATTCACGCTCGGCGTTGTTGATCGGCGCCTGGGCAACCGCCAGGCAATGGCGCAAGTGCAACAACTCATCACCAATATCCAGGCCATGGATACCATCGTCCC
This sequence comes from Pseudomonas sp. UM16, assembly GCF_050312595.1. Lineage (NCBI taxonomy): Bacteria > Pseudomonadati > Pseudomonadota > Gammaproteobacteria > Pseudomonadales > Pseudomonadaceae > Pseudomonas > Pseudomonas sp. UM16. The sequence continues at coordinate 136,881 of NZ_JBNPJT010000016.1, read as the reverse complement.
AACGTTGGCGCTGCTGCTCGGTCAAGGCGGCGTAATGTCGTGCCATTTGCAACAGACGGTCGGCCATGCGTCCACCGAACCAGGTGTCGGCCCCACGCAGGTCGCGGCGAGTCAGGCGTACCAGATCACTCTGAGTTGCCGCACGCAGGCGCCGGCCGTGCCAGGTCGGGTTGTGCAGCACCAGTAGCTTGAATGCCAGGACCGCCGCGCCTACTCCCATTAACATCGCCTGAGCACTGTTGAGAAAGGTTGCGACTTCAAACTCCATAGCATTGAGCGGCGCCACCAGAACAATAAAATGCAGGCAATAGGAGGTGGCCGTGGCACCGATGCGTGGATTGGCCATACCTAAAGCACCCAAGAACAACGGCACACCCATGGCCATGCATAACAGAGCAAAGCCACTCCACTGTGGCAGCAGAATCTGCCCAACGAAAAATGCCACCGGTATGGCCAGGAGTATCCCGCGCAGGAAGCTCATGCCGATCTGGGCGCCGTTCTCGCGGCTGGCAAACAAGCTACACACCACACAGGTCAACACCAGGCCGCCGGGGGCTGCGGGCCAGGCAGTGGCCAACCAGAAACTGGCCATGGCCAGAAACGCCAGCGCGCTGCGCGAGCCGAACAACAATGCCAGGGGCAGATCGCGGTGCGCGGCGAGGCTATCAGTGGCATCCACCGGCGCTTTGCCCTCCTCCACCGCCCGCAGGGCCAAAGTGGCGGCCATGGCGTTGTCGAGCAATAACGTCAGGCGGGCCAGGCAATAGTGTTCGGCTGAGCTGATACGGTCATCGTGCGCCGCATCCCAGAGCCGCTGGCGTAGCAACAACAGGCCTGCCTGGTCGGGTGCGGCCAGGGCGTCATGGACCTCATCGAGCCAAGGTTGCAAGTGCTGCGCCTGTATTTCATCCAGCTGTTGCCACTGACGTCTTACCGAACGGGCGATACGCAAAAGAATCAGCAATTTCTGACTCAAGCCGCGGATAGCCCTGGCCCGCTGTCGTCCAACACTACCCTCGAACCAGGCATGCTCACGTTGTGCATCAACCGCGACAATACGCCCGAGAATCTCCAGTAAGCCTTTGCGTGCCTGGGCTTCGCCGATCAGTGTCGCGCTGGCCGCCTGCAAGCCACTGACCCAGGCCTGGTGCGCCTGACCGCTGAGCTGTTGTTCGACGCGTAGGGGCCAGAGCAGCGCGCTGGTCACTGTGGCACAGACAATCCCCAGACAGATCTCGGTGCAGCGCGCCACCGCCTGGTCGAACACTGCCAGCGGATGGTTGATCGCTGGCAAAGCAATGATCGCCACGGTGTAACCGGCCAATACAAACGAATAGGCCCAGGCGCTGCGCAATAGCGTCGAGCACGCGGTACACAGGGCCAGCCACAGCGCCAGGGCCAATAAAAACAACCAGGGCGTCTGGGCGAACAAGCCGATGAACAGCACCGACATAACCGTACCTACCAGGGTGCCGCACAGCCGCGCCAGGCCTTTCTGCAAGACCATGCCGGACAATGGCTGGGCCACGATGAACGCCGTCATCAACGCCCAGGCCGGTTGCTCCAGGCCCCAGCGCAAGGCCAGCCACAGGGCCAAGCCTCCGCCAAGCAGGGTCTTGAGGGCAAATTGCACGGCGAGTTTATTCGGCGCCAACAGGGCCTGCAAAGTGATGGGCACGGGACGAACCTTGGCTGACAGTGAGGTAACGATAGACAGGATGGGCAGAAAACATCGGATGCAGATTATTAGCTAGCTAACTAATAAGAGTCCAGCAATGCGGAAAGGTTTCTTGCGGACAAAAAAATGGGCGACCGAAGTCGCCCTAAATGCCTTGCGTGCTCATGTACCTGAAGAATCAGCGCTACTTGCGCTTGTTCGCATCCCTCCAGATAAAAATTCCGAATCCGACAAAGAACAACAGCATAAGGCCGACTGTAATCACTCCAGCGACAACCACATTATCGAAGAACATATCGGCCTCCATTCGCCTGTCCCCTGTCTGATGGGCTCAAGGTAACCAATGGCTGGCGAAAGGAAATTGACCGAGGTCAATAGCGCCCGGAAGCGGGCGCGAAAGGCGGGTGCAGGGTTGACCTGCATCAAGTTTTCAACGCTTCTTGGGTTTGCCCTTGGGCTTTTTCTTGGCCTTGCCCAGCGGCATGGCCTGCTCGAATGCCTGGCGCACTTCGTTCAGGCGTTTTTCATTGAGGTCGTGGACGCGTCGGGCGCGCTCGGCACCGAGGTCGATCAGGTTGTCATCTTGGCTCATGGTCTGGCTCAGGAAGCGGACGGCGATCCCGTAATAATGAAGGCTGTTGCCTTCTCTGACCAGTGACTGAACTGCTGTTCAGACTTCGATATCCACCAACAGCCCTTGACGCGGCTGTTCACCCATCAGCGGCGCGACCGGCACGGTGTTGTCGGCATTGACCTCATCACCCGGCAATGGCTGATAGAGCTCATCATCCCGGCTTGAGCGGCGGCGGCCCTGCTGGCGGCGTTGCTCTTCACGCAGGAGCAACGCTGCTTTCTCCGGATCACGATGTTTCAGGTCAATGGCGCCCTCACTGGAAGCCGGCTGCGCAGGCACCACCGGCTTGATGTCGGGGGTCGGCTTGACCGGGTCCAGTTGCGATGTCACGGGGGCGGCACTGAGGGGAATGATGGGCGGCAGCATGGGGGAGATCTCCTGTCGCCTATGTGTCGGCTCGCCGCCGATGGCCTTGAGCCGGGAATCAATAATATGCGGAGCACATCACAGCCTCCGCTGCCTGGGAGTATAGCGTCTGTGCCGTTAAGGCTCGTCGCTGTCCTCAGGCGTTGGGGCGATCTCGCTCTAGAAATCGGGGTACAGACAACGGTTTTAGACGCATGAATGTCACGGCCCTCACTGGCGACAGCAGTTTTCGTCGCTGAAATTGCTAGACTCTTTGGTCTGTACAGCCCTATCCGTTAAGATAGTCGGCTTTTCATGGCGGGAGTCAGGCAGTATGGCGCAGCAGTATCAACCGGGGCAACGCTGGATCAGCGACAGCGAAGCCGAGCTAGGTCTGGGGACCGTTCTGGCACAGGACGGCCGCTTGTTGACCGTGCTCTACCCGGCCACTGGCGACACCCGCCAGTACTCCCTGCGCAATGCGCCCCTGACCCGGGTGCGCTTCTCGCCCGGCGACCAGATCACCCATTTCGAAGGGTGGAAGCTGACCGTGCGCGAGGTCGACGACGTCGACGGCCTGCTGGTCTACCATGGCCTCGATGGGCAAAACCAACCGTGCACCCTGCCGGAAACCCAGCTGTCGAACTTTATCCAGTTCCGTCTGGCCAGTGACCGCTTGTTTGCCGGCCAGATCGACCCGTTGCCGTGGTTTTCGCTGCGCTACAACACCTTGGAACACACCAGCCGTCAGTTGCAGTCCTCGTTGTGGGGCCTGGGCGGCACCCGTGCCCAACCGATCGCCCACCAATTGCATATCGCTCGTGAAGTTGCCGACCGTATTGCCCCGCGGGTATTGCTGGCCGACGAAGTGGGCCTGGGCAAAACCATCGAAGCGGGCCTGGTGATCCATCGCCAGTTGCTCTCAGGCCGTGCTAGCCGTGTGCTGATCCTGGTTCCAGAAAACCTGCAGCACCAGTGGCTGGTGGAAATGCGCCGGCGCTTCAACCTGCAGGTTGCCCTGTTCGATGCCGAGCGCTTTATCGAAAGCGACGCCAGCAACCCATTCGAGGATGCCCAGCTTGCGTTGGTCGCCCTGGAGTGGTTGCGTGAAGACGAAAAGGCCCAGGACGCACTGTTTGCCGCCGGTTGGGACCTGCTGGTAGTCGACGAGGCGCATCACCTGGTCTGGCATGAAGAACAGGCCAGCCCTGAGTATTTGCTGGTCGAACAATTGGCCCAGGTTATTCCGGGCGTATTGCTGCTGACCGCGACACCTGAACAGCTGGGCCAGGACAGCCACTTCGCACGTCTGCGCCTGCTTGATCCGAACCGTTTCCATGACCTGGCCGCCTTTCGCGCCGAGAGCGAGCACTATCGCCCGGTGGCCGAAGCAGTCCAAGAACTGCTCGATGAAGGTCGCTTGTCGGCCAAAGCTCACGCCACCATTGAAGGTTTCCTCGGAGCTGAAGGCGAGGCCTTGCTGGCCGCTGTCAACGACGGCGACACCCAGGCCAGCGCACGCCTGATTCGCGAGCTGCTCGATCGCCACGGCACCGGCCGCGTTCTGTTCCGCAACACTCGCGCCGCCGTCCAGGGCTTCCCCGAGCGCAATCTGCATCCTTATCCTCTACCAAACCCCGATCAATACATGGAGCTGCCGCTGGGCGAGCATGCTGAGCTGTATCCCGAGGTGGCGTTCCAGTCCCAGAGCGACAGCACTGAAGAAGAACGCTGGTGGCGCTTCGACCCACGGGTCGATTGGTTGATCGACACCCTGAAAATGCTCAAACGGGTCAAGGTCCTGGTGATTTGCGCCCACGCCGAAACCGCGATGGACCTGGAAGACGCCCTGCGCGTACGCTCTGGCATTCCGGCCACGGTGTTCCATGAGGGCATGAGCATTCTCGAACGCGACCGTGCAGCGGCCTACTTCGCCGATGAAGAATTCGGCGCCCAAGTGCTGATCTGCTCGGAAATCGGCAGTGAAGGCCGTAACTTCCAGTTCGCCCACCATCTGGTGCTGTTCGACCTGCCGGCCCACCCTGACCTGCTCGAGCAGCGTATTGGCCGTCTCGATCGTATCGGTCAGAAACACATCATTGAACTGCATGTACCGTACCTGCAGAACAGCCCGCAAGAGCGCTTGTTCCAATGGTACGACCAGGCCCTCAATGCGTTCCTGGCTACCTGCCCAACCGGTAACGCCCTGCAGCATCAGTTCGGCCCACGCCTGCTGCCGCTGCTCGAAAGCGGTGACGACGGTGAGTGGCAAGCGTTGGTCGACGAGGCTCACGCCGAGCGCGAGCGTCTTGAGGCCGAGCTGCACAGCGGTCGCGACCGCCTGCTGGAACTCAACTCAGGTGGCGCTGGCGAAGGCCAGGAGCTGGTCGAGGCGATCCTTGAGCAAGATGATCAGTTCACCCTGCCGATCTACATGGAAACCTTGTTCGACGCCTTTGGTATCGACAGTGAAGATCATTCGGAAAACGCCCTGATCCTCAAGCCAAGTGAAAAGATGCTCGACGCCAGCTTTCCGCTGGGCGACGACGAAGGTGTCACCATCACCTACGACCGCAACCAGGCATTGTCGCGCGAAGACATGCAATTCATCACCTGGGAGCACCCAATGGTCCAAGGTGGCATGGACCTGGTACTGTCCGGCTCGATGGGCAACACCGCTGTAGCCTTGATCAAGAACAAGGCACTCAAACCCGGTACCGTGCTGCTTGAGTTGCTCTACGTCAGTGAAGTGGTTGCGCCGCGCGCCCTGCAACTGGGCCGCTACCTGCCACCGGCCGCCCTGCGCTGCCTGCTCGACACCAATGGCAACGACCTGGCCTCGCGAGTGTCTTTCGAGACCCTCAATGACCAGCTCGAGAGCGTGCCCAAGGCCAGCGCCAACAAGTTCATCCAAGCCCAGCGCGATGTGCTGACACCGCGGATCAACAGCGGTGAAGCCAAGATCATGCCGCGTCATGCCGAGCGGGTTGCTGAAGCCCAACGGCGTCTGGCGGCAGAAACCGACGAAGAGCTGGCCCGCCTGACCGCGCTGCAAGCGGTCAACCCAAGCGTGCGTGACAGCGAGATCGACGCCTTGCGCAAGCAACGTGAACAAGGTTTGGCGATGCTGGAAAAAGCCGCGCTGCGCCTGGAAGCGATCCGCGTGCTGGTCGCCGGCTAACCGCAAGGGTTGCCGCACACCGAACGCGAACTGGCCCATCGCCGGCAACGCCGGCTCCCGCAGCCCTGTGGGAGTCGGCGCCGCGTCACCGCGTTAGAACGTCTCGCTATTACCCCAATGCCCAAATCGTAGAATCAAAATGCCATTAATCAGGATGGGTTAATGCGCGCTTTCTATACTCCTCCAGAACGGTCTCCAGACGGGCTTTTGGGGGACGAGTGAAAACTCGACAAAGAGGCAAGCTATGGAGTGGCTGGGGCTACCGATGCTCGCCGAACTGCCGGCAACCGGACAGATCATCCTTGAATGCCATTACAATCCTTACCTGGTGGTACTGGCCTTTCTGGTTGCAGGTGCAGGCAGTTTCGCCACCCTGAGCATGGCCGAACGCCTTAACCCTGTAGAGCACCCTGCGGCCCAACGACAATGGCGGCTGCTCGGAGCCTGCTGCCTGGCTGGTGGGGTCTGGACGCTACATTTCATCAGCATGCTGGCGTTCCAGGCGCCCATTGAAGTGCACTACGACTTCGCCCTGACCGGCTTGTCATTGGTGGTCATGCTGTTCGCCGGCTGGTTGGCGATGAATACCCTGGGCCTGCGTGACCTGCGCGCCCGGCATTTTCTTCAGGCTGCTGTGTGCATCGGTCTGGGCATCACCGCCATGCATTACATCGGCATGGCCGCCATGCGTTCCAATGCCCAACAAATCTATCGCCCGGACATGTTCGCCGCGTCTATTGCGGTCGCCATCGCCACCAGCCTGCTGGCGCTGGTGCTGGCTCGCTACTTTCGCTATGGCAGCGGCATGCTTCATCAACTGCTCAAGTACGGTGCCAGTCTGTTGTTGGCCGGGGGGATCTTCGCTACCCACTTCACCGGCATGTGGGGCATGACCCTGATCATCCCCGCCGACGCCACAGTGACCCTGCCGAGTGCTGACAACAACCTGCAGTTGAGCCTGACCATCGCCTTCATCACCCTGCTGGTCAGCGCCAGCAGCATCAGCGCAGCGCTGTCCGACCAGAAGCTGCAGAGCAAGGAGCACGACCTGCGTCGGGTCAACGTCCTGCTCAGCCAACTCGACCAGGCGCGGGTATCGCTGCAGCAAGCAGCTCATTACGACGCATTGACCAACCTGATCAACCGTCGCGGCTTCAATCAGGTATTTGCCGAGCGCCTCGCCGAGCAGAGTGTCAACGAGGGCATGCTGGCGGTGATGTTCCTCGATATTGATCACTTCAAACGTATCAATGACAGCCTGGGCCATGATGCTGGCGATGAACTGCTCAAGGTGATTGCCAGTTACATCAAAGCAGCGACCCGCAGCCAGGATGTCGTGGCGCGGTTCGGTGGCGATGAATTCTGCATCCTCATCGCCCTGAACAGCCGTGAAGAAGCCCGGCACCTCGCGCAACGCATCATGCACAAGATGAAGGAACCCATTGACCTGGCCGGGCGGCGCATGGTCATGACCACCAGCATTGGTATCAGTATCTTTCCCGACGACGGTCGTAGCTGTGATGAGCTGCTCAAGAACGCCGACCTGGCGCTGTATCAGTCCAAAGGTTGCGGACGCAACAGCCTGACTTTCTTCAACAGCGCCCTCAAAACCCGCGCCACGCTGGAACTGCAACTGGAGGAAGAGTTGCGTATCGCCCTGCTTGAAGAACGGGGACTGCGCATTCACTACCAACCGATTTTCGACCTGCACACCGGTCAGGTAGCCAAGCTTGAAGCCCTGGTACGCTGGCAGCACCCACAACACGGTTTGCTGAACCCAGGCCGCTTTATCGGCATCGCCGAAGCCAATGGGCTGATCACCGATCTTGACCTGTGGGTGCTACGCCATGCCTGTGAAGACTTGGCACAACTGAACCGCCATGGTTACAGCGATCTGAAGGTCACGGTCAATTGTTCGGCCCTGACATTGGGCTGCGAACAGCTGGCCAGGGAAGTTGAGCGTGCCCTGCAACACGCCGGGCTTGCCGCCCGCCAGCTGGAACTGGAAATCACCGAAAACGCCCTGATGGGCAACATTCACAGTACGATCGCCTTGCTCAAAGACATTCGCGCCCTGGGTGTTTCGCTGTCGATCGATGATTTTGGCACTGGCTACTCGTCACTGGCCTACCTCAAACGCCTGCCGCTGGACACCCTGAAGATCGACCGTTCGTTCATTCAGGATGTGCCGCGCTGCCATCAGGATATGGAGATAGTTCAGGCAATCATCATCATGGCCCACACCCTGCACCTGCAGGTGATCACTGAAGGTGTGGAAACCATGGAGCAGTATCAGTTTCTCGCCCAGCAAGGCTGCGACTTCGCTCAGGGCTACCTGCTCAGTCGCCCGGTGCCCCTGAGCGAACTGCGCGCGATCCTCGCTCAGCTCGACCAACGCCATGGGCCATCGCTGGCCAGCTTCAATCCTTACAGCGGTACAGATCAATCAATGTCGCGGGATCTTTTTGCAGATAGCCCTGACTTGCGTGCAAGCGCATCAGCTGTGCGGCCAGGCCGCTGATCGGCGTTGCCGAACCCTGCTCACGCGAAAACTTCACCGCCGTATCCAGATCTTTGAGCAAGGTCCGCACGTGCCACTTGACCGGTTCGAAGCGGCTGTCGGCCATTTGTGGTGCGAGTATCTGCAACGGCTTGGAGTCGGCAAAGCCACCGGCCAGGGCTTCGGCGATCAGGCTGGCATCGACACCGGATTGTTCGGCGAGCGCCACCACCTCGGCAATCACCAGTGCATTGCAGGCCACGATCATCTGGTTGCAGGCCTTGGTCACCTGCCCCGCCCCCACCGGTCCCATGTGGGTGACCCGTTGGCCGAGGGTCAGCAGCACCGGGCGCACCCGTTCCAGGTCCGCCGCATTGCCACCAACCATGATCGCCAGGCTACCCGCTTCAGCGCCCGGCGTGCCGCCTGACACCGGCGCATCGAGCCAGCCCATGCCACTGAGGGCGGCAAGCTCGGCGGCCATTTCACGGGTCGCGGTCGGCTCCAAGCTGGAAAAGTCCACCAGCAATTGCCCGGCCTTAGCCCCCTTGGCAACGCCTTCGGGGCCAAACACCACCTCACGCACCACAGCCGTGTCGGCCAGGCACAAGAACACCTGATCAGCCGCCTGACACAGCTCGGCCGGCGTCGACACCAGCCGGGCGCCTGCCTCCACCAGCGCTGCGCATTTGTCCGGCGAACGGTTCCAGACCGTCAGCGGATAACCCGCCGCCAACAAGCGCCGACACATCGGCAACCCCATCAGACCGATTCCGGCAAACCCCAGTGAAGGACGTGCAGTACTCATGTACAGCTCCATGCAGATTAAAGAAGTTCAATGATTGGACGATTCAGTTTGCAGGCGTGACAAGGAAAACTCCTACAGCACTAGGGTAAGCCCCTATCGCTCACGGCAAATGCGCACTGATACAGTCGCGAAACTTATCCAGTGATGGCTCTATGATATCTACTAGAACAGCCACCCACCCCCAGGCAAATGGCGCAAAATGACCTCCAAGACTACTTCTGCCAACGCGGTTTCCGAGCTGACGTCATCCACTCCCGCGTTCAGCGCTTCAGGCTCCAAAGAATTCTACAGCCCGCGAGCGCTCAATCCGCAGCAGTACCTTTATTTCACCGAGCCCGATATCCAGCGCATCCTCGATAACCTCGACGGCCTGCGTGATCTGGTGTTTCCACCCAGCATTCATGTTGAGGACGAAAGCCAACTGCGCCTGGACCAGCAGTTTCCCTCGGTCTGCCTGATTGGCCTGGGTCGTTGTGGCTCGAACATCGCGCTGGATGTCGCGGAACTTGTATACAACGCCCGCACCTTTTACCTCAACGAATTCAACAATGACGACCGCGCTGGCAGCGAGCCCAATTACAGCCCGGCACGCTGGATTCGCAACAACCTGCGCCTAGTTCAGAACAAGGGCAGCAAGCCTGTGTTTTTGGTCGAACCGCTGGTGATGCTGGGTGACCTGGACAAAGACATTGCCGGGCGCATCCGCTTCTCGCGCAAGGGTGAAAAAAGCGGCTTCATCCGCGACTACAGCAAAATGAAGATCATGGACCTCTCGGAAGTCCATGCCGGGGGCGCAGGCAACGCGCCGATCCTCGGCCAATACCTGGCAAAGATCATTCTCAACAAGGAAACCCATCGTTTTTCCAGTGCCGACTGGAAGCTGATTCACTCCTACCTGATCGACTCCTGCGGCATCAAGGCCAACCAGTCGCGCTTGTACTTCTACATTTTCAGCGCCGGTGGCGGTACCGGTTCGGGCATGGCCTCGGAGTTCGGCCTGGCCCAGCAGTACTCCTACATGAACAAGACCTTCGACACCAAGCCTGCCGACGAGAACGACGGCAAGAGCGGGCACTCGTTCGTCTTCGAACCGATCTTCACCAGCGGTATCTGCGTGCTGCCGAACATTTCCGATCATCGCAGTGAAATGTCAGAGGCCCTGCACATCAACGCTGGACGCCTGCTGTGTAAGTACCTGTCGGAAGAATGGGACTTCTCCTATAACTTCGACAACGAAGACAGCAGCGAAGCCAGCGTCATGGGCCGCATTCGCCCGTGGAACGCGATGATGCTGATTTCCAACGACATCATGCGCTACGCCGAAGAGAACGATGACGGCAATATCCAGAACATTGATGTCAATGCCATGGAGAAGCACGCCAACCAGTACATCTCCCAACAGATCTTCAACATCCTCACTGCCCAGGCGGTGACCACCGACTACGACCAGAACTACTTCCGCCGCGCCGGCATCGATATCGGCGAAACCATTCGTCTGGATGCCAACGACCTGTTCATGAGCCTGGCCGGCCCTGTGGCCATTGCCTACGCCGAATCGGTAGTACCGGAACAGCCGTCGCCGAACTCAGAAAAATTCAAAGTGTTCGAGAAGGACCAGCCGCGTCTGAACATCGACGACCTGTTCTTCCGCTCTATCGACCTGCCGCACTTCAACAAAGTAACCCAGGCAATCGAAGGCATCAGCCTGCTGCCGATCGAGTCCAAGCGCTATCGCGCGGCCCTTGAGCAATACAAGGCCTCCGGCTATGACGCCGCAGCCCTGCACGACCTGCACTTCTTCAAGAATTGCTCGTCGGTAGTGTCGATCGTCTCGCTACCCAAGGACTACAAGCTCTCGTACATGGACCTGAACCGGCTCAAGACGCACCTCAACAGCCTGTTCCCCAACACCACGCTCAAGCGTTATGCCCTGGTGATCGGTGCGTCAGCGAACTTGTCGCTGACCACGCTGATCGCCAAGAGCCCGTGCCTGTCAGACGACTTCCTGACCTTGATCGTGGCCTTCATCAAGCGTTGCTTTGCGCGTAACCCCTACCGCTTCGACGATACCCTGGATAACGCCATCCTTGAGTTCATCACCCACGATGAATTTGACGAAGACCGCATCGATGACCTGCTCAACGAGTTCGAGAACCCGGCGAAGATCCTCGATACCAACTGGTACGCGATCAAGCCGATGTACGAGAAAAAATACCGTGAGCTGATCAACGACAAGAGCAAGTTCGTCTCGATCAATGACATTCGTCTGTCGCGCGAATGCGTGAAGAAAGCAGTGAAATACCTGCGCGAAATCTTCCGCCACCGGATCGGCAAGACGCGGGTCATCTCGCTCAACAGCCATACTGGGAAAGTGGACTACTGATCGGAGGTCTGATTCAGCCCTGTGGGAGTGGATTCATCCCCCCACAGGGTTGTTACCGTTAACGTTAAGCACACTCAACTGTTACCAACAGTCACCCTCGCTGAACAGTCCCGCGCACCAAAATCTCCTCATTGCTTGTTTTCGCGCACCAATCTGGAGCGCGCTCAGGCTTTTTTCTTTTCTTGAATCACAATAAATGGCGAAACCACCACGGCCCAGATCTCTGGATCGCGGTTCTGAAGGTCTAGTGCCTGCTCGGCAGACACCGGCCCTACAGTGCCAGCATTGCGCCATATGGCGAAGGTTTCGCTACGGTTCTCGGCCATTGCCTGTGCAACTTCGATCAGGTCCAGGCTCGGGTCGACCCAAATCAGGTCACCTTTTGCCCAAAAACGCTCCAGGGCTTTCCACTCGATTACTGCGGTCTCGCCGAGCAGTTTGGCATAGAGGGTGCTTGGTTGATCAGTCATGGGTTCCTGCCAGAAATAATTCGACTACTGTAAGAGGTCGGTATTTTTGCAGAAAAACCTGGTTTCAAATAAGTAATTGATCGAAAAGGACTTGAAAGCAAAGGATGGCCGCTCGCAACAGAGCAAGACCAAGCCGCTTTCCTGTACGTTTCTGTCAATTAAGCGACACGCGCCGAATTTGTCCCAGCGAGCCTGCTTTTCAAGCGACAAAGCAGCGCTCTACACTGTACCGGTACAGTTGCCAGGGCCAATTCGGAGCAATCCGGTCCTCACGCTCTGGCCGCAGGACTATAAAAATTACAACAGAATGAGTGGAGCACTATGAGTAAGGCTACTAAGCAGATTTCCAAGCTGTTTGCCGCAATGGTTCTGGCCGGGGTTGCCAGCCATTCGTTTGCAGCCGATACCATCAAGATCGGCATTGCCGGCCCGAAAACCGGTCCGGTTACTCAATACGGTGACATGCAGTTCATCGGTGCAAAACAGGCCATCAAAGACATCAACGCCAAGGGCGGCGTCGACGGCAAGATGCTTGAAGCCAAAGAGTACGATGACGCCTGCGACCCGAAACAGGCCGTGGCAGTCGCCAACAAAGTGGTCAACGATGGCGTCAAGTACGTGATCGGCCACCTGTGCTCCAGCTCCACCCAACCTGCGTCTGACATCTACGAAGATGAAGGCGTGATCATGATTACCCCCGCTGCTACCAGCCCGGAAATCACCGCCCGTGGCTACAAGCTGATCTTCCGTACCATCGGTCTGGACAGCGCTCAGGGCCCGGCCGCCGGCAACTACATCGCCGACCACGTCAAACCGAAAGTGGTTGCCGTGCTGCACGACAAGCAGCAATACGGTGAAGGCATCGCCACCGCCGTGAAGAAAACCCTGGAAGACAAAGGCACCAAAGTTGCCGTCTTCGAAGGCCTGAACGCTGGTGACAAGGACTTCTCCTCGATCATCCAGAAGCTCAAGCAAGCCAATGTCGACTTCGTCTACTACGGCGGCTACCACCCAGAGCTGGGCCTGATCCTGCGTCAAGCCAAAGAGAAAGGCCTGAACGCCAAATTCATGGGCCCTGAGGGCGTCGGTAACGACTCCATCTCGCAAATCGCCCAAGGCGCCTCCGAAGGCCTGCTGGTGACCCTGCCGAAGTCCTTCGATGCCGAGCCTGCGAACAAGGCCATCGTCGACGCCATCAAAGCCGATGGCAAGGACCCAAGCGGCCCGTTCGTGTTCCCTGCCTACTCCGCTGTCCAACTGATCGCCGATGGCATCAAGGCCGCCGGTACCAGCGACGACGCCGAGAAAGTGGCGGCAGAGATTCACAAAGGCACCTTCAAGACTCCGACTGGCGACCTGTCGTACGACGCCAACGGTGATCTGAAAGACTTCAAATTCGTGGTCTACGAATGGCATTTCGGCAAACCTAAAACCGAAGTTTCCCCTCAGTAATCCCGTCTGACTATATGACTACAAGCCCACTGTGCGAGCAGTGGGCTTTGTTTTACGAGGTTCATGGGCCTGATTCCCGCGATCCGGGAGCAGGTTCACCTGAAAATCTTAAAACCGTCACCAGCGGTTCTCTGGCAGTGCCTGCGTCGAAGTGGCTCAAGACCACCCGAGCGAGCCGGGTCAAGCCCACCAGTGAAATGCGTATCGGGTTTTTAGGAGCGCTGTAATGCCTGAGATCTATCACTTCTTCCAACAGCTGGTTAATGGTCTGACCATTGGCAGCACCTATGCCTTGATAGCCATTGGCTACACAATGGTTTACGGCATCATTGGAATGATCAACTTCGCCCATGGCGAGGTCTACATGATCGGTTCCTACGTGGCGTTCATTGCCCTTGCCGGGCTGGCCATGATGGGTATCGATTCACTGCCGATATTGATGACCGTCGCCTTCGTCGCGACAATCTTTGTCACCAGTGCCTATGGTTACAGTATCGAACGGGTCGCCTACCGCCCTTTGCGTAACAGCAACCGGCTGATCCCGCTGATTTCTGCCATCGGTATGTCGATTTTCCTGCAGAACACCGTATTGCTATCCCAGGACTCTAAGGACAAGTCCATCCCCAACCTGATCCCGGGGAGTATCTCCTTCGGCCCAGGCGGCGCAGAGGAAGTGCTGATCTCCTACATGCAGATCCTGGTTTTCGTTGTCACCCTGGTGGCCATGACCGGTTTGACCCTGTTCATCTCCCGTTCTCGCCTGGGACGCGCCTGCCGCGCCTGTGCCGAAGACATCAAGATGGCCAACCTGTTGGGTATCAACACCAACAACATCATCGCCCTGACCTTCGTCATCGGTGCCGCACTGGCGGCCGTGGCGGCGGTACTGCTGAGCATGCAGTACGGCGTGATCAACCCCAACGCCGGCTTCCTGGTGGGTCTGAAGGCCTTCACCGCAGCGGTACTGGGCGGCATTGGCAGTATTCCGGGCGCCATGCTCGGTGGCCTGGTGCTGGGTGTGGCCGAAGCGTTCGGCGCCGATATCTTCGGCGACCAGTACAAGGACGTGGTGGCATTCGGTCTCTTGGTTCTGGTGCTGTTGTTCCGTCCGACCGGCATCCTCGGCCGTCCGGAGGTTGAAAAAGTATGAACAAAAATCTTAAACAGGCGTTCTTCAGCGCCTTGCTGGTCTGGGCCGTCGCCTTCCCGGTGCTTGGCCTGAAACTCAGCATCGACGGCATCAACCTGATCGTCCACAGCCAAGGGCCTTTCACCCTCACGGTCATCGCCGTGTGTTCGGTGCTGATGTTCTTGCGCGTATTGTTCGACAAGCAATGGAGCGCGGTCACCAGCCGGCGCTCAGACCGCAAGTTGATCTCACCTGCCATGAGCAATTTCCTGACCCTGCCCAAAACGCAACGTTGGGTAATCATGGGACTTATCGCGGTGGCGCTGGTCTGGCCGTTCTTCGGTTCCCGCGGCGCAGTCGACATCGCTACCCTGATCCTGATCTACGTGTTGCTGGGCCTGGGCCTGAACATCGTGGTGGGTCTGGCCGGTCTGCTCGACCTGGGCTATGTCGGCTTCTATGCCGTCGGTGCCTACAGCTATGCCCTGCTGTCGCATTACTTCGGCTGGAGCTTCTGGATCTGTCTGCCGATCGCCGGGATGATGGCGGCGACCTTCGGTTTCCTGCTCGGCTTCCCGGTATTGCGCTTGCGCGGTGACTACCTGGCGATCGTGACCTTGGGCTTCGGCGAGATCATTCGCCTGTTCCTGCGTAACCTCACCGGCTTGACTGGCGGTCCGAACGGCATCAGCAACATCGAGAAGCCGACCTTCTTCGGCCTGACTTTTGAACGCAAGGCCGCCGAGGGCATGCAGACTTTCCACGAGTTCTTCGGGCTGCAGTACAACTCGATCAACAAGGTGATCTTCCTCTACCTGGTTGCCCTGCTGCTGGCCTTGTTGGCGCTGTTCGTGATCAACCGTTTGCTGCGCATGCCCATCGGTCGTGCCTGGGAAGCGCTGCGTGAAGACGAAATCGCCTGCCGTGCGTTGGGTCTGAACCCCACCGTGATCAAACTTTCGGCGTTCACCCTCGGTGCCTGCTTCGCCGGTTTCGCCGGTAGCTTCTTCGCCGCGCGCCAAGGCCTGGTGACGCCGGAGTCGTTCACCTTCATCGAGTCGGCGATCATCCTCGCCATTGTCGTGCTGGGCGGTATGGGTTCGCAGTTGGGCGTGATTCTCGCGGCCATCGTGATGATCCTGCTGCCTGAGTTGATGCGCGAGTTCAGCGAATACCGCATGTTGATGTTCGGTGCGCTGATGGTGTTGATGATGATCTGGCGTCCGCAAGGCCTGCTGCCTATGCAACGTCCCCATATGGAGCTGCGTCGATGAGCCGCGAAATTCTGCAAGTCAGCGGCCTGAGCATGCGCTTCGGCGGCTTGTTAGCGGTCAATGGCGTGGCCCTGACCGTCAAGGAAAAACAGGTGGTGGCGTTGATCGGCCCCAATGGTGCCGGCAAGACCACAGTGTTCAACTGCCTGACCGGCTTTTACAAGCCCAGCGCCGGCAGCATCCTGCTCGACGGCCAGCCGATCCAGGGTCTAGCCGGCCACGAGATCGCCCGCAAGGGCGTGGTGCGCACGTTCCAGAACGTGCGTTTGTTCAAGGACATGACCGCACTGGAAAACCTGCTGATCGCCCAGCACCGGCACCTGAACACCAACTTCTTTGCCGGTCTGTTCAAAACCCCGGGCTTTCGTCGCAGCGAGCATGAAGCGAAAGAGTACGCGCGGTACTGGCTAGAGAAGGTCAATCTGTTCGAGTTCGCTAACCGTCCCGCCGGCACGCTTGCCTACGGCCAGCAACGTCGCCTTGAAATCGCCCGCTGCATGATGACCCGCCCCCGGATCATCATGCTCGACGAACCGGCAGCCGGCCTCAACCCGAAAGAGACCGAAGACCTCAAGGCGCTGATCAGCGTGCTGCGTGAAGAGCACAACGTCACCGTGCTGCTGATCGAACACGACATGAAACTGGTCATGAGCATCTCCGACCATATCGTCGTGATCAACCAAGGCACGCCCCTGGCCGACGGCACACCGGAACAGATCCGCGACAACCCTGAAGTGATCAAAGCCTACCTGGGGGAAGCGTAAATGCTGCAGTTCGAAAACGTTTCCACGTTCTACGGCAAGATCCAGGCGCTACACAGCGTCAACGTCGAGATCCGCCAGGGCGAAATCGTCACCTTGATTGGCGCCAACGGCGCGGGCAAATCGACGCTGTTGATGACCCTGTGTGGCTCGCCCCAAGCACACAGTGGCAGCATCAAGTACCTGGGTGAGGAACTGGTTGGCCAGCCCTCCTCGCACATCATGCGCAAGAGCATTGCCGTGGTGCCGGAAGGCCGACGGGTGTTCGCGCGGCTGACCGTCGAAGAGAACCTGGCGATGGGCGGCTTCTTCACCAACAAGGGCGACTACCAGGAGCAGATGGACAAGGTCCTGCAACTGTTCCCGCGGCTCAAGGAGCGTTTTGCCCAGCGTGGCGGCACCATGTCCGGTGGTGAGCAGCAAATGCTCGCCATTGGCCGGGCGCTGATGAGCAAACCCAAGCTACTGTTGCTCGACGAGCCATCGTTGGGGCTGGCACCGATCATCATTCAGCAGATCTTCGATATCATCGAACAGCTGCGCCGTGATGGTGTGACCGTGTTTCTGGTCGAGCAAAACGCTAACCAGGCACTGAAAGTTGCCGACCGCGCCTATGTGCTGGAGAACGGCCGGGTGGTGATGCAGGGTACTGGTGAAGCGCTGTTGACCGACCCCAAGGTCCGCGACGCTTACCTGGGCGGCTGATCGGCGCCAGCAAATCAAAAAAGGCCTTCGGGCCTTTTTTCTTTGCCCCCTTTGCATTACTCACGACTATAGGGTCTGCAACGCCTGGCCGCTGCGCTTGAACCAGTGCAGCAGGTAATCGGTAAGCACCTGCACCCGCTTGGGCATCCGGCCTTGATAAGGGTGCACCAGAAACAACGGCACACTGCGGGTCTGATAGTCACGCAGCAGCCATTGCAGCCGACCATCAGCCAGTTCCGCGTGGACCATGTAGGACGGTAACCGGGCAATCCCGGCACCGAGTAATGCGGCTTTCTTCAGCAGACTGTAATGGTTGCTGGCAAAACTGCCGCCGACCTGTACACGCAGTAATTCATGGTGTTGGTGATACAACCACTCCTCACGCCCACTGTAATGGCTATTGAGCAGACAGCGATGGCCGCTCAATTGCGCAGGCGTGTGCGGTTCGCCATGGCGTTCCAGGTAAGCGGGGCTGGCACAGGTCAACTCCTGCATGGCCAACACCGGGCGTGCGACCAAACGCGCATCGTCCTGCACCTCGGTGCGGATCGCCAGATCGAAACCATCGCCGAGCAAGTCGCGGTAACCATTGTTCAACTCCAGCTCCACTTGCAAGTCCGGATAAGTGACAGCGAACTCCAGCAGCAAACCATCGAAAAAGGTTTCGCCCAGCGATACCGGCACGCTGATCCGCACCGGTCCGGCCAGTTCATCCTTGAGCATTGCCAGGGTTTGCCGGGCACCTTCCATTTGCCGCAACAACGCCTGGGCCTGGGGTAACAACATCGCTCCGGCGGCAGTGAGGCTCAGGCGGCGCGTGGTGCGATGCAGCAACTTCACGCTATGGCTGGCTTCCAGGGCAGTGATGCGCTTGGACAACTGCCCTTTGCTCCAGCCAAGTTGCTGCGCGGCCTGGGTGAAGCTGCCCAAGTCCATCAACACGGCAAAGGCTGCCAGATCGTCCAGGTCGCTCATGGATTGTTTCCAGATGAAAACCAAAGGTTGCCTATTAGCACGCTTATCCGGGAAAAAATCCACCCTAGACTTGAGCCTAATTTCCACCACCCGTAGGGAACAGCTCAATGAAAATCCTCTTGATCGGCGCTAGCGGCACCATCGGCTCGGCCGTTGCCAAAGAGCTGGAGCAACGTCACCAAGTGCTGCGTATCGGCCGCAGCAGCGGTGACTACCAGGTTGATATCAGTGACAGCGCCTCGATTCGCCGCCTGTTCGAGCAGACCGGCCGTTTCGACGCCCTGATCTGCGCCGCCGGTAACGTCACCTTCGCCGCCTTGGGCGAAATGAACGAAGCGCACTTTGCCCTGGGTCTGAACGATAAGCTCATGGGTCAGGTCAACCTGCTGTTGATTGGTCGCGAGTTCATCAACGATGGTGGTTCCTTCACCTTCACCACCGGTATCACCAGCCATGACCCGATCCGCACCGGCGCCTCGGCCAGCCTGGTCAACGGCGCCATCGATGCTTTCGTCAAGGCCGCCGCCATCGAGCTGCCCCGGGGCTTGCGGGTCAACTCGATCAGCCCCAACGTTCTGGTTGAAGCCATGCCGGCCTACGCCCCGTACTTTCGCGGTTTCAAACCGGTACCCGGTGCCGAGGTGGCATTGGCCTATGCCAAGAGCGTCGAAGGATTGCAGACCGGCCAGACCTATCATGTCGGCTAAGGCCTTGTGATCAGCGTCCAGCCTGCGTAACGTGGCGGCACCTTTCGGTAGAGACCCTGGAGTTTGCTCGATGCGTGCCGCCCCTTCGCTGTTGCTTGTCGCCCTGTTGCCATTGTTCGGTGGCTGCCAGATGCTGGCCGATAAACCGCAGGCTGCTTCGACTGCTGGCATGACCCGCATGCAGGGCGAACTGAGCGCCCAAGGCGGCCAGCTGCTGTTCAAACCCTGTACCGAAAACCGTCATTTTGCCGTGTTCGATGCTGGTAACACCGGCGTGCTGCAGGAGGCCGCCGCCCTCGCCGATGAACCAGGCACCCTGTTCGCCGATGTCATCGGCACTCTCGGCGCCAGCCAGAAAGCCGGCAACGACGGGCAACTGAATGTTCAGCGCCTGTACCGCGTGGAACACTCCAACAGCGCCTGCAGCGATCCCAATTTCAAGCGTTTGACCGTGCGCGCACACGGCAACGAACCCGATTGGGACCTCAAAGCCAGCGGCAAGGGCATGGTCCTGACGCGCCCTGGGGTGCCGGAATTGGCCGTGCCGTTTCTGGAAGAACAATTGCCCGATGGTCGTTTCAGCCTCAGCACCGAGGCCAACGGTCAGCGCGTTGAGCTCTGGGTCGCACCGCAACGCTGTGTCGACAGCATGAGCGGCGCTGTCAGCCACCTGAGCGCCGAGCTGCGGGTCAACGGCCAGATCATGCGCGGTTGCGGCTATTACGGTGGCTCACGCAACGACTGATCATCGGCACTTGCGTTTATCCTGCCTGCAAAGGCGGTGAACAGCTTATACTTGGCGGTTTGTGTAAAGCCGCCGGCCGTTCATGGCCGGGATACTGGACCCTGCCATGTTACGAATCACCGAACTGAAGCTGCCGCTCGATCACCCTGATGAAGCCCTGCGCGAAGCCATCGTGCAACGCCTGGGGATCAGCGACGAACAGTTGCTGGACTTCACCCTGTTCAAGCGCAGCTATGATGCCCGCAAGAAGAACAGCGAAATGCTGTTCATCTACACCGTCGACCTGAACGTCAGCAACGAAGCCCAATTGCTGCATAAGTTCGCCGACGACCATAACGTCAATGTCGCGCCGGACGTCAGCTACAAGGTGGTTGGCCAGGCTCCTGCTGACCTGCAGGAACGCCCTATCGTCGTCGGTTTCGGCCCGTGCGGGATCTTCGCCGGCCTGTTGCTGGCACAGATGGGCTTCAAACCGATCATCCTTGAGCGCGGCAAGGAAGTCCGTCAGCGCACCAAGGACACCTGGGGCCTGTGGCGCAAAAGCGTGCTCAACCCCGAGTCGAACGTGCAGTTCGGCGAAGGCGGTGCGGGCACCTTCTCCGACGGCAAGCTCTACAGCCAGATCAAAGATCCGCAGCACCATGGCCGCAAGGTTCTGCACGAGTTCGTCAAAGCCGGTGCGCCGGAGGAAATCCTCTACGTCAACAAACCGCACATTGGTACTTTCCGCCTGACCGGCATGGTCGAAAACATGCGCCACGAGATCCACGCGCTAGGCGGCGAAGTGCGCTTCGAAGAGAAAGTCAGTGACCTGCTGATCGACGGCGACC
The DNA here is from genome assembly GCF_050312595.1 of Pseudomonas sp. UM16. Classification (NCBI taxonomy): domain Bacteria; kingdom Pseudomonadati; phylum Pseudomonadota; class Gammaproteobacteria; order Pseudomonadales; family Pseudomonadaceae; genus Pseudomonas; species Pseudomonas sp. UM16. Next base: position 116,304 of record NZ_JBNPJT010000016.1, on the reverse strand, counting down.
AACTCAATGGCGTGGTGCTGGCCAGCGGCGAACAGCTGCACTCCAAGCATGTAGTCCTGGCGCTGGGCCATAGTGCCCGTGACACCTTCCGCATGCTGCATGCCCGCGGCGTGTTCATGGAAGCCAAGCCGTTCTCCATTGGCTTTCGTATCGAACACCCGCAATCGCTGATCGATCAGGCACGCCTGGGCAAATACGCCGGGCACCCGAAACTTGGTGCAGCGGATTACAAACTGGTGCATCACGCCAAGAACGGTCGTTCGGTCTACAGCTTCTGCATGTGCCCAGGTGGCACCGTGGTCGCCGCCACCAGCGAGCCTGGGCGTGTGGTCACCAACGGTATGAGCCAGTATTCGCGCAACGAGCGCAACGCCAACTCGGGTATCGTCGTTGGCATCACTCCGGAGCAGGATTATCCCGGTGGCCCGCTGGCGGGCATTGAGCTTCAGGAACAACTTGAAGCTCATGCCTATGTGCTCGGCGGCAGCAACTATCATGCACCGGCGCAACTGGTCGGCGACTTTGTCGCAGGCCGGCCATCCACTGCCCTGGGCAGTGTCGAGCCGTCGTACAAGCCTGGAATCAATCTAGGCGACCTGGCGCCGAGCCTGCCGGACTTTGCCATTGAAGCCATTCGCGAAGCCCTACCGGCCTTCGATCGCCAGATCAAGGGCTATAACCTACATGATGCGGTGTTGACCGGGATCGAAACACGCACCTCGTCGCCGCTGCGAATCACCCGTGATGCCAGCATGCAGAGCCTGAACCTCAAGGGCCTGTTCCCGGCGGGTGAAGGTGCGGGTTATGCCGGTGGAATTCTGTCAGCAGGTGTCGACGGTATTCGCATTGCCGAAGCGGTAGCACGTAGCATGCTGGGCTTGGAAAGCTGATCGAGCAGTGGGGGCGGATTCACCGGGACGCCGGACCGGTGAATCCGCTTCCACAAGTGCTTCAAAGCCCTGCGCGCAATACTGACTCAGGCAAAGGCTCGCCCCGCTCTACGCAAGCCGCCACTGCCTCGATCAGCTCTTGCAACTCAAAGCCCTGCGCCGCCAGCCAGCTCTGGTCGTAATAGCTGGTCGCATAGCGATCACCACCATCACATAGGATCGCCACAATCGATCCTGACTCCCCTGCTGCCTGCATTTGCTCAGCTGCCGCCAAGGCACCGATCAGGTTGGTGCCACTGGACCCCCCTACCCGTCGGCCCAAGCGCCGTGCCAGGTAATGCATGGCCGCCAGCGACAATGCATCAGACACCTTGACCATGGCGTCGATCACGAGTGGCAGAAAGGATGCCTCGACCCGCGGTCGACCGATACCTTCGATACGCGAGCCACAATCAAGCTGCAACGAGCGATCGCCACTGGTGTAGCTGTCGAAAAACACCGAGCGCTCGGCATCAGCACACAGCACTCGAGTGGCGTACTGGCGATAACGTACATAGCGCCCCAGGGTTGCGGTGGTGCCGCCGGTGCCGGGGCTTGAGATCAACCAAGCCGGCTCCGGATGGCGCTCGAAGCGCATCTGGCTGAAAATCGATTCGGCAATATTGTTGTTGGCACGCCAGTCGGTGGCGCGCTCGGCATAGGTGAACTGGTCCATGAAGTGGCCACCGGTTTCCCGCGCCAGGCGCTCGGATTCGGCATAGAGCTGCGTCGGGTCTTCGACCAGATGACTGTGACCACCATGAAAGGCGATCTGCGCGATTTTTTCCTGGGAAGTACTGGCCGGTACCACGGCAATGAACGGCAGGCCGAGCAAACGAGCGAAATAGGCTTCGGAAATCGCCGTCGAACCACTGGACGCTTCAATCACCGGGGCATTGGGGCGCAGCCAACCGTTACACAGGGCATACAGAAACAGCGAACGCGCCAAACGATGCTTGAGACTGCCGGTGGGGTGACTGGACTCATCCTTGAAATACAACTCGACCCGAGGAAATCCAGGCAGCGAAAGCGGGATCAAATGGGTATCGGCACTGCGTTGAAAATCCGCCTCGATGATGCGGATGGCTTCACGTGCCCACAGGCGATGATCACTCATGTGTTCTTTCCCGGAAAAAGATCGATATACGAAGGATCATGTTAGGAAAATCCGTACAACTTCAACAGATACAGCCAGGCAAAATATTTCCACGCAACTGCTAGTCTGCAATTCGCAGGATCGTCACAGCTTATAACAAAAAAGAATATAGTTTTTGTTTGAAAGCATATCCTCACAGGTTAGGGTGTGCCCCTGTTCAGAACCCTCAGGATGGAGATCGCCCTTGCTGCGTAGCACTTTCACACGTTTCTTTCAGTTGGAAGCTGCCAGCGGTCTATTGCTGATTGCTGCAGCCGCCCTCGCCCTGATCATCAACAACTCGCCGCTGTCGTATCTGTACAACGGCTTGCTGGATGTTCCGGTAGTCGCCCAGATTGGCGCACTGAAAATCGCCAAACCCTTGCTGTTGTGGATCAACGACGGCCTGATGGCCTTGTTTTTTCTGTTGATCGGCCTTGAGGTCAAGCGCGAGATCATTGACGGCCATTTGTCCAAACCTTCGCAAATCGTCCTGCCGGGTGCCGCTGCAATTGGCGGCATGGTGGTACCGGCGTTGATCTACTGGTTCCTGAACAAAGACAACCCGGCCGCGGTTGCCGGCTGGGCCATCCCGATGGCAACCGACATCGCCTTCGCCCTCGGCGTGCTGGCGTTGCTGGGCAAACGCGTGCCGGTATCGCTGAAACTGTTCCTGATGACCCTGGCGATCATCGATGACCTGGGCGCAATCGTTGTCATTGCGCTGTTCTACTCGGGTGAGCTGTCGAGCCTGTCGCTGATGCTCGCCGCCGCTTGCCTGCTGGCCCTGATTGCGATGAACCGGCTTGGGGTGGTCAAGCTCGGCCCCTACATGGTGATCGGTCTGATTCTCTGGGTCTGTGTACTCAAGAGCGGTGTTCACGCCACTCTGGCCGGGGTGACCTTGGCCCTGTGCATCCCAATGCGCACCCGCAATGCCGAGCCCTCTCCCCTGTTGACGCTGGAACATGCCCTGCACCCTTGGGTAGCTTACGGCATCCTGCCACTGTTCGCCTTCGCCAACGCCGGGGTATCGCTGGCTGGGGTAACCATTGAAAGCTTCACCCACTATGTACCCATGGGTATTGCTGTCGGCTTGCTGCTGGGCAAAACCGTCGGGGTCTTCGGTCTCACCTGGCTCGCAGTCAAACTGGGCATGGCTGCCTTGCCCAGTGGTGCCAACTGGGGGCAGGTGCTGGGGGTGGCGATTCTCTGCGGGATTGGCTTCACCATGAGCCTGTTCGTCGGCTCACTGGCCTTTGTGCCGGGCAGCAGCGAATTCGCCGGCATGGATCGCATGGGTATCCTCACCGGTTCGATCCTCGCAGCGCTGATCGGCTACGGCGTCACCGCGCTGGCCAGTCGCAAGACAGCCACTGCCTGATCCTTAGCGAGTAATACAAAAAAACCGACTGGCACTGCCGAGTCGGTTTTTTTATGGCTTTTCTGACCGCCTGCAAAGTATCAGTGCGTAACGCGGCTGGTACCATCAACCGTCATGATGCGAACACGCTCGCCGACGCGGAAAATCTCGTTCTCCTGAACCGCCTGCACATACGCACGGGTGCTGCCGTCGTCTTCACGCACGGTGACTTCCACACCCTGAGTGCGGGTCAGGCCTTCTTCAGCAGCAGAGCCCGCCAGGCCACCGGCCACCGCACCAATGACTGCGGCGACAATACTGCCACGTCCACCACCAATGGCACTGCCCGCGACACCACCGACGATGGCGCCAGCGCCGCCACCGATAGGCGTTTTGGTGCCTTCGATTTTCACCGGCCGCAACGACTCGATAGTCCCCATGCGCACGGTTTGCACACGGCGGGCTTCGTCACGCGAGTAGGAGTCACCGGTCAGGCTCGAGGCACAACCACCGAGCAGCAGCGACATCGTGGTGAAGCTGGCAACCAGCAGAGCAGATTTACGCATAGGATACTCTCCATAAGACAGGTGTTCATTAGACTCCGCCCATTGATCACTGTCACGACTGAGGCGGGGTAAAATTGCTTCCATTCAGCTTTCATACAGGCTGCGTCTTCGATGCGGTCTGAAAACGTTTAGCGCAAGGATAGACATGGATTACTTCATCGTCGTCATCACGACTGTGGCAGGGCTGTATTTTCACTGGTGGTTGTACGTGCGCATCCGTCGCTGGATGGACCGCGACCTGGCGCTGTCATTGGCTGGCGCCGATGAAGGCAAGAAAGCCTACATGCTTGCATGTCTGGACAACGCCAAGGCGCAAAAGGTCAAACGCAGTGAGTTGGCGACCTGGCTGGAACGCGAGGCCGCCGCTTACCGAAGCGATTAAGGGGCCAGGCGCTCGCGCAGCCAGGCGCCCTGCTGCAGGCGATAATTGAGGCGATCATGCAGGCGGCTGGCACGGCCTTGCCAGAACTCGATACGCTCTGGCAGCAAGCGGTAACCGCCCCAGTGTTCAGGGCAGTGCGGCTGACTGTCACTGAAGCGTTGCTCGGTAGCCTTGACCAAACCTTCGAGTTCCGCGCGATCGGCGATCACCTGGCTTTGAGGCGACGCCCAAGCGCCCAGGCGGCTGCCCAACGGCCGCACCTGGTAATACTCGTCAGACTCCTCGGCCGTGACCTTGACCACCTTGCCTTCAATGCGCACCTGACGCTCCAGCGCCGGCCAGAAAAAGGTCATGGCCGCACATGGATTGGCCAGCAGTTGCTGGCCTTTGGCGCTGTCGTAGTTGGTGAAGAAGGTAAAGCCTTGGTCATCAAGGCCCTTGAGCAAGAGGATCCGACAATGCGGACGGCCTTCTGCATCCACCGTTGCCAGGGTCATGGCATTGGCTTCCACCGGCGGCTGTTCGGTTTTCACCGCATCATCGAACCATTGCCGAAACAACGCGAAAGGCTCGCGCGGGGCCTGAGCTTCAGCCAAACCATCACGGGTATAGTCGCGGCGCATATCAGCCAGGGTCTTGGTCATTGCTGCGTTCCTTGACGATCAGTTGGTCTTCGCAGGGCTGGTGTTAGCGGCCACTTTCTTCGCAGCCGGCGCTGGCTTTTTAGCGGCGGGCTTGGCGGCAGGGGCTTTCTTCTTGGCCATGGTGGCCTTGGCCGGCGCAGCTTTTTTGCTGGTGCTGGCTTTTTTTACCGGGGCTTTGGCGGCAGGCTTTACGGCAGCCTTGACCGGTGCCTTGGCATCTTGCACCGCGACCAGTTCGGCCGGGCTCGGTGTAGGCTGCTGGTACTTGGCGAGCAAGGCGACCATGGTGTTTTGCGGCGTCAGCACCAGCTCAACACGACGGTTGAGGGCCCGGCCTTCGACACTGTCGTTGGCCGCACGTGGCATAACCGAGCCCATACCGCGCAACATCAGACGGTCACGCTGCAAGCCACTGAGACGGAAGATCGCTGCCACCGATTGGGCACGCTCTTGGCTGAGTTTCTGATTACCGGCAGCAGCGCCGCTGGTATCGGCATGACCGAGGACCAGGACAGCAGTCTGCTTGTCGGTTTCAATGGCCTTGGCGACCCGGGTGATTGGCCCCAGGGTGACCGGCAGGAGCATGGCCGGGCGATCTGGGTTGTAGGAACTGTCCACTGGCACGGTAACCACCAGTATGTCTTCACGGCGCTCAAGTTCGAACTTGCTGTCCTTGATCGCTTCACGCAGGCGCGGCTCGTAGCTGTCCAGCCAGGCTTGAGTGGCCTTGTGGTCAATCTTGGGTACGGCTGCAACCTTGTTAGTGTCGCCGAATGGCCACCACCAGCGGCTGTTGCTCTCAGACTTGGCATCGGCTTTGGCGACTTTTTCGACCACCACGTCCTTCACTTCCTGCTCGGCAACCTTGTCCGAACCGAACGGCCACCAGTCGATCCCACTGTCGGTCGCGCCTTTAGGGGAGAGCTGCGCGCAACCGGTCATGGCCAGGCACAGGGCGAGAGCTAAGGTTTTATGTGAAGACATCAGTGATACACCATGAAAATGAAAGAAATTCTGCCCAGCAACACCGGGCATTGGAATTCAGGATAGACAAAGGGTTCAGGCAACACCGGGGTTAACCGATCAAAGGCAACTTGCCAGGGCTCGCACCAGCTTTTGCGCACGCGGATCCATCAACACATAAGGGCCCAGGGTATTGGTGACAAAACCAAAGGCGACATCGTACTCGGGATCGGCAAAACCAACCGACCCCCCAGCCCCCGGATGACCGAAGGCCTTGCTCCCCAGGCCAAAAGTGGCATTAGCCACAGTCGGCTGATCAAGCATGCATCCCAAGCCGAAGCGGGTCTGGGTCAACAGGGTTTTGTCCTGGCCCAGGCTGTGCTCACGGGTCAATTCATCGAGCAGTTCCGACTCCAGCAAACTGCCATCAAGCACGCCGGCATAAAACCCCGCCAGACTGCGGGCGTTACCATGGCCGTTGGCCGCAGGTTGCTGCATCCGTCGCCACTCCGGCTTGTTGGTGCTGGTAAGCATACCCGGCGGGTTAGTGAAGGCGCGGGTGGACAGTGCCTGCGGCTCACGCAGGGTGACCTGAAGCAGACGCTGGGCTGCTTCGTCGCCCATATTGCCTTTGCCCCGGGAAATATGCGCCACCCGCGGGAAGTCCTCGTCGGCCAAGCCGATGTGAAAGTCCAGCCCCAAGGGTTTGGCAGTGCGGGCAACGATCGATTCGCCAGGGCTGCGGCCATCGGCACGGCGAATCAGTTCACCAATCAGCCAGCCATAGGTGATAGCTGCATAACCATGGGCGGTGCCCGGCGTCCACCACGGAGCTTCGCCAGCCAGTGCCTGAACCATGGTTTGCCAATCGTAGAAGGCTTCTGCAGGCAGCAGCTCACGCAGCGCGGGCACCCCGGCGCGATGACTGAGCAACTGACGCAGCGTGATCGCTTGCTTGTCGGCTTGGGCAAACTCCGGCCAATAGCGCGCTACCGGCACATCCAGGGCCAACTTACCCTCGCCCACCAATTGCAAGGCGGTCACGGCGGTGAACATCTTGGTGCAGGAAAACAGGTTGGCAATCGTGTCGCTGTGCCAAGCCTCGGCGCCGTCCTTGTCGGCAGTACCGGACCAGAGGTCAACCACGGTCTCCCCACCAACCTGGATGCACAGCGCCGCACCACGCTCCTGAGAATCGTCGAACAGCGCCGCAAAGGCTTCGCGCACGGCTTCAAACTTAAGCTCGTAATGACCTTGAATCTGCACCCAGTCACACCCCGCATATGCCGCAATCGAAAATGGCGTGCATTGTTTCAGCCCGCGACGCTTTTGGGAACAGACAGCGGTCAGACCATCACCCAACCCTATCTATTGCCGACCTGACGTATTGATCATGCATCAGGCCGTAAGGGCGTGGTTACTGGGCTTTTGCAGCCTTGTCAGTGACGACTTGCTTGCCGATCTGCTCTTGGGCTTGCAGATTGCTCTTACGAACGCTGTCGACAAAACCCTGGAACGGCACGTCGGTGATACCGACCAGTCCGAAATGACCATTCTCGCCATCCAGCAAGCGACCACTGGCGGGTTGATCCAGGTACTGGAACCAGTGCACGCCGACAATTGACGGCTCAGCTAGCGCGGCCTTGACGAAGGCAGCGTAAGCCGGCCCCCGCGCTTCTTCTTTGGCCACTTCCATCGGCCCTGGCCAGAACGGCCCGCGATCACGTGAGCCGAACTGGAATTCCGATACCAGTACCGGTTTATCCAGGGCCTTGAGCTGGCTGAAGTCGTAGCCATCCTGCGGCTTGGGGGTATAGAAATTGAAACTTAGAACATCACAGAACTCGGCACAGGCGGCAACCGCTTCCGGCGTGCTCACCGCATAGCGACCGCCGAGCAACAGGTGATTGGGCGCATGCCATTTCAACGAATCGGCGATGGTCTTGAAATAGGTATCGGCAAAGACCTTTTGGAAGTGTTTGAAATCGGCTTCGATCTCCGGATGCTCAGCACTCGGCAAAGGCGGCTCAAAACCTGGGTCTTCCATCAGTTCCCAGGCCGGCAGGTCGATGCCCCAGGCCTTGGACAGACCGGCCTGGTTGCGGTACTTGTCACGCAGTTGCTTGAGGAAAGCGCGCTTGGCTGGCACATCAGTGGTCAGCCGCAAGGTGCCGTAAGCCAGGGCGTAACGTGCCTTGGGATCATCACCCGGTGCAGCCCAGGCCAGTTCATTGTCGGCGAAATAACCGATCAACCAAGGGTCGTTACGATGATCACGGGCGGCGATGGCCACGGCGCGCTCGGTAGCCATGGCAAAGCGCGGGTCGAACGGGTCCGGCATGCGCCCCCACCAATCCATTCCGGTGCTGATGCTGGTGTAATCACCGACGATCGACAACGGCAAGGTGTAAGGCAGGCGGTTGGCCTTGCCCAAGTCCGGTTCGCTCCAGTTACCCAAGGTGTTGAAACCCCAGGCCTGCAAACGGTCAAGGGTATGCCCCTGCCAGCGCTGCTGGTCCAGGGCCGGAGTCGGGCACTCCTGCGCAGCGCTGGTGTCGGTAGCAGCTGTCGGGGTGCAGGGTTTGCCGTAACTGCGTTCAAGGTTGGCAGCATAAAAATCAAACCAGCGGCCTTGGTTGAAAACGCGACCACTGGCCGATCCGTTGCCGTCGTTGTTGTTACCTTCACCATAGAATTGCGCCAGTGGTTCACCGGCTTGTGGCAAGGCGCTAAACATCGTTTCACGCCCGGCGACATAGGTTCGTCCGCCATCAGGAGCAACGGTGTTGACGCCCAACGAATAGAACGGATGGCCTTCCGGGGTAACCAGGTACCAACGCCCATCACGCTTTTCGGTACGGAAGAAGCCCTTGGCGTCAAAGTTTTGGCCGGCGGAAACACCACCGAACTTGTCCCGTTGCAACTGGCTGCGCTCAGCCAGCCAACCTTTGAGTTGCTGCTGCTCGCGCACAGCGGCAACCTTGAGTTGCTCGTCATTGACGATTTTTTCCGGCCAACGCCCGCGCGTGGACTGCCCATAGGCGTCAATCAATCCGGTGTAGACGGCCTTTTGCAGCAGGTCGTCATCCTGAATGCCGACGCGCTCGATCATCAAGCTTTGGGCAACGTCAGGCTTGTTCATCGACAAGCTCACCGACACCACTTGCTTCAAGTCCAGTGCACCGCTGCTGCTGGTCAGCAGCCAGCGATGGCCCTCGTGTACCCAGGGCATCGGTGGCCCGGCACGCATACCCTGGCTCAGCGACGAACTGGCGGTAAGTGGCACTACCACTGTTTGCGCAGGGCCAGCAGGCAGGTCGATACGGCTAGTGAGGGTCTGGCCATCACTGCTCAGCACCGTGACGTCCACGGTCAGCGGCCAGTCCATGCCGCTTTGCAGACGCAGTGTCATGGCGGTCGCTGCAGACCAGTCCCAAGCGCCGGATTGCGGACTCAAGCGCAAGCTTGGCCGCTGCACCGGGTTGAACACCACGCGACGCAATACCTCGCCCTCAGCCGTCTGCTCTGCGTTGTACTGCGGCAGGTTGGCATCTTCGGTGGCCACATTGACCACGGCGGCCGGGCGCACGAAGCTGAACAGCGTCTGTTGCCCGGCCAGCAACGGCGTGCTGAACAACAGGGCGAAGACAGCAGGCAAGGTACGGCGAATCATAGGGCTGGAGCTCTCCTTGAGGGCCCGTGCGGGCCTTGAACTGTGTGATAGACAACACCCCGATGCATTGATCCCCGGGGGTCAGGAAATTTCCCGTCGAAACGGCGGCAAAGCATTGAGAATAGCCTTGCCATAGCGCTGGGTGACCACACGTCGATCCAGCAGGGTGATGGTGCCGCGGTCTTCTTCGGTACGCAGCAGGCGACCACAGGCCTGGATCAGGCGCAATGAAGCGTCCGGTACGGCGATTTCCATGAACGGGTTACCACCGCGGGCTTCGATCCACTCGGCCAGCGCCGCCTCGACCGGGTCATCCGGCACCGCAAAGGGAATCTTGGCAATGACCACGTGCTCACAGTAGGCACCCGGCAAGTCGACTCCTTCGGCGAAGCTGGCGAGACCGAACAGTACGCTGGAGTCTCCACCGTCGACACGGGCCTTGTGCTTGTTGAGGGTTTCCTGCTTGGACAGATTGCCCTGGATGAACACCTGTTTGCGCCAGTCCCGGTCCAGGCCGTCGAACACGTCTTGCATCTGTTTGCGCGAAGAGAACAGCACCAGCGAGCCACGAGAGCCCTCTACCAACTCCGGCAGATCGCGAATGATCGCTGCGGTGTGGGCGGGGGCATCGCGAGGGTCGGCACGCAGGTCCGGCACGCGCAATACGCCGGCATCGACGTGATGAAAGGGGCTTGGCACAACACTGGTGACTGCGGTCTTTGGCAGGCCTGCACGCATGCGGAAGCGGTCAAACTTACCCAGCGCAGTCAGTGTTGCCGAGGTGACCAGAGCGCCATGGGCAACGCTCCACAAATTGCGCCGCAGCATTTCTGCCGCGAGGATCGGGCTGGCATTGACCTCAATGTCGAACAACGCCCCACTCTCTGCCAGGGTCAGCCAGCGAGCCATGGGCGGGCTGTCTTCTGGATCTTCGGCGGTGAAGGCGGTCCACAGTTCCCAGTTACCCTGGGCGCGCATCAGCAGGCTGCCAAACAGCGGGTACCACTCTTCGGCCTGATGGCTGGCAATACCGATGTTGACCTCGGCATCCATCCCTTCCTTGAGCAACTCGGTCAGACGGGTGAACAGGTCGGTTAGGCGCGAGAAGCCCTTTTTCAGTTCGATCCCCATCTCACGCATGTGCTCGGGGACCACTCCGCCCTCGAAGCGATGACGTGGCCGCTCGCGGCCTTCCATGTCTTCGCCGGGACGAAAATCCGCTACCTGCTCACAGGCGCTGAACATGAATTGCTGTTGCGCCTTGATTTCCCGTGCCAGCTCCGGCACCTGTTCGATCAACTTGCCCAGATCGCCGGGCAACGGGTGCTGGGCCAGCAGCTTGGCCAGGTTCTTGGCGGTTTGCTCAAGCCAGTCGGCGGTGGAACGCAGACGCGTGTAGTGGGCGAAATGGCCAATGGCCTTGTCTGGCAGGTGATGGCCTTCGTCGAACACATAGATGGTGTCGCGCGGATCAGGCAATACCGCGCCACCACCGAGGGCCAAATCGGCCAGCACCATGTCGTGGTTGGTGACGATGACATCGACCTTGCCCATGCCTTCACGGGCTTTGTAGAAAGTGCACTGGCCGAAATTCGGACAATGGCGACCGGTGCACTGGCTATGGTCGGTGGTCAGGCGCGCCCAGTCCTGGTCTTCCAGGGCCTGCGGCCAGCTGTCCCGGTCGCCGTCCCAACGATTGCCAGCAAGCTTCTCGATCATGCTGGTGAACAGCTTCTGGCTCGCCTCGTCGACCTCGATCTTGAAGCCTTCTTCTTCGAACAGCTGAGCAGTGGCTGATTGAGCGTGGCCTTCCTGCAACAACAGGTCGAGCTTGGACAGGCACAAATAACGCCCACGCCCCTTGGCCAAGGCGAAGGTGAAGTTCAGGCCGCTGTTGCGCATCAGGTCAGGCAGGTCCTTGAAGACGATCTGCTCCTGCAGCGCCACTGTCGCTGTGGCAATCACCAGGCGCTTGCCTGCGGCCTTGGCAGCCGGAATCGAGGCCAGGCTGTAGGCGACCGTCTTGCCGGTGCCGGTGCCGGCCTCGACCGCTACCACAGCGGGCTCACCGGAGCGTCGACCTTCATCGTCACAGTCGATATCACCAAGCACCTTGGCCACTTCGGCGATCATCAGACGCTGGCCGTAGCGAGGCTTGAGGCTCTTGGCTTCGAGAAAACGCGAATAGGCGCCCTGAATCGTGGTTTTGAGTTCGTTGCTGATCATGGTGTCGGGGCGCCCGAAGGGCTGGATATATTTTCAGTGTTTCGATTGGGTCGCTATCATACCCCGCTATTGCCCTTTGCGCCGAATGGAGATCCTGATGAGCGCCTTTGCCCTTCCTTATAGCCTGCACCTTCTGGCCGCCCTGGTCTGGGTTGGCGGCATGTTCTTCGCCTGGCTGATCCTGCGGCCGGCGGCGGTTGCAGCCCTGGATGGCCCTGCGCGCCTGCGCCTGTGGGTAGAAGTGTTTCAGCGTTTTTTCGTTTGGGTATGGATAGCGATCGCCGTCCTTGCGATCAGCGGTATCGGCATGTTGCACCTGCGTTTTGCCGGCTTTGATGCCGCGCCACGCTACGTACAAGTGATGATGGGGGGTGCCATCGCTATGATTGCCCTGTTCATTCGTATCCAGGCATTGCTGCTGCCGGAATTGCGCAAAGCCGTGGAGGCGCAGGACTGGCCGAGTGGCGCGGCCGTGCTGGGCAAGATTCGTCGCCTGGTGGGTATCAACCTGTTGCTTGGAATCGCAGTAGTACTGGTGGCGAGTACGCGCCTGCAGATGTAAACCGGTGGTATGTCGCTGTGGGAGCCGGCCTTGCCGGTTCCCACTGGTTCGGGCTCACTACAGCCGCTGCAAGATCAATTCCCCGGCAGCCCCCGCCAACCCGGGTTGCCCGGCCAATCCCGGCTTGCCAGCCGCACCTGCAGTCGTCTTGTAGACCCAACACCCCTTACTCGCCCCGCCTGCGCCTGGCTTGCCAGCAGCGCCAGCGACTCCTGGCGCACCGCCATCAAGTTGCACCTTGATTCGCTCAACCGGGAAGTCCATCGGCAGTGCCAAGCGCACCTGCCCGCCCGACGCGCCGTCATGGCCATTGCCACCATTGTCACCATTTGCCCCACGACTGGCCTGCCCCCAGGTACACCCCCCTGCCTTGCCGTTGGCGCCATCCAGCCCGACATAGCCCGGCGCACCCGCTCCGCCGCGGGCATCAATGGCCAGCAACGGTGCCTCAATTGCATGCACCTGCAGATCAAGATTGCGTCCAGCTTTCGCCGCCCGCTCGTAAGTCCCTGGAGCACCATGGGCAGCTATCTGGCTACCCTCCGCCATTTCTGCGCGCAGCACCTCGACCCGCAACGTGCTTTCAGCCGGTGCGATGGCAATGCGTGCCTCCTGCCCCAGATGCAGCTCATCCACCTTCAATTCGACCAGACTGGCCGGCAACAACAGCGTCGCTGCATCGGCCACCTGCAGACGCTGCAAGTGCACCACACTGGATTTGTTCGGTAAACGCAACACCGAATGCGGTGCGACGCTGATTGACTCAGCCAACACCAAGGGGCTGACCAACGCCGCCAACAACACCAACTTACGCATGAGCAGACTCCTGTCGTGGGGGCGGAATAGAAAGGACGTGAAAGATACCGACCAGCAGGATTTGCAAGCGGTCAAACCAGCGATGGCTGCGGCCACGTAGACGGCCATTGAAAAACAACACTTCGAGCAGGTGCAAGCCAAGCAGCGTGGCGCCGACAAGGTTGATCAGGCGATTGAAGGGAAACTCCTGGGGGATCAACAGATTCACCAGCACCACCCACCAGAACACCACCGTCAAGGCCTTGCCCAGTCCCAGTAAGCCCTTCATATGCGCCCTCTGCTGTTATTTTTTTTAGGCGACGCCTGTAGCCGGCATCGCCTGCAACATTAACGGCTGGCACTGCCCCACACCAGCGCCCTGATCAATTGAGGTGCAGTTCAACCCTGCGGTTTTGCGCACGACCGGCCTCAGTCTCATTATCAGCAATAGGTTCGCTCTCGCCGCGGCCCATACTGGTCACTTTCGACGGCGACAGTCCCTGGTTGATCAAGTATTCGGCGACACTACTCGCGCGCTGCTCGGACAGTGTTTGGTTATAGGCGTCGGAGCCACGGCTATCGGTGTGCCCAATTACCTTGACGCTGACTACGCTGGACGCATTGAGCTTGCTGATCAACGCCTGCAACTGGCTATCGGCGCTGCTGGTCAGGTCAGCAGAGTCATAGGCGAACATCACCGCGCCCTGATCATTAAGCGTGATAACTTCAGGTTCGACAGCTTTCTCGGTCACCGGATACTGTGGCAGTGGGCAACCGGTATGACTGACCGGGGTATTGGCCGGGGTATCCGGGCAGCGATCGCGGCGATCGAATACGCCATCTTCATCCTCATCACCGTCCTGGGCATAACAGATCAGACCACCAGCGATGGCTCCGGCGACACCGCCACCGGCCGCCCAGGCAGAACTTTCGATAGCCCCCAATCCGCCACCTACCAAACCACCCAGCAGGCTGCAAATTGGCCAGGTCCTTTGATTGAGTGGCGCGCTGCCATCGCTGTGGGTGGCGCAACCAGAAAGCAGGCTTGCAGCCACCAGCACCGGCACTGCGGCCTTGAAGAGAACACTCATGGGAATTGCTCCTGTGTCACCGGCGTCTACCGGTCACACAGGAGTAAAGACCGGCCTGCGGCACTTCTCAAGCCGCAGGCCGATTGGGCTTCAACGCTCGATGCGAATCTCTACACGGCGGTTCATTGCCCGACCTTCAGCAGTGGAGTTGTCGGCTTCTGGCCGAGACTCACCTGCCCCCTGCACTGCAACGAAGCTGGCTTGCGGCACACCGCTGCTGACCAGATAGTCGGTGACCGACTGGGCGCGTTGTTCCGACAATTTCTCGTTATAAGCATCTCGACCGACGCTGTCGGTGTGTCCGGTCACCGTCAGTCTGGCGGTAGGTGCCTCATTTTTCAGGCGGGTCGCGATGGTGTTCAAGCGCTCTTTGTCTGCCGGGGTCAGCCGAGCAGAGTCGAACTCAAAGTGCACATCGCGAATGACGATGACCTCTTCCTTGACCACAACCACTTCCTCGACCGCAGGTGCGGGTGGGCAACCGTTGGCATCCACTTGTACACCCGGTGGTGTGCCCGGACACTTGTCACGGCTGTCCGGTACGCCGTCACCGTCTTCGTCGCCATCGCCGTGGGCCCAGCAGTAGCCCGCCGCCATCCCAGCGCCAAGTAACGCGCCCCACCCAGCCCAACTCGAGCTCTCTATAGCGCCCAACGCCGCGCCACCTACACCCCCGACGGCAGCACACATCGGCCAGTCGGTCTTTTGTAAACCTGCGCAACCAGTCAACACGCTGGTGAGCAGAACCAGAGGTAATGCTGTGCGTACTATGCTCATTTGTTGCGTCTCCTAGGGGGAATCGGTTCAAAACCGATGCTCTGGGAGTAAAGACCGCGCACACCATCTCCGCCAGCAATAAGCCATGATGCGGCTCTCAGCCACTATGCCTGAGGGACCGAGATGGTTAGTCTTGACGCATCTGACCGAGGGTTCCCGATGATTGACGGATTTTCCCAGCGCACGCCCCAACAGGCCCTGGCAGCGCTACTTGAACGCCACCCACCGCAACGTTTGTTGCTGGTCGGCAGCCGCTTTCCAGCCCTGGAGGCCTTTGCCCAGGCACATCCGCAGGTCGAGATTGCCCAAGCCCAACCCGGTCCCCTGCCAGAAAACCTGGCGGCTCAGCGTTTTGACCTGGCCTTGCTGGTCGATTGTCTGGAGCACCTGCCCAAGCGCAAGGGCCTGGAACTATTGGGCGGCATCCGCAACCTCAATGCCAGCCGCGTGGCAGTGCTGGCCGACCTGCACGCCTGCGGCTGGCAAGACACCGACTTCTTCGCCCTGGCCATGCACGCCAACGAAAAATTTCAGCGAGATGATCAGGTATTGAGCCTGTTCACCTATGATCTACGTGACTACAAACAGGTCCCGGATTGGCTCAACGCCAAGTTCTGGGCCAATCCGCAAAATTTTGGCAAGTACTGGTGGTGAAACAATGAGTGTCTCGGTATGTCCCTGCGGCAGCGGTAACCTGCTTGACGCCTGTTGCGGACACTATCACGCCGGACATCCGGCCCCTGACGCGCAAGCGCTGATGCGCTCGCGCTACAGTGCTTACGTGCTGGGGTTGATTGATTACCTGGTGAGCACCACCCTGCCCGCGCAGCAGGCGGGCCTGGATCGTGACAGCATCAAAGCCTGGAGCACCCAAAGCACCTGGCTGGGCCTTGAAGTGGAAAGCGCCGAAGTGTTCGGCGGTCAGCCTGAGCATGCCTTTGTCACCTTCACTGCGCGCTGGCATGACAACGACGGTGAACACAGCCATCGCGAGCGCTCGGCCTTTGTGCAAAATGCCGGGCACTGGTACTTCATCGACCCGACCGTGGGCCTGAAGGCCGGGCGTAACGATGCCTGCCCCTGCGCCAGCGGGCAGAAATTCAAGAAGTGCTGCGCCAGTTATCTGGGGAGCTGAAGCCTATGGCCCGCCTGTTGTTGTTCAGCTTCCTGATACTGCAACTGACGGGCTGCGCCAGCTGGCTAAGCGACGACTATCGTGATCCCGAGGTGCACCTGGTCAAGGTCGAGGTGGTCAAGGTGCGTCTGTTGGAGCAGGAGTTCATCCTCCATGTGCGCGTCGACAATCCCAACGACGGGCGCCTGTTCATCCGCTATCTGAACTACAGAGTGCGCCTCAATGATTTGCTCCTGACCGAAGGCGAGGAGAGTCTGTGGCGCAGCGTTGGCGGGCACGCGCGGCGAACCTTCAAAATTCCGGTGCGTACCAATCTCTGGCAACAGGTCAAACCGTTGGCGAAAATGCTCAAAAATACCGACCAGCCACTGCGTTACCGCCTCGATGGCGAACTTATCAGCGGATTAATCTTCTCCCGCGAACTGCACTTATCGCGCAGTGGTGAGATAATTCCCGGCGATCTTTTACCGGAGTAACCCGCAATGACCCAACAACCCCATGTCCATGGCCCTGACTGCAACCACGATCATGATCACCACGATCATGACCACGGCCATGTTCACGGCCCGCACTGCAACCACGCCCACCAGGAACCGGTGCGCAACGCCCTGAAGGATGTTGGCCGCAACGATCCGTGCCCATGCGGCAGCAACAAGAAGTTCAAGAAGTGCCACGGAGCCTGATTTTCGCCCCGTAACAGGGCTTTGAAAATAAAGGCTGTGCCGCCGCTTGCATGGCGTGGTCGGGCTCACTAACGTAGCGCCTTTTAGACGCCACGCCCTGCAGGAGCCCGACCATGGCCGCGCCAGCCTTCCCCCCTTTCCACCCCCGGTTCGGCGTAGCCGCAGCGATGTTCGGCTTGCTTGCGGTGAGCGGCTGTCAAATGGGCGGCTATCGCGACAGCGTGCTACCGGTCAGCGGTGTGCAGCCACTCAAGGGCCTGGCCCAGAACGTCTCGGTACGACGCAATGCCTTGGGCATGCCGTTGATTGAAAGCAACAACTTCCACGATGCGCTGTTCGCCTTGGGCTATGTACATGCCGGTGACCGTATCGGCCAGATGGTCGGCATGCGCTTGTTGGCGCAGGGTCGCCTGGCCGAGATCGCTGGCGCAGATGTACTGGAAGTCGACCGCCTGATGCGCGGCGCCAACCTCAAACAAACCGCCAATCAGCTGTATGCCGATGCCTCGCCACGCCTGAAGCGCTTCTTCGAAGTTTATGCCCGTGGTGTCAACGCTTACCTGTTCCGCTACCGCGACCGCTTGCCGGCACCGTTGGCGCAAAGCGGCTACCGCCCGGAATACTGGAAACCTGAAGACTCGGCACTGATATTCTGTCTGTACAACTTCAGTCAGTCGGTGAACCTGCAAGAAGAGCTGGCCGCCCTGACCCTGACGCAGAAAGTTGGCAGCGACAAACTGGCCTGGCTGTTACCCAGCTACCCGGATGAACCGTTGCCATTGGCCGAGTCCGAGAAACTCAAGGGCCTGAACCTCAACAGTCAACTCGCCGGGCTGGCAGCGCTGACTGGTGCCAGTGAACAACTGGCGACGCTCAACCTGCTAGGTACGGCGGGCTCCAGCAACTGGGCGATCGCCCCGCAACGCAGCCGCAGCGGCAAGAGCCTGCTGGCCAGCGACACCCTCAGCGCCTGGGCCATGACCCCAGTGCAGATTCGCGCCCCCAAGTACCAGGCTGCCGGGGTGTCGATTGCCGGTCTGCCACTACTGCTTTCCGGCTACAACGGCAAACTGGCCTGGAGCACCAGTGCGGTCATGGCCGACAACCAGGACCTGTTCCTGGAGCGGATTAAACGCGAAGGCAACCGCCTGATGTACCAGGCCGATGGTAAGTGGCTGCCCGCGTTGGCGCGCAACGAAACCTTCTTCATCAAGGGCCAGCGTCCACAGCGCGAAACCCTGTATGACACCCGTCACGGCACACTGCTCACCAGTGCTCAAAACGCCAGTCTCGGCCTGGCTCTGCAAATGCCCCAGCTCAAGGGTGACCAGAGCATGGACGCGTTCTTCAATCTGTCGCGGGCACAGAACGTCGAGCGCGCTTTCGATAACACCCGGGAAATCGGCGCCGCTGCGCTGAACTTTGTCTTCGCCGACGCCAGCAACATTGGCTGGCAGGTCAGTGGGCGTTTCCCCAATCGTCGCGAAGGCCAGGGCCTGTTGCCCTCACCGGGCTGGGAGGGGCGTTACGACTGGGATGGCTATGCCGACCCGATGCTCCATCCTTACGACCAGGATCCAGCCCAAGGCTGGTTGGGCAATGCCAACCAGCGCAGCGTGCCCAAAGGATATGGCATGCAATTGTCCAATAGCTGGTACTACCCTGAGCGCGCCGAACGCCTGGGGCAACTGGCCGCGAATGGCAAGCATGACAGCCGCAGCCTGATCACCATGCAAAACGACCAGACCAGCCTGTTCGCCAGCAAACTCAAGCAGATGTTCGAAGCGCCTGGCATGGCGCAGCCGCTCAAGCAGGCAATCGATGCCTTGCCAAGTGATCAGCGCAGCAAAGCCCGCGAAGCCTACACCCGGCTGATGGCATTCGATGGACGCCTGAATACCACCTCGGCCGATGCCGCCCTGTATGAGTTGTTCCTGCAAGAGAGCGCGAAACAAACCTTCCTCGACGAGCTGGGCCCGGAATCTTCAGCGGCCTGGCAGGCCCTGGTCGGCAATGCGCGCTTGTCGTATTCGGCCCAGGCCGACCATTTGCTCGGTCGCGAGGACAGCCCGTTCTGGGACGACCAGCGCACCCCACAGAAGGAAGACAAACCCGCAATTCTCGCCCGCAGCCTGGCGGCCGCGATCAGCGCCGGGGAAGTACAACTGAGCCAAGACCGACGCGCCTGGCAATGGGGCAAATTGCACCCATTGCGCTGGCCGACACCGACCTTCCATGGCCTGGGAGACGCTGTCAGCCGTAGCCCACAGGCTAGCGGTGGCGACCACAGCACCTTGAACCTGGCACCGTATGCCTGGGGCAAAGACTTCAACAGTCACTTGCCGCCGTCGCTGCGCATGGTGGTGGACTTCGGCCAGATCGAACCGCTGCAGTTGCAAAGCAGCAGCGGCCAGTCCGGCAACCCGGCCAGCCCGCACTTTGCCGATGCTCTGGACGCCTGGTTCAAGGGCCGTTACATGAGTTTGCCGCTGCAGCCGCAGAACGCTGACCGGGCCTATGGCAACAAGCGCCTGACCCTGGTGCCCGGCAAGTAACCCTCCTTCCCCCGCAGCCGGTGCAATGCCGGCTGCGCTGATCCAAATCAACTGCACCTGCGAGCAATTGCTCTAAAACGAAACTCAGACGAGCTTCGTCTTTAGTGCTGCCTGATGAATCATAAAAACGATTGCGCGCCGGTGCCCAGGGCACAGACCCAGACCGGGTGAATAAAGGAATATGCAATGGCTTCTGTTCTTTCGCGTCTGGCCCTGTGCGCCACGACGCTGTTGCTGATACCCGCCCTTTACGCCAGCGAGCCAGACACAGCCGTGGCTGAGCCTGCCAACCAGACGCTGATCGAGCGTGGCCGCTACGTGGCCCAATTGGGTGACTGCATTGCCTGCCACACTGCCCCGCAAGGTGCACTGATGGCCGGTGGTCTACAGCTTAAAACGCCCATGGGCACTATTTATTCGAGCAATATCACCCCGGATCCGCAAACCGGAATTGGTCGCTACAGTTTCGAGCAGTTCGACACCGCGATGCGCGAAGGCATGAGCGCCGATGGCACCCATCTTTACCCCGCGATGCCCTACCCGTCCTACGCGAAAATGAGCGAAGCGGACATGCGCGCGCTATACGCCTACCTGATGCAGGGCGTGGCCCCCATCAGCCAGTCCAACCAGGCCGCCGACATGAGCTGGCCGTTCAACATGCGTTGGGGACTGGCGCTGTGGAACTGGGCGTTCCTCGACAACCAGCCCTTCGAACCTGACCCGAGCCGCGACCCGCTGATTAACCGTGGCGCCTATCTGGTCCAGGGCCTGGGCCATTGTGGCGCCTGTCATACCCCTCGAGGTATCGCCTTCCAGGAAAAAGCCATGAGCGACGCCGGCAGCAGCGGCAAGCACTTTCTCGCCGGGGAAACCGTCGAGCATTGGCGGGCGCTGAGCTTACGTAACCTATGGACGGTGCCAGACACCGTACAACTGCTCAAAACCGGGCAAAACCGCTTCGCCACCGTGTCCGGGAACATGGCCGATGTGATTCATCACAGCACTCAACACTTCAGCGACGCAGACCTGACGGCCATTGCCAGCTACCTCAAATCGCTACCACCAAGCGATGACGATTTACCCATGCCGGCGCTTGCATTGACGCCTGCGATACCGGCGGCTGACCTGTTCAGCAGCCGTGGTGGGCTGGGTTACACCCAGTTCTGCAGCGACTGTCACCGCGCCGATGGCGGCGGTGTGCCGGGCATGTTCCCACCATTGGCGGGCAATCCAAGCATTGCTTCCAGTGACCCGACGTCCCTGCTGCACATCACCCTGACCGGCTGGAAAACCGCACAAACAGCCACCCATTCGCGGGTCTACACCATGCCGGGGTTCGCCCGTTTGTCGGATCAGGAAATCGCCGAAATCCTCAGTTTCGTGCGCAGCCGTTGGGGTAACGACAGCTCGGCGGTCACTGCCCAGCAGGTGCAAAAACTGCGTGGCCAACTCAACCCGCAAACCACCGACTCCACAGCTTTTGAGACCCCACGTCTGGCCGACCTGCTCGCTGCCGCCAATGCCGACCAGGTCATCCGCGGCATGCGCCTGCACCTGCAAACCAAGGAGCTGCTACCGGACAACGTCGGCAATGCGCTGAACTGCACCAGTTGCCACCTCAACGCTGGCACCGTGGCTGACGGCTCACCGTTCGTTGGCGTGTCGGCGTTTTTCCCCGGTTACGCGCCACGTGCCGGCAAAGTCATCACCCTCGAAGAACGCATCAATGGCTGCTTTCGCCGCTCGATGAACGGCACGCCGATTCCAGCACAATCTGCGGATATGCAGGCCATGGTTGCCTATTTCGAGTGGATGAAGAACAACACTCAACCCGGCGACAAAGTGGCTGGGCGTGGTGTCGGCAAGATCGATCCGGCCATCAAGCCGAACCTTGAGAACGGTGAGCAGATCTACGTCAAACAATGCGCTGTATGTCACGGCAGCAACGGCGAAGGTCTGGCTCGCGCCGATGGCAGCCTGGTGTTTCCACCGCTGTGGGGTGAGCAGTCCTTCAACATCGGCGCCGGCATGGCCCGTACCTACACTGCTGCTGCCTTCGTCAAACGCAACATGCCGATCGGCTTTCATGAACGCTTTCCCCTCGGCCAGGGCGGCCTGAGTGACCAGGAGGCAGTGGATGTCGCTGCCTGGTTCTCCCAGCAACCGCGCCCGGACTTCGCGGACAAGGTCAAGGACTGGCCCAACGGCGGTAAACCGGTGGATGCACGCTACTGACACGCTAGAGGGGGAGCGCAACCTGCGCGCGGGGCAACTTTATGCTTATATCATCATGCCCGCCGGCGTAGTCTGGCTCTCCCAGGACCGACCCACTAGGACTGATATGCATCATTCTACCCATGACATTCTGGCACCGGTTCCAGGCATTGCCCGCCAGATCCACAGCTTCCACTTCGGCCCCCGGGGCGCCGGCAAGATCTACATCCAGGCTTCCCTGCACGCCGACGAACTGCCCGGCATGCTGGTCGCCTGGCACCTCAAGCAACGCTTGAGCGAACTCGAAGCCCACGGTGTGTTACGCCGTGAAATCGTTCTGGTGCCGATCGCCAACCCGGTCGGCCTCGAACAAGTACTGATGGATGTGCCTTTGGGTCGCTTCGAGCTGCAAAGCGGTGAGAACTTCAACCGTAACTTTGTCGACCTGAGCGATTCGATCGGCGATCAAATCGAAGCTCACCTCACCCAGGACCCAACGCACAACGTGGCCTTGATCCGCGAATGCCTGCGCCGTGCCCTGGACGCACAACCGGCGCGCACCCCGCTGCAATCGCAACGCCTGACCCTGCAACGCCTGGCCTGCGACGCCGAGATGGTGCTGGACCTGCATTGTGACTTCGACGCCGTCGCCCACCTTTACACCACCCCCGAAGCCTGGCCTCAGGTCGAGCCGTTGGCATGCTATCTCGGTACCCAGGCCAGCCTGTTGGCCACCGACTCCGGCGGCCAGTCCTTCGATGAGTGTTTCACCCTGGTCTGGTGGCAGTTGCAGCAGCGCTTCGGCAAACAGTTTCCGATCCCCCAGGGCAGCTTTTCGGTCACCGTCGAGCTGCGCGGCCAAGGCGATGTAAGCCACCCGCTGGCAGAAAAGGATTGCGCGGCGATTCTCGATTATCTGACTCGATACGGCGCCATTGAAGGCCAGGCCACCAGCCTGCCCGCGCTGGCGTACCCCGCTACTCCGCTTGCCGGCGTCGAGCCTGTGGCCACACCGCTGGGCGGCCTGTTGGTCTTTCACGCCAAGCCTGGGCAATACCTGGAAGCTGGCCAATTGATCGCTGAAGTCATCGACCCGCTCACGGATCGAGTAACCCCGGTGCGCAACGTCCAGCCAGGCTTGATGTATGCCCGTTCGCTACGACGCATGGCCACTGCTGGCATGGTCATCGCCCATGTCGCCGGGCGCCAAGCCTATCGCAGTGGCTATCTGTTATCGCCTTGAGCGTAACGTTTTCGGTGCTTGGCGCCGGTAAGTTTCAGGCCACAGGAGCAGGCGGTGGTTCGTCCGGCAAGGTCGGTTCACCGGGCTCCATTGGTGGGTTTTCACCGGGTTGCGGTTGATCGGGTGTATCCGGGTCGGGCTGACCGGGTACGCCGCCAACCTGGGCGAGGTGTGGGTGCGGATGGGCAAGCAGCGACCAGGCCAACACCCCCACGCTATTGGGCTGCAACACGGCCAGCTTGGCACTGATGGACGGGTCGAGTTTCATCGGCGGCTCCTTGGCGACGTTCGCCAGGCCTATTGCCTGGCGCAACGATTCAAGACGTTAGAGTCCGCGGGCGGGTAAGAATTCCCGCGTTTCGTCGGCTCAAGTACGCGGCAGGGTGACGCCACGCTGGCCTTGGTATTTGCCGCCACGGTCCTTATAGGACACTTCGCACTCTTCGTCGGACTCGAGGAACAGCATCTGTGCCACACCTTCGTTGGCATAGATCTTCGCCGGCAAGGTGGTGGTATTGGAGAATTCCAGGGTCACGTGGCCTTCCCACTCCGGTTCCAGCGGGGTGACGTTGACGATGATGCCGCAACGGGCATAAGTGCTCTTGCCCAGGCAGATGGTCAGGACATTGCGCGGAATGCGGAAATACTCGACGGTGCGGGCCAGGGCGAAGGAGTTCGGCGGGATGATGCAAACGTCGCTCTTGACATCGACAAAGCTGCCGGCGTCGAAGTTTTTCGGATCGACGGTGGCCGAGTTGATATTGGTAAACACCTTGAACTCGTCGGCGCAGCGTACGTCGTAGCCGTAGCTGGAAACGCCGAAGGAGATCAGCCGGTTGTCGCTCTCACCGCGCACCTGGCGCTCGACGAACGGCTCGATCATGCCGTGTTCCTGCGCCATGCGGCGAATCCACTTGTCCGATTTGATGCTCATGGCGGGTGTCCTGAAGTTACGAGGTGAAGAAATTCTGAGGCGCATCTTACCGGGCCCGGCGCCCGGTTCAAAGTTCAATGCACCGTCAGGCGTCGAATCCCCGTATGGCGGGGCCTTCAGCGAGGGTGACAGCACCGTCAGTCATGATTTGCGCGAAAGCTGAACAAGACCATTGGCACGTTCTGGAAAAAGGGTTAAGGTGACGCCACTGTGCTGCACGTGTCACTGAGAATATCTACCTGATGCAAGATTTCGATCAACCCATCTTCATGAATTTTCTGCCTCTTTGCACTCAGTCTCGGCCAGGGCGTTTCCTGAGTCGTAGTTAACTTTGTCCAAGGAGACAGACCATGTCCAATCGCCAAACCGGTACCGTTAAGTGGTTCAACGATGAAAAAGGCTTCGGCTTCATCACCCCACAATCCGGTGACGACCTGTTCGTACACTTCAAAGCCATCAAGGCTGACGGCTTCAAGAGCCTGAAAGAAGGCCAAGCGGTCTCTTTCATCGCTACCCGCGGTCAGAAAGGCATGCAGGCTGAAGAAGTAGAAGTTATCTAACTTCCGCTTTACAGCTTGAAAAAAGCCCCGCCCTTAACAGGCGGGGCTTTTTTTATGCCTACGATTCAAGACCGTAGGAACGGATTCATCCGCGAAGGGGCGCAGTGCACCCCAGAAAATGAACGAATCCTAAATCAGTCTTCGCTGATGGTGATATTCGGCATGGCCGGCGCTGCAGCTTCCTGCAACACAATCCGCGCACCCACCTGACGCGCCAGCTCCTGGTAGACCATGGCGATCTGACTCTCCGGCTCGGCAATGGCTGTTGGTTTGCCGCTATCTGCTTGCTCACGAATCAACATCGACAGCGGCAGTGAGGCCAGCAGCTCGACGCCGTATTGCGACGCCAACTTCTCACCACCACCTTCGCCAAACAAATGCTCGGCGTGGCCACAGTTTGAACAGATATGCACGGCCATGTTCTCGACCACGCCCAATACCGGGATATTGACCTTGCGGAACATCTCCACGCCTTTCTTGGCGTCAATCAGCGCCAGGTCTTGCGGAGTGGTAACGATCACTGAACCTGCCACCGGCACTTTCTGCGCCAGGGTCAGTTGAATGTCGCCAGTGCCTGGCGGCATGTCGATGACCAGATAATCCAGGTTGTCCCAGGCGGTTTGGGTGACCAATTGCAGCAACGCCCCGGAAACCATCGGCCCACGCCAGACCATCGGCGTGTTGTCATCGGTCAGGAAAGCCATCGACATGACTTCCACACCGTGCGCCTTAAGTGGCACGAACCACTTCTGGTCACGGATCTGCGGACGCGTGCGCTCAGGGATGCCGAACATCACACCCTGACTCGGGCCATAGATGTCGGCATCGAGAATACCCACCCGCGCCCCTTCCCGGGCCAGGGCCAAGGCCAGGTTGGCCGCCGTCGTCGACTTGCCCACACCGCCCTTGCCCGAGGCCACGGCAATGATGTTCTTGACGTTGGCAAGGCCGGGGATCTGCGCCTGCGCCTTGTGCTCGGCGATCACGCAATTGATCTCGACCCGAGCCGAGGCAACCCCGTCAATGCCTTCGATGGCGGTTTGCAGCACCTGCGCCCAGCCATTTTTGAACAGACCAGCTGCATAACCGAGTTGCAACTGGACACTGACCTGCTCGCCCTGGATGTCGATCGCCTGCACACAGCCGGCACTGACTGGGTCCAGGTTCAGGTAAGGGTCGGTGTACTGGCGAAGAACGGCTTCGACGGCTGCGCGAGTGACGGCACTCATGGAGACTCCCGTGATAAAGACTGAGTAAAACAGACCACTATGCTAACCCGCGAAACATCCACAGATACGTCCATGGGGTGAAATAAATTTCCCGGCGTTTTATAGTGGCCGATCACCGTTTCATCTCAAGTAGCCGAAAAAAGTAGCCGAGCCCCCATGTCCGAGCCACGTCAGATTCTCGTCACCAGCGCCCTGCCCTATGCCAATGGTTCCATTCACCTTGGCCATATGCTCGAGTACATCCAGACAGACATGTGGGTGCGCTACCAGAAGCATCGCGGCAACCAATGCGTGTACGTCTGTGCCGACGACGCCCACGGTTCGGCCATCATGCTGCGCGCTGAAAAAGAAGGCATCACCCCTGAGCAACTGATTGCCGCCGTCCAGGCTGAGCACAGCGGGGATTTTGCCGACTTCCTGGTCGACTTCGACAATTTCCACTCGACCCACGCCGAAGAAAACCGCGAGCTGTCGAGCCAGATCTACCTCAAGTTGCGTGATGCTGGGCACATTGCTACCCGTTCGATCACCCAATACTTCGACCCGGACAAAAAAATGTTCCTGGCCGACCGCTTCATCAAAGGCACCTGCCCCAAGTGTGCCGCTGAAGACCAGTACGGCGACAACTGTGAAAAGTGCGGCGCCACCTATGCGCCAACCGAGCTGAAGAACCCCAAGTCGGCGATTTCCGGCGCCACACCGGTGCTCAAGGATTCCCAGCATTTCTTCTTCAAGCTGCCTGACTTCCAGGCCATGCTCCAGCAGTGGACCCGTAGCGGCACCCTGCAGGACGCCGTGGCCAACAAGATCGCCGAGTGGCTGGATGCCGGCCTGCAGGAATGGGACATTTCCCGTGACGCGCCGTACTTCGGCTTCGAGATCCCTGACGAGCCAGGCAAGTACTTCTACGTCTGGCTGGACGCACCGATCGGCTACATGGCCAGCTTCAAGAATCTCTGCGCCCGTCGCCCGGAGCTGGATTTCGATGCGTTCTGGAACAAGGACTCCAAGGCCGAGCTGTACCATTTCATCGGCAAGGACATCGTCAATTTCCACGCCCTGTTCTGGCCTGCCATGCTTGAAGGCGCCGGCTATCGCAAGCCGACTGCGATCAACGTCCACGGCTACCTGACCGTCAACGGCTCGAAGATGTCGAAATCCCGCGGCACCTTCATCAAGGCCCGCACTTACCTTGACCACCTGTCGCCGGAATACCTGCGTTACTACTACGCCTCCAAGCTCGGCCGCGGTGTCGACGACCTCGACCTGAACCTGGAAGACTTCGTACAGAAGGTCAATTCCGATCTGGTCGGCAAGGTGGTCAACATTGCCAGCCGTTGCGCCGGGTTCATCCAGAAGGGCAATGATGGCGTGATGGTCGCTGGCGATGCCGCGCCTGAGCTGACCGAAGCCTTCCTGGCCGCTGCGCCGGGCATCGCCGAGGCCTATGAAGGACGCGACTTCGCCCGCGCCATGCGCGAGATCATGGGCCTGGCCGACCGTGCCAACGCCTGGATCGCCGACAAGGCGCCGTGGTCGCTGGCCAAGCAGGAAGGCAAGCAGGATGAAGTCCAGGCCATCTGTGCCCAGGGCATCAACCTGTTCCGTCAACTGGTGATCTTCCTCAAGCCGGTACTGCCGCTGCTGGCCGCCGACGCCGAGGCGTTCCTCAACGTTGCGCCACTGACCTGGAACGATCACCAGACTCGCCTGAGCAATCACCAGTTGAACCCGTTCAAGGCCCTGATGAGCCGTATCGACCCGGCCAAGGTCGAAGCCATGACCGTCGCCAGCAAAGAGGACCTGGCAGCCAGCCAGACTTCCGTGGTGACCGGCAATGGCGAACTGAGCAAAGATCCGCTGTCGGCCGAAATCGACTTCGACACCTTCGCAGCCGTCGACCTGCGCGTAGCACTGATCCTCAAGGCCGAAGCCGTTGAAGGTGCCGACAAGCTGCTGCGCCTGACGCTGGACATCGGTGACGAACAGCGCAACGTGTTCTCCGGCATCAAGTCAGCCTATCCGGACCCGACCAAGCTTGAAGGTCGCCTGACCATGATGATCGCCAACCTCAAGCCACGCAAAATGCGCTTTGGCATCTCCGAAGGCATGGTTATGGCGGCCGGCCCTGGTGGTGAAGAAATCTACCTGCTCAGCCCCGACAGCGGCGCCAAGCCAGGTCAGCGCATCAAGTAACGCCCTCGCCCCGGACGATTACGTCCGGGGCGTTCTCATCCTCGCCTCATTGCCGGATAATGGCGAACAGCCCTGGCAATGTGCACCTCCATGAGCGAATTCATCCTGGCCCTGATCAGCGCCGCGCTGGTCAACAATCTGATCCTGCATCAAGGATTGGCAATCGACCCGGCCTTGCAACCTTCGGCTGCTCACGAGCGCCGTCGACTGCATGCCTTGGGGCTGGCAACCCTGACGTTGCTGGTACTGGCCAGCAATCTCGGGCAACTGGCTTATCGCTACGTCCTACTCCCCCTGCAGCTTGATTACCTAGGTCTGTTCGTCCTTTTGCCGCTGTGTGTGCTGCTGATCGAGCCGTTGCTTGAACTGTTATCGCGAGCCTTGCCGACTTGGCCTTTCAAGGGGCTGACACCGTTACTGCTGGCTAATGTGGCACTGCTAGGCTTGAGCCTGCAGGTAACTGAAGGGGGTTATGGCGTCCTGCAGACCCTGGCCTGGAGCCTGGGTGGCGGGCTGGGCTTCTGGCTGACCCTGAGCCTGTTCGCCGACTTGCGTGAACGCAGCGACAACGAGGCAATTGCCCGCAGCTTTCGCGGCCTGCCTGTACACCTGATCGGCGCCGGCGTGATGGCCTTGGCGTTTCTCGGCTTCAACGGATTATTTACCTCATGAGTCTGATTCAACGCATCGATGCCCTGCTGCCGCAGACCCAATGCGGCAAGTGTGGCCACCCTGGCTGCAAGCCCTACGCAGAGGGACTGGCCAAGGGCGAAGCGATCAACAAATGTCCGCCAGGGGGCAGTGAAACCATCGCCGCCCTGGCCAATCTGCTGCACGTGCCGGTCATTGCCCTGGACCCCGAACGCGGCAGCGCACCGCCCCAGGTCGCCTTTATTCGCGAAGCCGAATGCATCGGCTGCACCAAATGCATCCAGGCTTGCCCGGTGGATGCGATTGTCGGCGCCGCGAAATTGATGCATACCGTCATCAGTGCCGAATGCACCGGCTGTGACCTGTGCGTAGCGCCCTGCCCGGTAGACTGCATCGACCTGCTGCCACTCACTGCAAACAGCAACATCATCGCAATTGTCGGGGGCCTGGCCGAAGACGACCGCACACTGGCTGCACGCAGCAACAAACGTAACCATGCCCGTCGACGCTTTGAGCTGCGCAACAGCCGCCTGCAACGCGAGGAAGCTCGCAAACAAGCCGAACGTGCCGCCCGCAGTCAACGCGCGGCTAGCAGCAACAGCGCAGATCAGGCGGTTATCAGCGATGACCCGATCAAAGCGGCCATCGAGCGGGTCAAGGCGCAGAAAGCTGCCGCTGCCGACGCTGCGTTGAAAAAGGCCAAGATTGCTGCCGCCATGAGCCGAGCCCAATTGCAAAAAGCCCGTAGCGCATTTGGTGATGTACCGAACGATGCCCAGCGCGCTCAGTTAGCTGAACTGGAACAGGAGGCCGAACAGGCTCAGGCACAACTGCAGGCTTTGCAACCGGCCCCCGCCCATGCCAGCCACTGATCTCAGCGAGCGCCTGCGCAGCACGATGCTGCTGGTACTACTGGCGTGTCTGCCAGGCGTGCTGACGCTGCTTTGGCAGCATGGCTGGGGCCTGCTGTTCAATCTACTGCTGTGTACCGGCACCGCCCTGGCCTGTGAAGCCTTGTTGCTCAAGCTGCAGCAACGACCTGTGCGGCCTTCGCTCAATGACGCCAGCGCCCTGGTCAGCGCCACCCTGCTTGCCGTTGCCTTGCCAGCCTACGCACCTTGGTGGGTGCCGGTTATCGCTACGGCGAGTGCCATTGGCCTGGGCAAGCATCTGTACGGCGGCATGGGTAAAAATCCATTCAACCCTGCCATGCTCGGCTATGCCGTGGTGTTGCTGGCCTTTGCCCAGCCCATGACACAGTGGCCTGGCGCACATTTGCTGGACCTTGGCAGCAGCCTGCAGCAGGTGTTTGGCTGGAGCAGTAGCGAGCAACCTGACGCTTGGGTCCAAGCCACCCTTCTCGACGGCTTGCGCAACAACCGCAGCCTGACCGTGGACGAGCTGTTCAGCAGTCACCCAGGCTTTGGCCATTGGGGTGGTAAAGGTAGCGAATGGGTCAACCTTGCGTTCTTGCTGGGTGGCCTGCTGCTGTTACAGCGCAAAGTGTTCAGCTGGCACGCGCCAGTAGGCTTGCTGGGCAGCCTGTTCGTGCTCAGCCTGCTGTTCTGGAATGGCTCCGGCTCGGACTCCAATGGCTCGCCGCTCCTGCATTTGTTCAGCGGTTCAACCATGCTGGCTGCCTTCTTCATTGCCACTGAACCGGTGTCCAGCCCCAAATCACCTCAGGCCAGATTGGCGTTTGGCATCGGCATGGGCATGCTGATCTACCTGATTCGTACCTGGGGCAGCTATCCCGACGGCACTGCGTTCGCCGTACTGCTGATGAACCTCTGCGTACCGGCACTGGAGCGCTGGGCCGAACGACGTCAGGGACTGCAATCATGAACCGCGCATCGATACGCAACGCTGCGCTGTTGTTGCTTATAGCGGTGCTGAGCCTGGGCAGCAGCGTGATCTGGCAGCACTTCAGCGCCAAGGATATTGCCCGCGCGCAGCAGCAACTCAAGGCGCAAACCTGGCTCAGCGTCCTGCCGAAACAGACCTATGACAACCAACCGTTGCAATCGCCTGTGGTGCTGAACAATCCTCGCCTCGACCACAGCCAGTTGCTGGCAGGCTATCGCGCCACTCGGGCTGGCCAGCCCAGTGCGCTGGTATTGCACAGCCAAGTCCAAGGTTACGGCGGCCCACTGCAACTGCTGATTGCCATCGACCCACAAGGCCGCCTGCTCGGCACTAAGGTCCTTCGCCAGGAAGAAACACCGGAATTGGGCGCCAAGCTAGTCGAACCGGGTAACACATGGCTACAAGGATTCATCGGTGCCAGTCGGAAAACCACCGCCGATACTGCCTGGGCGCTCAAGCGCGACAGCGGCCAGTTCGATCAACTGGCGGGCGCGACGGTCACCTCACGCGCCGTGATCCATGCCGTGCATGACGCCTTGCGCTACTTCGACGAACACCGTCAGCAGTTACTGGAGGGCGGCAGCGATGACTAGGCAATGGCTGGCGGCAGTGAGCCTGGCACCCCTGCTGGGCGCCACCCAAACACTGCTCAATGCGTGTGCCATTGCTGCTTTGAGTGCAGGGGTGATCGCCCTGCATCAATTGGCAATGAGGCCATTGCAGCACTGGCTTGCAGCCCGCAGCAGGCTGCTCGCCAGCGTCCTGCTCGCAGCGGCACTGGTGACCTGGCTGGAACTGAGCTTGCGCGCCTGGGCCCTACCGCTGTATCAGGCGCTGAGCCCCTATCCGGCATTGATCGCCGTACAATGCGTGGTGTTCGAGTTTGCTCAAGGTGAGCACCGTCGTTGGCGCAACAGTGTCCGCATACTGGCGGGTTTCGCCTCCTTGTGCATCGTTCTGGGGATGTGTCGCGAACTGCTGGCTGAATGGGCTGGGCTGCGCTTGGCGGCGTTGCTGCCCGGAGCTTTTTTTCTCTTGGGCTTGTTGCTAGCCCTGTACAACCTGGCTTGCCTGCGGCGAGCCTCCTCACGTCGTCAAGGAAAGCGTTGACCCCATGAATGCTGCTAAACGCCAGGAAATATTTCGCAGGCTGCACGAAGACAACCCTGAGCCGAAGACCGAACTGGCTTACACTTCACCCTTCGAGTTGCTGATTGCGGTCATTCTTTCGGCCCAGGCCACTGACGTCAGCGTGAACAAAGCGACTGCCAAGCTGTACCCGGTCGCCAACACCCCCGAAGCCATCTATGCCCTGGGCGTTGATGGCCTGTCGCAGTACATCAAGACCATTGGCTTGTACAACAGCAAAGCACGCAATGTCATCGAAACCTGTCGCCTGCTGATCGAGCAACATGAAAGTCAGGTGCCGCAAACTCGCGAAGCCCTGGAGGCACTGCCCGGAGTCGGTCGCAAGACCGCCAACGTGGTCCTCAACACAGCTTTCCGGCAACTGACGATGGCGGTAGACACGCATATCTTCCGGGTCAGCAACCGTACTGGAATTGCCCCCGGCAAGACCGTGCTTGACGTTGAAAAGGCACTGATGAAGTTCGTCCCCAAGGCCTACCTGCTAGACGCCCATCACTGGTTGATCCTGCATGGGCGCTATGTATGCCAGGCTCGCAAACCCCGTTGCGGAAGTTGCCGGATTGAAGACCTGTGTGAATACAAGCAGAAAACCTCTGACGATTGAGGCGATAGAGAGAAATGCGTTTACTCGATTGAAAAAATCTTTTTTACCCGGTCAAAAATTCTCGCTATAAGGTGCGCCAATGGCCTCTTGGCTGGGAGTGACATATGAGCACCGTTAAAGAAGACCTGGACGTAGATGAAGAGTTCTCTCCTGTCGAGTCAGACGATGTGGAGCCCGCTGTTGAGACAGCGAAAACCAACCTGAGCAAACGCCGCACCATTGATAACCTGCTCGAGGAGCGTCGCTTGCAGAAGCAGTTGGCCGATTACGATTTCGACCTCTGACTTCTCGATATCGAATAGCCAGACAGCCTCAGGTTATGCAGTGCTGCCCACAACGAACAAAGCCTCCCGATGGAGGCTTTGTTGCTTCTGGATCTTCACACCAAGCCGTTACGCTGTGCCAGTTCGATAAGGTCAACCAACGAACGTGCGTTGAGCTTGAGTAACAAACGGGTCTTGTAGGTACTGACCGTCTTGTTGCTCAGAAACATGCCGTCGGCAATTTCCTTGTTGGTCTTGCCTCGCGCCAGTTGTTGCAGAACCATCATCTCCCGCCCCGACAAGCGCTCGACCATATCGGCCTCACTGACTCCGCCCAGATTGGCACGTACCGAGTGCAACGCCTGATTGGGAAAATAGCTGTAACCGGACAACACCGCCTTGATCGCACTGAGCAACTCGGTGAGGTCTTGCTGCTTACATACGTAACCCGCTGCACCTGCTTGCATACAACGCATCGAGAAATGTCCTGGCGCCTGCGAGGTCAGTACCAGCACCTTGCTACCCGGACAAGTGGCCGTGACCCTGGCAATGACCTCCAGGCCGTCGAGCTTGGGAATACCGATATCCAGAATGACAATATCCGGATCGTGCTCCCGTGCCAGTTGTAGCGCATCCACGCCATTATCCGTCTCCGCGATGACTTCATAACCATGCCGTTCCATCAGCATACGTACCGCCAAGCGAATGACCGGGTGATCATCCACGATCAGCACTTTATTCATGGGCAGATCCAATTGTTCGCTGTTCGATTTTTTTTGTGAGCCCGCACAATAGCCTAGTCAAACGACATATTGTATTGCAGTGCCCGCGAGCAAATGCATACAAAGATAAAACCTACACGCACCAGGGATAAATCCTACAAAATACTTTCACCTAACACGCCAGTACTCACATCAGCACCTCTGAACACGATAGAGGTAACCTCGACAATCAACATAACACTAGAGCAACGGGACAACCCAGCCAAACAACGCTGCAATACTTGAAGGAAAAATCCTATAGTTTCGTTTAATAGGCATCGAAACTTACAAACCCAGATACAAATTGAAAGGCAATTATTTCTTTGCACAGAAACCTCACCCACTGCCAAGCAAGCTTATCAGCACGGTTAATTAGCCCTGAATTGGGTTACATGAGGCGAGGACACGGTCATGAGCAAAGTAGAGCCGAAGAGCCCTTTGACAATCATTGCGATATTCGCCGGCATCATCGAGGCCTCGGCGCTGGCATCGCTGCCTTTTCTTAGCGAAGACAGTCAGACCACCTACACATGGTTCCTGGTAGGCTTCCCTTTTTTTCTGACCGTACTGTTCTTTCTCACACTTAACTTCAACTACAAATCTTTGTACTCACCTGCAGAGACCGAATCCCTCCCCCTGGTTGCTGCCGATACTTCACTACCGCCATCCCAGTTACTGCCTGCCTCGACCGAGGAAATCACACAGGTTTCCGAAGAAATACGCGTTTGTAACAAAACTAGCGACACTCCAGCGGGAGTTCGCAATGCACCGGTACAAGCACTTGGCAATCCTTCGCAGAATAGCCAGGCAACTGTCTCCATTACCTTGAGTGGTGCCAGCGCCGGTAAATTGCAGGAGCACTTTGCCCTGCAAGCACTGAACCAGCCCTCGCCGTTATGCCACACCTGGATACTGAACAACTTGGAAACGGGCACCCAGACCACCCTGTCGACAAAACCGCTAGACAAATAAAAAACCCCAGACTCAGCCGGGGTTTTCTTATTCAAGGCTCGGTCAGATCAGCGAGCGACCCTTGTTTGCGGCAATACGCATGCGCAACGCATTGAGCTTGATGAAGCCTGCAGCGTCCGCCTGGTTGTAGGCGCCACCATCTTCCTCGAAGGTCGCAATGTTGGCGTCGAACAGCGAATCATCCGACTTGCGGCCAGTGACGATGACGTTGCCCTTGTACAGCTTCAGGCGAACCACGCCGTTCACATTAACCTGAGATGCGTCGATCATCTGCTGCAGCATCAGACGCTCCGGGCTCCACCAGTAGCCGGTGTAGATCAGGCTGGCGTATTTGACCATCAGCTCGTCTTTGAGGTGAGCGACTTCACGGTCCAGGGTGATCGATTCGATTGCCCGGTGGGCGCGCAGCATGATGGTGCCACCAGGGGTTTCGTAGCAGCCGCGGGACTTCATGCCGACATAGCGGTTCTCGACGATGTCCAGACGGCCAATGCCGTTTTCACCGCCAATGCGGTTAAGGGTAGCCAGGACGGTGGCCGGCGTCATTTCTACGCCGTCCAGGGCGACGATGTCACCGTTGCGGTAGGTCAGTTCCAGATAAGTTGGAACGTCCGGCGCGGTTTCCGGCGACTTGGTCCACTTCCACATCTCTTCTTCGTGTTCGGTCCAGGTATCCTCCAGCACACCGCCTTCATAGGAGATGTGCAGCAGGTTGGCGTCCATCGAATAAGGTGACTTCTTCTTGCCGTGACGCTCGATCGGGATGCCGTGCTTCTCGGCATAGTCCATGAGCTTTTCGCGCGACAGCAAGTCCCATTCACGCCACGGAGCGATGACTTTGACACCTGGCTTGAGCGCATAGGCGCCCAGCTCGAAACGTACCTGGTCGTTACCCTTGCCGGTAGCACCGTGGGAAATGGCGTCGGCACCAGTTTCATTGGCGATTTCGATCAGACGCTTGGCGATCAGCGGACGAGCGATGGAAGTACCCAGCAGGTACTCACCTTCGTAAACGGTGTTGGCGCGGAACATCGGGAAGACGAAGTCGCGCACGAATTCTTCGCGCAGGTCGTCGATGTAGATTTCTTTCACGCCCATGGCCTGAGCCTTGGCGCGGGCCGGTTCGACCTCTTCGCCCTGCCCCAGGTCGGCAGTGAACGTCACTACTTCACAGTTGTAGGTATCCTGCAGCCACTTGAGAATCACCGAAGTATCAAGGCCGCCGGAATACGCCAGTACGACCTTTTTTACGTCCGCCATGCCATCACTCCACGGGGTTTTACGGAAAGCCGTTGATTCTACCGGCCTTGCTGGAAAAATTACAGTGGGGCGACAGCTTGTGACGACAAAGCGACAGGAACTGTCGAGGGCGCGACGGACGGTCGCAGCTCAGGACTTGATCGGCGCTTGACTATTATCCACTTGCGCAGCAGCCGCTGGTGCTGGTTCTGGCGTTTTCTCTGGCTCTTTCTGCGCCTGGGTTTGCACTGGCGTCACCCGATCAAGCTCAATATTCACCCGCCGATTGCGCGCGCGGTTAGCCGCCGAGTTGTTGGCGGCCAACGGATAGCGCTCGCCGTGAAAACGCACCGTGATTTGATCTTCGGCAACGCCGTGCACTTTGAGGTATTCCATTACTGCCAGCGCGCGGCGGCGGGACAGATCACGGTTGGTCAGACGATTGCCACTGTTGTCGGAGTGTCCATTGAGCTCAATGTGGTTGACCGTCGGATCAGCCTTGAGAAACGCCACAATCACGTCCAGACGTGCTTTGGCATCGGCATCCAGATCGATACCGCCACCGGGAAACCCGACCCGCGTCTGGCGGACCTGGTCATAGTTCATCGGCAGCAGCTTGGCAGCGCACAGCTGATAGTCGCTGTAGGCCTTGCTGAATTTCACCGGCAGCAGGCGCACTTCCATCGCCCGCCCGGCCTCACCGGCACGGTTGCGTACGACGGTGCTACGACCGTCAAGCAGCCCGTTGATCAGGCGACTGGCCTGACCTTGGGAGCTGGTAAACAGTACGCCGTTTCGGCTCATACGTACCGCTCCCAGGTTGATATCGCCACGCCCTGGCTGCCAGGGCGCAGCGGCGGCGAGCAGCATCGCTGAGCCACTGCCCAGCGCATTGCTGCTAGAGCGCAATTGAAAGGTCGCCTGTTCACCGGCACGACGCACGAACTCACCGCTGCCAAAATCGGCAACCGGCTGGACCAGTCGACATTCGAACTGATCACCTTCGACCTTCCACTCAATATTCTCCAGACGGGTCTGGAAGGTAAGTGCTGTCGCCGGGAAGCAGACAAACACACTGAGCAGGGCTAGATAACGCTGGCGCACGGGCGGCTCCACAGATTTTCACGGTATACCCGCAGGCTATCGGTCAGCGTCGGCAAAACTTGATAGCGAGTGCTCGGGCCCGGCTTTTCCGGTAGCATTCACCTTGAGTTCGACCCGCCTGGAATCCCCAATGTCCGACCGCCTGACCCTCCTGCGTCCCGATGACTGGCACATCCATCTTCGCGATGGCGCCGTCCTGCCCCACACTGTTGGCGACGTTGCGCGCACCTTTGCTCGTGCAATCATCATGCCCAACCTGGTACCGCCCGTGCGTAATGCCGCCGAGGCTGGCGCCTATCGCGAGCGCATCCTGGCCGCACGCCCGGTTGGCAGCCGCTTTGAACCGTTGATGGTGCTGTACCTCACCGACCGTACCCAGCCCGAGGAAATCCGCGTGGCCAAGGCCAGCGGTTTCGTGCATGCCGCCAAGCTGTACCCGGCCGGAGCGACAACCAACTCCGATTCCGGCGTCACCAGCGTCGACAAAATCTTCCCGGTACTCGAAGCCATGGCCGAGGTCGGCATGCCGCTGCTGGTCCACGGTGAAGTGACCCGCAGCGAAATCGACGTGTTCGACCGCGAGAAGCTGTTCATCGATGAGCACCTGCGCCGTGTCGTCGAGCGCTTCCCGACCTTGAAGGTAGTGTTCGAACACATCACCACCAGCGACGCCGTGCAGTTCGTCAACGAGGCCCCGGCCAACGTAGGCGCGACCATCACCGCCCAGCACCTGTTGTATAACCGCAACCACATGCTGGTGGGGGGTATTCGCCCACACTTCTATTGCCTGCCAATCCTCAAGCGCAACACCCACCAGGTGGCGCTGCTGGACGCCGCCACCGGCGGCAGCAGCAAATTCTTCCTCGGTACCGACTCTGCACCGCACGCCCAGCACGCCAAAGAAGCCGCGTGTGGCTGCGCCGGGTGCTACACCGCTTACGCTGCCATCGAGATGTACGCCGAAGCGTTCGAACAGCGCAATGCCCTGGACAAGCTCGAAGGCTTCGCCAGTATTCACGGCCCGGCCTTCTATGGCCTGCCACGCAACACCGAAACCATTACCCTGGTTCGCGAAAGCTGGACCGCCCCAAATAGCTTGCCGTTTGGCGAGCAAACCGTTATCCCGCTGCGCGCCAGTGAGCAACTGCGCTGGCGCCTGCTGGAGGAAACTGCGTGAGTGAAGATCTGTACGACGACCAGGACGGTCAAAGCGGCGGCCCGCGCCATCCAATGGCCGAGCGTTTCCGCGGTTATTTGCCCGTTGTCGTGGACGTAGAAACCGGCGGTTTCAACAGCGCCACCGACGCGCTGCTGGAAATTGCCGCAGTGACCATCGGCATGGACGAAAAAGGTTTTCTGTTCCCGGAACACACCTACTTCTTCCGCGTCGAGCCGTTCGAAGGCGCCAACATTGAACAGGCGGCCCTGGAATTCACCGGTATCAAGCTGGACCACCCTCTGCGCATGGCGGTCAGTGAAGAATCGGCACTGACCGATATCTTCCGTGGCGTGCGTAAGGCATTGAAGGCCAATGGCTGCAAGCGAGCAATCCTGGTTGGGCACAACAGCAGCTTCGACCTGGGCTTCGTCAACGCCGCCGTGGCGCGCAACGACATGAAACGCAACCCGTTTCATCCGTTCTCCAGTTTCGACACTGCAACCCTGGCCGGGCTTGCCTACGGCCAGACCGTGCTGGCCCGAGCCTGCCAGAGCGCCGACATCGACTTCGACGGTCGTGAAGCCCACTCGGCCCGCTACGACACCGAGAAGACCGCTGAGTTGTTCTGCGGCATCGTCAACCGCTGGAAGGAAATGGGCGGCTGGCAGGATTTCAACGACTGAAGCCGAGCCATCGCACCAGCATTCTTGCAGGTACAAAAAAACCGGCCATCTAGGCCGGTTTTTTTTATCGCTGGCGATTACAGCTTGCCAGCGTTCTCGCTCAGGTAAGCAGCAACGCCTTCAGGCGAAGCAGTCATGCCCTTGTCGCCTTTTTTCCAGTTGGCAGGGCAGACTTCGCCGTGCTCTTCGTGGAATTGCAGGGCGTCGACCAGACGCAGCAGTTCGTCCATGTTACGGCCCAGTGGCAGGTCGTTGACGATCTGCGAACGAACAACACCTTTGTCGTCGATCAGGAATGCGCCACGGAAAGCAACGCCGCCTTCGGATTCAACGTCGTAGGCCTTGGCGATGTCGTGCTTCATGTCAGCAGCCATGATGTACTGAACCTGACCGATGCCGCCGGCATTGATCGGGGTGTTGCGCCAGGCGTTGTGAGTGAAGTGCGAGTCGATCGACACGGCGATCACTTCAACGTTGCGTGCCTTGAATTCGGCCATGCGGTGATCCAGAGCGATCAGCTCGGACGGGCAGACGAAGGTGAAGTCCAGTGGGTAGAAGAACACCAGGCCGTACTTGCCTTTGATGGCCGAAGCCAGGTTGAAGCTGTCGACGATTTCGCCGTTGCCCAGAACAGCTGGAACGGTGAAGTCCGGGGCATTTTTGCCAACGAGTACGCTCATGCGATATCTCCTGATGGGGTGGAATCATCTGCACAGGCCAGCAGGCGCTGGCCCGGCATCAAAATGGCCGACCATCATACACCGCCCGGCGCCATGCGCCGAGTTTCAGTCCGATTGCGCGACAATCTGCCATTGGTCGCTCTAACCCGCGACGTGAAAGAAAGTGCTTTGACAAGCATTCTCATTAACATTAAGCTTCGTTGCATTGAGCCTTTACCAGCGGTGGCCTGCCCTATGTATGTGTGTCTTTGTGTTGGTGTAACCGACGGACAGATCCGCGATGCGATCTATGAAGGATGCTGCAGCTACAAGGAAGTCAGAACCGCCACCAACGTGGCGAGCCAGTGTGGCAAATGTGCCTGCCTGGCCAAGCAAGTGGTGCGCGAAACCCTGACCGAACTGCAGGTCAGCCAGGCCGCCCTGCCCTACCCTGTAGAATTTACTGCCGCGTAAAAACCGCCTATTCAAAGAACCGGACCTCGTGTCCGGTTTTTTTATGCCTGTAATTCAATAAGTTAGGGTTAAAACGCGGAACACAAACATTCTTATTCCGATTAATTTTCACTTATTATTCAATAACTTAGGTTTGACAGTCGAACTTGCGAGGCTCAAACTCTTTCCTATAGGCACACTTATAGGGCAGGACCCCATCATGAAAGGCGACGTTAGCGTCATCCAGCATCTCAACAAGATCCTCGGAAACGAGCTGGTCGCAATCAACCAATACTTCCTGCACGCGCGCATGTATGAAGACTGGGGTCTGGATAAGCTCGGCAAGCACGAGTACAAAGAGTCCATCGATGAAATGAAACACGCTGACAAACTGATCAAGCGTATTTTGTTTCTTGAAGGCATTCCCAACGTCCAGGACCTGGGCAAGCTGCTGATTGGTGAACACACCAAGGAAATGCTCGAATGCGATTTGAAGATCGAGCAGAAAGGCTTGGTCGATCTCAAGGCCGCTATCGCTCACTGTGAAACGGTTGGCGACTTTGGTAGCCGTGAGATGCTCGAAGATATCCTCGAATCCGAGGAAGAGCACATTGACTGGTTGGAAACCCAGCTGAGCCTGATCGACAAGGTCGGCCTGGAAAACTACCTGCAGTCGCAAATGGGCGAATAACCTGCCCCCCTTGCGCTGCCAACAAAAAGCCCCGCAATGCGGGGCTTTTTGTTGACTAAAGCGTTATCAGGCTTTGTCAGCAGCCTTGGCTGCAGCTTCCTTGATCAGCGTCTGCAGTTCGCCGTTGGCGAACATCTCAGCCATGATGTCGGAACCACCAACCAGCTCACCGCCAACCCACAGTTGTGGGAAGGTCGGCCAGTTGGCGTATTTTGGCAGGTTGGCACGGATTTCCGGATTCTGCAGGATATCCACGTAAGCGAATTTTTCGCCACAACCCATCACGGCTTGCGCCGCCTTGGCCGAAAAACCGCACTGCGGGGCATTCGGCGAGCCTTTCATGTAAAGCAGAATGGTGTTGTTAGCAATCTGCTCTTTGATTGTTTCAATGATATCCATGAAGCACCTCGCGGCTGAACTTTCCGACCTGGTTGTCGGCACGGTGACGCATTGTATCGGAAAGCCAAGCGTGACGCTCGGCCTTGCCGATATCAGGCCGCAACCACCTGCACTGGCACGCCATTGAGTGCGGCATTGCCCGAAACCGCATCAAGTTGGCGCTCATCTGTCAGGTCATTGGCGCTGGCGCCCGGCTGATTGCTGGCAATCGCCATGCGCACACCGGCACGGGCATGACCGAAGCCGTGGGGCAGGCTGACCACGCCAGGCATCATGTCACGGCAGGATTGCACTTCAACCTCAATGCTGGCGACCCGCGAACTGACTTTCACCCGTTGCCCATCCTGCAGTTGCCGATCTGCCAGATCATCCGGGTGCATGAACAGTTGGTGGCGTGGCCTGCCCTTCACCAGGCGGTGATAGTTGTGCATCCATGAGTTGTTACTGCGCACATGGCGACGACCGATCAACAGCAGTTGCCCTGGCTCAGGAGGATGCTGGCTGGCAAATCGCTGCAAATCGTTGAGGATCTCCACCGGTGCTGCCTGGATGTGCTGGTTGGCGGTCTTCAGGCGCGCTGCAAGGTTGGGCTGCAACGGCCCCAGGTCAATACCGTGCGGGTGCTGAGCGAGTGTGGATATCGACAGGTTGAAGGGCGAGCTCTCTCCATAACGTCCCTGACGCAAGCCGATGTCGATCATCTGCGCCGGGGGCATGGTCGGCTTCAAGGGTTTGTCGCTGAGTGCCGCGAAAGCCTTGGCCAGGCCAACAAAGATTTCCCAGTCGTGCAATGCACCTTCCGGCTTGGGCAGGATCGCCCGGTTGAAGCGACTGACATTGCGTACGGCAAACAGGTTGAAGGTGGTGTCGTAGTGATCGTTCTCCAGCGCCGAGGTGGACGGCAGGATCAGGTCCGCGTAACGCGTGGTTTCATTGATGTAGAGGTCAATGCTGAGCATGAACTCAAGCCCGTCCAAGGCTCGTTCCAGTTGTCGCCCGTTGGGCGTCGACAGCACCGGGTTGCCCGCCACCGTCACCAGCGCGCGC
Organism: Pseudomonas sp. UM16; assembly: GCF_050312595.1. Classification (NCBI taxonomy): domain Bacteria; kingdom Pseudomonadati; phylum Pseudomonadota; class Gammaproteobacteria; order Pseudomonadales; family Pseudomonadaceae; genus Pseudomonas; species Pseudomonas sp. UM16. Next base: position 74,749 of record NZ_JBNPJT010000016.1, on the reverse strand, counting down.
ACCTGCCCCTCCCCTTCACACAGCATCTCTTCGGCGAGTGCCGCCACGGGCAGTTCACCGCCGTATTCCGGAAGACCGGAGACCCGACTCTGCCAGGCATTGAAATGCCCGCCTGCGGTACTGGCCACCAGATCCACCGCAGGCTGTGTGCACAGTGCGCCGCCGACCCGGTCGAGATTGCCGCTGACCAGGTTGATCAGTTGTACCAGCCAATGGCATAAGGTGCCGAAGGTCTGAGTCGAAACCCCCATACGTCCGTAACACACCGCCTTGTCGGCAGCGGCAAAATCGCGTGCCAGTTGGCGAATGACCAACGCCTCAATGCCACACAGGGGTGTCATCGCTTCAGCAGTAAATGGGGCAAGCGCAACACGCACCTGATCCAGACCCTCGACCAGCAATGCTGACGCCCGCTGCAAACCTTCGCTGAACAAGGTATTGAGCACGCCACACAGCAACGCCGCATCCCCGCCAGGACGCACGAACACATGCTGGTCAGCCATGACTGCGGTTTCACTGCGCCGTGGATCGACCACTACCACTTTGCCACCGCGGGCCTGGATCGCCTTGAGGCGCTTCTCGACATCCGGCACGGTCATGATGCTGCCGTTGGAAGCGAGCGGGTTGGCGCCCAGGATCAGCATGAAATCGGTGTGGTCAATGTCCGGTATTGGCAGCAGCAGGCCATGGCCATACATCAGGTAGCTGGTCAGGTGTTGGGGTAACTGGTCGACCGAGGTGGCGGAAAAACGATTGCGGGTTTTGAGCAGGCCAAGGAAGTAGTTGCTGTGGGTCATCAAGCCATAGTTGTGCACGCTGGGATTGCCTTGATACACCGCCACAGCATTCTGCCCATGGGCCTGCTGGATGGCCCAAAGCTTCTGCGCCGCCAGCTCGAAGGCTTCGTCCCAACCGATCGCCTGCCAACCGTCGCCTACGCGTTTGTGCGGCGCACGCAAGCGATCAGGGTCATTCTGGATGTCTTGCAGGGCCACAGCCTTGGGGCAAATATGGCCACGACTGAAGCTGTCCTGAGGGTCACCTTTGATCGAACTGATCTGCGGCGCAGCATCCGGCACCTCGGTGATTTCAATATTCAAGCCACAGATGGCTTCGCACAGGTGACAGGCACGGTGATGCAGGGTCTTGTTCATGGCCACCTCTTTCGGGGGTCTGCTGTTGAACCTGACTATGAACTTGAGCGGGCCTGGCGACCAGTGACTTTCGCCGTGTGAATCTAGCGGCATCAGGCGCAGCGATTCATCCGGGAGTTTGCCAAGGCGCCAGCGGGCAGTGTAAAACCCTTGTGTAGCACACAAAAAAAACCGCCACCCAATGGGTTACGACATTGCCTGCAATACAGACAGTGAACAGCCCACTTGGTATGACGCGACATTTAATTATAGTATTGCGTCTTCCCTTATTTCGTCGCCCCGTGCGGCTTTCGCCGCAGGTCAGCTCCGTTGTTTCTGAAAACCGGTATCGTTGATCTGCGGTCTGTTGCAAAAAGGTAGTCAAACATGAGCGCTAGGCACTTTCTCTCCCTGATGGATTTCACACCCGACGAACTGCTCAGTGTGATCCGTCGAGGCATCGAGCTGAAGGACCTGCGTAACCGCGGCGTACTGTTCGAACCCCTGAAGAACCGCGTACTGGGGATGATCTTCGAGAAATCCTCGACGCGTACCCGACTGTCGTTCGAAGCCGGTATGATCCAGCTCGGTGGCCAGGCGATCTTCCTGTCCCCGCGCGATACCCAACTGGGCCGTGGCGAGCCGATTGGCGACTGCGCCATCGTCATGTCGCGCATGCTCGATGCGGTGATGATCCGTACCTTCGCCCACAGTACCCTGACCGAGTTCGCTGCTAATTCCCGGGTTCCGGTGATCAATGGCCTGTCGGACGATCTGCACCCGTGCCAGTTGCTCGCTGACATGCAGACGTTCCTTGAGCATCGCGGCGCGATCCAAGGCAAGACCGTCGCCTGGATTGGTGACGGCAACAACATGTGCAATAGCTATATAGAAGCGGCGATCCAGTTCGACTTCCAACTGCGCATCGCCTGCCCGGCCGAATTCGAACCCCACGCGCAGTTCCTGGCCCAGGCCGGTGACCGTGTGCAGATCTTCCGCGACCCCAAGGATGCCGTGCACGGCGCACATCTGGTGAGCACCGATGTCTGGACTTCCATGGGCCAAGAAGAGGAAACTGCACGGCGTCTGGCATTGTTCGCGCCTTACCAGGTAACCCGCGAACTGCTCGACCTGGCAGCACCCGATGCCCTGTTCATGCACTGTCTGCCCGCCCACCGTGGCGAGGAAATCAGCCTGGACCTGCTCGACGACCCTCGTTCGGTCGCATGGGACCAGGCTGAAAACCGACTGCATGCGCAGAAGGCGCTTCTCGAATATCTTGTTGAACCGGCCTATCACCACGCATGAGTCAACCTTTACTGCTTAACCTGCGCAACCTCGCCTGCGGCTATGGCGAGCAGCGCATCGTCCAGAACCTCAACCTGCACCTCAACGCTGGCGACATCGGTTGCCTGCTGGGCTCGTCGGGGTGCGGCAAGACCACCACCCTGCGCGCCATCGCCGGCTTTGAGCCGGTGCATGAGGGTGAGATCCAGCTGGCCGGCGAGGCCATCTCCAAAGCCGGCTTTACCCTGGCACCGGAGAAGCGCAGGATCGGCATGGTGTTCCAGGATTACGCACTGTTCCCGCACCTGACCGTTGCCGAAAACATTGCTTTCGGGATCGGCAAGCACCCACAGCAGCAACAGGTCGTGGCAGAAATGCTCGAACTGGTCAAACTCGGCGGGCTGGGCAAACGCTACCCGCACGAGCTCTCCGGTGGCCAGCAGCAGCGTGTGGCCCTGGCCCGCGCGCTGGCGCCCGAGCCGCAGCTGCTACTGCTCGACGAACCCTTCTCCAACCTCGACGTAGAGCTGCGCCGACGCCTCAGCCATGAGGTTCGTGACATTCTCAAAAGCCGTGGTACCAGTGCCATTCTGGTCACCCACGACCAGGAAGAAGCCTTTGCCGTCAGCGATCACGTCGGCGTATTCAAGGAAGGCCGCCTGGAACAATGGGATACCCCGTACAACCTCTATCACGAACCCCTGACGCCGTTCGTGGCCAGCTTCATTGGCCAGGGCTACTTCATCCGTGGCCAGTTGACCAGCCCGGAGTCGGTACAGACCGAACTGGGTGAGCTGCGTGGTAACCGTGCCTACTCCTTCACCCCAGGTAGCGCAGTCGATGTGTTGTTGCGTCCGGACGACATCATTCATGCGCCGCACAGCGCCTTGAAGGCACTGATCACCGGCAAGAGCTTCCTCGGCGCGTCGACGCTCTATCGCCTGCAACTGCCTACCGGCAGCCAGCTCGAAGCCATTTTCGCCAGTCATATCGACCATCAACTCGGTGCCGAAGTCGGCATCGAAGTGGCTGCCGATCATTTGGTGCTGTTTGCCGTACCGGGCAGCGTTGCAGCGCAACTGCCGGTGCCGGAGAACGGTGTTCGGCGGTATAGCTCAGCGGTCTGAATGCGCTAGCTGGAGGAGTCAGTCTTGCTGGCGATGCCATCAACACGGCGTCAGCTGTTGCGCGGTGTCTGCATCACCGGCAAAACCTGCTCCCACAAAAAGCCTGGCCATGTTAGTCGCGGCCGATTGCCGCGAATTTGGCCTGAGTGTGTTCAGCTAGCACCGCTGACGCCAACTCAACTTCCAAGCCGCGACGCCCGGCGCTAACGTAAATTGTTTCAAATTCTTGGGCCGACTGATCAATAAATGTACGCAGACGCTTCTTCTGCCCCAGTGGACTGATACCGCCCAACAGGTATCCGGTGGAGCGTTGCGCCGCTGCCTTGTCAGCCATTTCGCACTTCTTGACCCCCGCCGCGTGGGCCAAGCCCTTCAGATCGAGACTACCGACCACCGGCACCACTGCCACCAGCAACTCGCCCTTTTCACTGCTGGCCAATAAGGTCTTGAACACTCGCACCGGCTCAAGACCGAGCTTTTCAGCCGCTTCAAGCCCGTAAGACGCAGCTTTGGGATCATGTTCGTAACTATGAATGTGATGTTCGGCGCGAACCTTTTTCAGCAGATCCAGGGCGGGGGTCATGCAGCACTCCAAACAAAAGGTGAATAGCTGTTCGCCGGCTACTTTAGGTCAAAACCTGCGCCGCAACCAATGCCCATCCGTGGCGCCAATAGTCAGATTGTGAATGGTGGTTCACTTTCGACCTTTGACATAAGCGTTTCTTGTCTATATTTTTTCGAATCTGAATATAGCGATGCCCTGAAAAGGTGCATTTTTGCCGCCTGCCTGACCGAAATGGGGATTTCTGTCGGGTTTTTGTCGAGCGCTCACTGCGCCTCACAACAACAAAAACCGGGGTTAACGAATGACGACAGCTCTGCGACAACCAACCTTATCCAGCCAATGCATGGCCGAATTTCTCGGCACCGCGTTGCTGATTTTTTTCGGCACTGGCTGCGTGGCGGCGCTCAAAGTCGCAGGGGCCAGCTTCGGCCTGTGGGAAATCAGCATCATCTGGGGCGTCGGCGTGAGCATGGCGATATACCTGACTGCCGGCGTATCCGGCGCTCACCTGAACCCTGCGGTGAGTATCGCCTTGTGCCTGTTCGCCGGTTTTCAGAAGAGCAAACTGCCGTTCTACATCGTCGCGCAGATCGCCGGCGCCTTTTGTGGTGCTGCGCTGGTCTACACGCTGTACAGCAACCTGTTCTTCGATTTCGAACAAACCCATGAAATGATTCGCGGCAGCCAGGCCAGCCTGGAGCTGGCTTCGGTGTTCTCCACCTACCCACATCCGGCACTGTCCACTGGCCAGGCATTCCTGGTCGAAGTGATCATCACTGCAATCCTGATGGCGGTGATCATGGCCCTGGGCGACAACAACAACGGCCTGCCCCGTGGCGCCATGGCGCCGTTGCTGATTGGCCTGCTGATCGCCGTCATTGGTAGCGCCATGGGCCCGTTGACCGGCTTTGCGATGAACCCGGCCCGTGATTTTGGCCCTAAGCTGATGACATTCTTTGCCGGCTGGGGCGATATCGCCTTCACGGGCGGTCGTGACATTCCCTATTTCCTGATTCCAATATTTGCGCCGATCATAGGAGCGAGCCTTGGGGCCGCCCTGTACCGCAGCGTGATCGCCCGCAACCTGCCGGTTGCCGAGAGCGAGAGCGCGCAGACTGACGCCAACCCTCAGGGCAAGACCCAGGCATCCTGATGCCTGCTGTGGCGAGCCACGCTCGCTGCGCCCTGACCTCTACCCTATTTAGTGCAAGGCCAACCACATGACAGACAGCCAGAACAAGAACTACATCATTGCCCTGGACCAGGGCACGACCAGTTCTCGGGCCATCATTTTCGACCGCGATGCCAACGTGGTAGGCACCTCGCAGCGCGAATTCGCTCAGCACTACCCGCAAGCCGGTTGGGTTGAACACGACCCGATGGAAATTTTCGCCACCCAGAGCGCGACCATGGTCGAAGCGCTGGCCCAGGCAGGCCTGAGCCATGACCAGGTAGCGGCCATCGGCATCACCAACCAGCGTGAAACCACGGTGGTCTGGGACAAGGAGACCGGGCGCCCGGTGTACAACGCCATCGTCTGGCAGTGCCGACGCAGCACTGAGATCTGCGAACAGCTCAAGCGTGACGGCCTGCAGGACTACATTCGAGAAACCACGGGGCTAGTCACAGACCCGTACTTCTCCGGCACCAAGCTCAAGTGGATCCTCGACAACGTCGAAGGCGCCCGTGAGCGAGCCGAGCGCGGCGAGCTGCTGTTCGGCACTGTCGACAGCTGGCTGATCTGGAAATTCTCCGGCGGCAAGGTACACGTCACCGACTACACCAACGCCTCGCGGACCATGCTCTTCAACATCCACACACTGCAGTGGGATGAGAAGATGCTCCAGGTGCTGAACATCCCACGGCAGATGCTGCCCGAGGTGCGTAGTTCTTCTGAAGTCTACGGCCACAGCAAAAGCGGCATCGCCATTGCCGGTATCGCTGGCGACCAGCAAGCGGCCCTGTTCGGGCAGATGTGCGTGGAACCGGGCCAGGCCAAGAACACCTACGGCACCGGTTGCTTCCTGCTGATGAACACCGGTGACAAAGCGGTGAAGTCTTCCCACGGCCTGCTCACCACCATCGCCTGCGGCCCACGCGGTGAAGTGGCCTACGCCCTGGAAGGTGCGGTGTTCAACGGTGGCTCCACCGTGCAATGGCTGCGCGACGAACTGAAAATCGTCAATGACGCCCATGACACCGAATACTTCGCCAGCAAGGTCAAAGACAGCAATGGCGTCTACCTGGTGCCAGCCTTTACCGGCTTGGGTGCACCGTACTGGGATCCCTATGCGCGGGGCGCGTTGTTCGGCCTGACCCGCGGGGTCAAGGTCGATCACATCATTCGTGCCGCCTTGGAATCGATTGCCTACCAGACCCGTGACGTCCTCGACGCCATGCAACAAGACTGCGGTCAGCGCCTGAGCGAGCTGCGGGTGGACGGTGGCGCAGTGGCCAACAACTTCCTCATGCAGTTCCAGGCCGACATTCTCGGTACCTGTGTCGAGCGCCCACAAATGCGCGAGACCACAGCCCTTGGCGCGGCTTACCTGGCCGGCCTGGCGTGCGGTTTCTGGAGCAGCCTGGATGAACTGCGCGGCAAGGCGATCATCGAGCGTGAGTTCAGCCCACAACTGGATGAAACCGCCAAAGAGAAGCTGTATGCCGGCTGGCTGAAAGCGGTCGACCGTACCCGCGATTGGGAACCGCACGAGGAGTAGGCGGTAGCCGCAAGCGATAGGCTGCAAGCTGCAAGGGCGCGGGGCGAATGATCTTGTGGCTTGCAGCTTGGGGCTTGAGCTGCTTTCATGGCGCAATTTGCCCGGCAGCCCAAAAGGACCGCCCATGAACCTGCCTCCCCGCCAACAACAAATCCTCGAACTGGTCCGTGAACGCGGCTACGTCAGTATCGAAGAAATGGCGCAGATTTTCGTTGTCACCCCGCAAACCATCCGCCGTGATATCAACCAATTGGCGGAGGTCAATCTGCTGCGCCGCTATCACGGTGGCGCCGCCTATGACTCCAGTATCGAGAACACCGCCTACGCCATGCGCGCCGATCAGATGCGCGACGAAAAGCAGCGGATTGCCGAGGCCATCGCCGCACAGATTCCTGACCATGCCTCGCTGTTCATCAACATCGGCACCACCACCGAATCCATCGCCCGCGCCCTGCTCAATCACAACCACCTGAAGATCATCACCAATAACTTGCATGTGGCCTCGATCCTCAGCGCCAAGGATGACTTCGAGGTGCTGTTGGCCGGGGGTAATGTGCGCCGTGACGGTGGCGTGGTGGGCCAGGCCAGCGTCGACTTCATCAATCAGTTCAAAGTCGACTTCGCCCTGGTCGGTATCAGCGGCATCGACGAAGACGGCAGCCTGCTGGACTTTGATTATCAAGAAGTCCGGGTTTCCCAGGCAATCATCGCCAATGCCCGTCAGGTGATCCTTGCTGCCGACTCCAGCAAGTTCGGGCGCAATGCCATGGTGCGCCTGGGATCGATCAGTCTGATTGACTGCCTGGTCACCGACCAGGCGCCGGTACCCGCGCTCACTCAACTGCTCAACCAGTACAAGATTCGCCTGGAAGTGGTCTGAGCCTGCAACAGCTGCCACCGCAACGGTGGCAGCGTAAATGTTCGTTATTTTTCATTTAATTGTCATCCGATCAGTATTTTCTATGAAAAGCGACTGGCAGCCCGCATTCTGTTGCGCTAGTATTTTCGAAAATGAACATCAATGTTCAAATTCGATGCTAGAAAGTCTTTGAGGAAGCCACCCGTGCCGCAATCCAGCTTGTCATCGCCCGCCCTTGCCGACATCTATGACCTCGCCATTATCGGCGGCGGCATCAACGGCGTGGGCATCGCCGCCGACGCGGCTGGACGTGGCCTGTCGGTGTTTCTTTGCGAAAAAGACGACCTGGCCAGCCACACCTCCTCGGCCAGCAGCAAGTTGATCCACGGCGGCCTGCGTTACCTGGAACACTACGAGTTTCGCTTGGTGCGCGAAGCCCTGGCCGAGCGTGAAGTGCTGCTGGCCAAAGCCCCGCATATCGTCAAACCGATGCGCTTCGTGCTGCCGCACCGCCCGCACCTGCGCCCAGCCTGGATGATTCGTGCCGGTCTGTTCCTTTACGATCACCTGGGCAAACGCAAAAAGCTCGGCGCTTCACGCAGCCTGCGCTTCGGCCCGGGCAATCCGCTCAAAGCAGGCATCACCCGCGGCTTCGAGTACGCTGACTGCGCCGTGGATGACGCCCGCCTGGTGGTACTCAACGCAATGGCCGCTCGCGAAAACGGTGCAGACATTCGCACTCGTACCCGCTGCCTCAGCGCCTGCCGTATCGACGGCGTGTGGCAGGTACAACTGGAACATGCCGATGGCAGCCAGCAGTCGATTCGTGCTCGCGCCCTGGTCAATGCGGCCGGCCCATGGGTGGCCAAATTCATTGAGGATGACCTTAAGCTGGATGCGCCTTACGGCATTCGCCTGATCCAGGGTAGCCACCTGATCGTGCCGAAGCTGTATGACGGCGAGCATGCCTACATCCTGCAGAACGAAGACCAGCGCATCGTCTTCGCCATTCCATACCTGGAACGCTTCACCCTGATCGGCACCACTGACCGCGAATACACTGGTGACCCGGCCAAGGTCACGATCACTGAAAGCGAGACCGACTATTTGCTCAACGTGGTCAACCAACACTTCAATCACCAGCTCAGCCGTGCCGATATCCTGCACACCTACGCCGGTGTACGCCCGCTGTGCAACGACGAGTCGGATAATCCCTCGGCGGTGACCCGCGACTACACCCTGGCGCTCTCTGCCAGTACGGGTGAAGCACCGCTACTGTCGGTATTCGGTGGCAAATTGACCACTTACCGCAAGCTGGCCGAGTCGGCGATGAGTCAGCTCGCGCCCTTCTTCACCCAGATGCGCGGCAGCTGGACGGCCAATGCAGCGCTGCCGGGTGGCGAAGACATGACAACCCCATTCGCCTTGGCGGATGCGATTCTGGCGCGCTGTGGCTGGCTACCAGCGGAGATTGCCAAGCGGTGGGCACTGACCTACGGCAGCCGTGTCTGGCGCTTGCTCGAAGGCGTTCAGGGCCCTGCGGACCTGGGCGAAGCCATTGGCGGTGGCCTGTTCACCCGTGAAGTGGATTACCTGTGCAGCGAGGAATGGGCGACTAACGCCGACGATATCCTCTGGCGCCGCACCAAGCTCGGCTTGTTCACCAGCCAGGCAGAACAGCAAGTGCTGCGTGACTACCTGCAACAGGTCGAAGTGAATCGTGCCCGGGTTCGCGCCGCCTGAGTGATGGCCAGCGGACGGTCAGGTGGGTGCTCGCATTCACCTGACCCTCCAGTTGCACTTCGGCTCAAGTACGACTGCGCTCATCGGCTTCCCTGGTTAGGGTGAGCAGTAACTCTCGCTCGGCATTCGCCAGTTCCCTCATCAATGCATTGCTTCGCTCCAGATAGACCCGCTCGCCTGAGCTTTCGACCTCCTCCAAGTAGTGCGCCAAACGCTCATGAAAAGGCGTAACAAGCGCTTCGAAGCGTTGCGCGTGACGTTCGCGCATATACGTTTCCCAGAACGGGCGCTGCGCCAGTGAAGCGATCAAGACCTCCGGGGTCTCGGCACGCAAGACTGCCGCCTCGGCCCTTCGCACATCGCTGGTCGTTATTGGCGCATGGTCCTCGTAGTACATCTCCCCAGGCTGAGCGGGCAACTCAAGCGCTGACGCAAGCCTTGTCCGATAGGCAAGACGCAGCTCTATCTCATCCACTTCCGGTCTCGCCCCCTCGCGCAAGCGGAGCGTATGCTGGGCGGCAATTCGGTCGACTTCATCCAGACGAAACAATGAGCGCCCCAACCGGAGCAAACGCGCCTCCACCCGATTCATCGGGCCTGCGAACATAGCGATCTCGGCCAGGACACTGATTTCCAGCTGACTGAAGATCATCAGCAAACGATCTTCACAGGTTCGCGGCCCACCTGCTTCGCGAAACAGGCGCAAGCGCAGGGCTTCATGCTGCTCACAGGCGCTTAGCATCGTCCACACACGCCTGCGATAACCCTGCGGGTGACCTTCGAATTCCTCAAGGCGAGAAAAATCCGCGAGAAAGCGCAACAGATCCGCCGACCCAGGCTCTTGCTGCAGCCTATCCCAAAGCGCTCGACGCTGTTCGCGCAGCGCGCCTTGCTCATCGCCAAGCCAGAGATCGCGAACCGCAGCATCGACCGCATGATGGTGGACAGAGCTCCCCCTCTGGCAACTGGATCGGATATGCTGGCCGCTTGGTCCAGCAGCATTTCGCTCGGCGCATCCAATGGGTTGTCATGCAGGCTCATGCGTTGAACGCGTTGTCGCAAAACTTGCAGCTCATCCCGTAGCTGGCGAATGCGGTTGTCCCGAAGGTCGATGTAAGCGCGCCAGGGCAGTTCCCGGCCAGAGGACGACAGATTTTCAATGCCCACCGCACGCAGCAGCAACCGTCGCAAACTCCTGTTGCCCTCCAGCGCCGGTACCCGCCCAAGTGGGTTGTGGCTCAGATCGAGTGTTTGCAGCCGCGTCAGCGCACCGAGACGCCGATCACCTTGCGCATCCATGGCGATCTGATTGTGAGCGAGATGCAATTGCCTGAGCTGAGTCAGCTGTTCGATGCCGGCAGGAATGGCAGTGAGTTGATTGTTACTTAAATCCAGTTCGATCAGCCGATTGAAGCGCGGCAGAAAATCTTCCGCAAGACTGCTCAGGTCCATGTCGCGCAATACCAGACGGCGCACATGACTGAATGTCACCCCCGCTGGTAGTAATGGCAGGCTACCCACGCGCTCACCCTCGATGGTCAGCATGTACTCATCGTCGAGGCCGACGAGCTTACGGCGCCAGCAGCGACGCAATCCTGTGGCAACCCTCCTGCGCCTGAGCGCATCGAGGGGATTGCGCCACTCACTCTGCCAGGCATACAAGGCTTGGCGCAGGCGAGCCAGTTGCTCTTGAAGCTCATGGTAGTGGCCCCACAAGCTTTCTCCTCTGCCTAACACGTCCAGCAGGTAAGCCGTTAACTGGTCGTCGCTAAGCGTGGGGTAGATCTGCTGGATGCCCCGTCTGGTCGCTTGCCGACTGCTCTGCCCACGGCCACTGAGTGGATAACCCAGACGCCCGTCGGCAAACCGCAGAGGCGGCCGCACGCCAATACCGATGGGGACCATGCCGACCAACTCAGCCACCTGCTCACGGTTGCTGCTGACGCGAGCCACCAGGCAGTCCCTCAACCCCAGCTCGGTCAACTGCGCACCACCGAGCAGTACTTTCTGTCCTTGCTCCATGCTCAGCAATAAGGCCGTGAGCAGGTTGTCCGTGGGTGCCGCCTGCCCAACACGGTCTCCGTCCATGGCCAGATAGCCCCGCCGCCCCTTGATAATGCGCCGTACGTGTACAGACTGCGCAGCCCCGCGCGAAGCCAGCAGCGGCCCATCCGGCGCCCTTTCGCGCAACTCGAACCGTATGGCCTCTGGCCATGGCGCAAGGCGATCGATCAACCCTAGCACCAACCGTTCGCAATCAGCGTTGACGGCTTGCGCCAGGTACAGCCCCGCGCACGCCCTGTCCACCCGGCTATCGCGCAGAAACCAGCGTGCCCGCTCCGCGAGCGCCAGCGGCACCCGACTGCTGGCAAGCATGCCGTCAACCAGCGCACCACTTGCCTGCTCAACAATCTCCCGCGCACCACGCACCGACAAGCCAGGGAAATCCCGTATCAAAAGGCCTTGCGCTGCGTCTGGCATCGCCTGCCGCTGCCTCAGCTGCTCCTCGAATGCCTCACCTCGCAACGCCGGGTAGCGCATATTCACTTCAAAACGTTCCAGGGCATCGAGCAACCGTGCAGGTGCGCCAGCGTTCTCCAGATGCAGTTGTCGCAGTTGGGCCTGATCAAAACCTGTGATTTCGAGCAAGGCCTGGGCCATCGCATCTGACACCTCGGCCAAGCGACTGCCCAGACGCTGCACCAGATACCCAGCGCCCCGCCAATATTGTGGTTGCTCCAGTTCGTGCTGCCAGCCACCACTGCCATTGTGCTCCAACGCAGGCGCATAATCGGCACGGTGTGGATGGCGAATCCGCCAGCGGCCCGTAGCAGGGTCTTGCAACACTTGAAAAGTCCCCTCATGCAGGCGCAAGCGCCAGTGATCGGCGTAACGAACCCGGCTGCCCAAGGGTGCTTCCCGATCCGTCACCTGATAAGCCAGTAGTTCGTCACTGCACAGTTTGAGCCGACCCGCATCGGTACGCAGCGGCACCAGGCCATCGACAAAAGGCACACGCTGGGTAAGGTGCAGAGCCTGCTCGCTTAGCTTGCCAACCACCACCCCTACCGCCAAGCTCTGCGCAACCCCAAACAAGTGATCCAAGGCCGCCTGGCGGTCTCCCAGTTGCCAGTCCTGGTAACCTTCATACACCTCATCGGCAAGCTGAACCGCCGCCACGGTCAACATGACTTCGCCCAGAACCGGCACAAACAGCCCGATCAAGTTCAACAAGTCCAGCCCGGCACGTTGATACCCCTCTAGTCGCTCACGTCTTGAGGACTTGTCCTCATCGTCGGTGGGCACCGCCAGAACCCTGGCATCGTCCAATTGTTTGTCGATGTGCAAGGTACGCAGATGGACGAAAAGTGATGTAGGGAGAGCAAAGTTTCGGCCATCAAGCTCCAGCGGCTCACCTGCAGTGGCTGAACGCATCAGGTTGGCGAGCTTATCGGTGAAGGCTGAGCGATCCCGCTGACTGATAAACCTTGAGAAGAAGGTCCGGTAGGAGGCGTTGCGCAAACGGCTGGCGAGCGCTTGATACACGGCTTCCCAAGAGCCATAGCAGGCCACCGGCAGCTGGGGATCATCCGGAATCCAGACAATGACCGACTCCAGCGCAGTATCTTTCGCCAGCCGCATTTCCATTGCCACCACACCATGAATGCGTTTGCCCAGCAGAAACAGCTGACGAGGTGTCAGCCCTCCGGGAATCGGCGGCACAATGGGTGCTGGCGAAAACACCGCAAGCATAAGCAGGTAGCTGCGCTCGTCGAGCTCGCCTTTGAGCTTGGCGATGCGCACCGCGACCTCCAACCGCGAGCGCTGACTTTCCTCAAACAAACCCTCGATGGCTTGCCTGGCAGACATGTCCTGCGGCTGCAGACACGCCTGCAGCACAGTTTGATAGCGCCCGCCAAGGTCCAGACGTCTGCACAACCGGGCAAAGGCCCCAAAGCTGAGCGCCAGCGGCTGGCCGTCAGCATCCAGCAGTTGCGCACGACGTAATGGCGACGGCTGGGTTTCCTCCTCGCTGTAGTTATGCAATGCCGCAGCCAGCAAGCTTTGCCTCGAGGTGAAGGTGTACCGGGGCGGCGGCAGGTGTGGCGCCGCCGTGGGCAAGGTCACTTCTTGCTCGGTATGCACCTGGGCTCCGCGCACATTAGCATCGGCGAGCCCTTCCTGAGTCAATGCACTTACAAGAAAAGGAGCGGCGTATGCATCCAGTGCAGGGATAGCATCCAGCAACTCGCGCATCTGCTGAGCGTTGGCCTGCTGCCTCCTCATCGCACGCTGTAATGCCCACAGATGATCGACCTGGGCCGCCGTCAACCAGCCAGGTAACTGCTGAGCGATTAGTGCATCGATCGAGTCGAAGGGGATAGGAATTGTTGACATGAAATGCTCTCCAGGCAGAAAAAGCCAGAAGACCACCTCTACTTCGTGCCGTGGAGTTACCCCATTACCACCCACCCTGACCCGACCTGACGCCTGCTCGACCTGTCTATCATTCGGATTTCCGAACAACAAGAACACACAAATTCGGGATGCCGGACACCGAAATTCAACAATCAATCGTCAAAAAACTTTAATCCCCAGTATTTCCGGGGCGTTATGATCGGAATCAGGGCTTGGCACGAGTCATGCTCTACACTCAGTACCCGAATGCGCAAACCGCTTCATTGCAGTGTTCGCTGAACGAAAGAGCCCGCCAACGGCTCCATAAAAAAAACAACGTCGAGGAAATTTTGATGCGTATTGTTCCCCACCTGTTGGGCGCAGCCATCACGGCCGCTTTGATCAGCATGCCAGTCACCGCCGCAGAGCTGACCGGTACCCTGAAAAAGATCAACGACTCGGGCACCATTACCCTGGGGCACCGCGACGCCTCTATCCCGTTCTCCTACATCGCCGACGCTTCGGGCAAACCCGTCGGTTACTCCCACGACATCCAGCTGGCAATCGTCGAGGCCCTGAAAAAGGACCTGAACAAGCCAGACCTGAAGGTCAAATACAACCTCGTCACCTCGCAGACCCGCATCCCGCTGGTGCAGAACGGTACCGTTGACGTCGAGTGTGGTTCGACCACCAACAACGTCGAGCGTCAGCAGCAAGTGGCTTTCTCGGTCGGCATCTTTGAAGTCGGCACCCGCCTGCTGACCAAAGCCGAGGATGGCAAGCCTGAGAACGCCAAGTACAAGGACTTCCCGGACCTGGCTGGCAAGAACGTGGTGACCACCGCTGGCACCACCTCCGAGCGCATCCTCAAGTCGATGAACGCCGACAAGCAGATGAAAATGAACGTCATCTCGGCCAAAGACCATGGCGAGTCGTTCCAGATGCTCGAATCCGGCCGCGCTGTTGCCTTCATGATGGACGACGCACTGCTCGCCGGTGAAATGGCCAAGGCCAAAAACCCGAAAGGCTGGGCCATCGTCGGCACCCCACAGTCCTACGAAATCTACGGCTGCATGGTCCGCAAAGATGACGCACCGTTCAAGGCCGCGGTCGATAAGGCCATCGTCGGCCTCTACAAGTCGGGCGAGATCAACAAGATCTACGACAAGTGGTTCAACCAGCCTGTCCCACCAAAAGGCCTGAACCTGCAATTCCCGATGAGCGACGAGCTCAAGGCGCTGATCGCCAATCCTACCGACAAAGCTGCAGACGAAAAGAAGTCCTGATCCCCAGCTAGTTAGTGTCTAACCTTTCATCCGAGGGTGCCTTGCGCCCTCGGATGCTCGAAGGTGCCCGTGAAACAACTGATCTGAGGGGAGATCCCGATGAATTACAACTGGGACTGGGGCGTATTCTTCAAGTCCACCGGCGTGGGTAGCGAAACCTATCTGGACTGGTATATCACCGGTCTGGGCTGGACCATCGCCATTGCCATTGCCGCCTGGATCATCGCATTGCTGCTGGGTTCGGTACTCGGCGTTATGCGTACTGTCCCGAACCGTCTGGTATCGGGTATTGCCACGTGCTACGTGGAACTGTTTCGTAACGTACCGCTGCTGGTGCAGCTGTTCATCTGGTACTTCCTGGTGCCCGACCTGCTGCCTGAGGGCTTGCAGGAATGGTTCAAACAGGACCTCAACCCCACTACCTCGGCACTGATCAGCGTGGTCATCTGCCTGGGTCTGTTCACCGCCGCGCGGGTTTGCGAACAAGTGCGCACCGGTATCCAGGCGCTGCCACGTGGCCAGGAAGCCGCCGCTCGCGCCATGGGCTTCAGCCTGCCGCAGATTTACTGGAATGTGCTGCTGCCGCAAGCCTACCGGATCATCATTCCGCCGCTTACCTCAGAATTTCTGAACGTGTTCAAGAACTCTTCGGTGGCCTCGCTGATCGGCCTGATGGAGCTGCTGGCACAAACCAAACAGACCGCCGAATTCTCGGCCAACCTGTTTGAAGCCTTCACCCTGGCAACCTTGATCTACTTCACCCTGAACATGGGCCTGATGCTGCTGATGCGCATGATCGAGAAGAAAGTCGCGGTACCCGGCCTGATCTCCGTGGGGGGCAAATAATGGACTTCAGTGGAATCATCCCTGCCCTGCCAGGCCTGTGGAACGGCATGGTCATGACCTTGCAACTGATGGTCATGGGCGTAGTCGGCGGCATCGTACTCGGGACTATCCTGGCCTTGATGCGACTGTCGTCGAACAAGCTGCTGGCGAACATCGCTGGCGTCTACGTCAACTACTTCCGCTCCATTCCGTTGCTGCTGGTAATCACCTGGTTCTACCTGGCGGTCCCTTTCGTGCTGCGCTGGATCACCGGCGAAGACACGCCGATCGGTGCCTTCACCTCCTGCGTCGTTGCGTTCATGATGTTCGAGGCGGCGTACTTCTGTGAAATTGTCCGCGCCGGTGTGCAGTCGATCTCCAAGGGCCAGATGGGTGCGGCGCAAGCCCTGGGCATGTCCTACAGCCAGACCATGCGTCTGATCATCCTGCCCCAGGCGTTTCGCAAGATGACCCCGCTGCTGCTGCAGCAAAGCATCATCCTGTTCCAGGACACCTCGCTGGTCTACACCGTCGGCCTGGTCGACTTCCTCAACTCGGCACGTGCCAGTGGCGACATCATCGGGCGCTCCAACGAGTTCCTGGTGTTCGCCGGCGTTGTCTACTTTGTCATCAGCTTCTCCGCTTCCTTCCTGGTCAAGCGTCTGCAGAAAAGGATAACCGTATGATTTCCATCAAGAACGTCAACAAGTGGTACGGCGACTTCCAGGTTCTGACCGACTGCAACACCGAAGTCAAGAAAGGCGAAGTGGTGGTGGTTTGCGGCCCGTCCGGTTCGGGCAAGTCGACCCTGATCAAGTGTGTCAACGCCCTGGAACCGTTCCAGAAGGGTGACATCATCGTCGACGGCACCTCGATCGCCGACCCCAAGACCAACCTGCCCAAACTGCGTTCGAAGGTCGGCATGGTGTTCCAGCACTTCGAGCTGTTCCCGCACCTGACCATCACTGAGAACCTGACCATTGCCCAGCGCAAGGTCCTCGGTCGCAGCGAAGCGGAAGCAACCAAGAAGGGCCTGGCGCTGCTCGAGCGCGTCGGTCTTAGCAACCAGGCGAAAAAGCACCCCGGCCAGCTCTCTGGTGGCCAGCAGCAGCGTGTAGCGATTGCCCGCGCCCTGGCCATGGACCCGATCGTCATGCTGTTCGACGAACCGACCTCGGCGCTGGACCCGGAAATGGTCAGTGAAGTCCTCGACGTCATGGTGCAACTGGCCCACGAAGGCATGACCATGATGTGCGTGACCCATGAAATGGGCTTTGCCCGCAAGGTCGCCAATCGGGTGATCTTCATGGACAAGGGCAACATCATCGAGGACTGCACCAAAGAAGAATTCTTCGGTGACCAGAGTGCCCGTGATGAGCGCACCCAGCACTTCCTCAGCAAAATCCTGCAACACTGAGGTGATGACCAGCACCCTCTGTTCGGCGTACGCCGGGCAGAGGGTGCTGGTCGTACCAAGGCCACTGTGATGAAATGTGCCCCCACGCTCTTTCGCCCAGCCAAGCCTGCCCTTGCCGTGAAACCCCGTCTGATCCGCCAACTGTTGATGCCGCCCTTGATCATCCTGCTGATGATCGGCCTGGGTGTGGCTGGCTTCCTGATCAGCGAACACAACGGCATCCGCACCTTGAGCGAATCCGGCGAGCGCCAGCTTGAGCTGCACGCGCGCGGCGTCGAAAGCGAAATCAGCAAATACACCTATCTGCCCAGCCTGCTGGAACTGGAAAACAGCGTTTCCAGCCTGCTGACCGAGCCCGATGGCGAGCATCGCCAGACGGTCAACGAATACCTTGAAGGCCTGAACCGGCGCAGCCGCAGCCGGGCGATCTTCGTCCTCGATACCACTGGCCGAGTACAGGCCACCAGCAACTGGCGTGATGTAGACAGCTTCCTTGGCGAAGATTTGTCGTTCCGAGCCTATTTTCAGCATGCCGTACGCGGCCAGCCTGGACGCTTCTATGGTATCGGCAGCACCACCGGTGAGCCTGGTTATTACCTGGCCCATGGCCTGGAAGAACACGGCAAGATCATTGGCGTGGCCGTCATCAAGGTACGCTTGGAAAACATGGAAGAACGCTGGCAACGGGCCCGTCTGGAAGCCTTCGTCAGCGACGAGAACGGCATCATCATTCTTTCCAGCGATCCGGCCCGCCGACTCAAGTCGGTGCGCCCGCTGACCCCGGAGATCAAAGAGCAACTGGCCCGTAGCCTGCAGTACTACTGGTGGCCACTCAATGAGCTGCAACCCTTGTCGCGGGAAACGCTTGCCGACGGCGTCGAGAAGCTGAGTTTTCCGGCCAATGCCGAACTCGGCGACGGGCGCCGCGAAGTCGCCTACCTGGCCCAGACCCGGCGTCTGAGCGACACACCCTGGCATTTCACCCTGCTCACGCCTCTGCAGGACCTGCGCCGCGAGTCGATCATCCAGGGCATGCTGGTGGCCGTGGCCTTTGCCCTGCTGACCATCGTACTGATTGCCTGGAACGAACGCCGCAAGGTGATTGCCACCCGCCTGGCCGCCCGTGAAGCCCTGGAAGAAGCCAACAGTCAGCTGGAGCGCAAGATCACTGAGCGCACGGCGGACCTGCGTGCCAGCAATGACCGTCTCAAGGGCCAGATTCGCGAGCGCCGGCAGGCCGAACAGACCTTGCGCCACGCCCAGGACGAACTGGTCCAGGCCGGCAAGCTCGCTGCCATCGGCCAGATGTCCACCAGCATCGCCCATGAACTGAACCAGCCGCTGGCGGCGCTGCGCACGCTGTCGGGCAATACCGTGCGCTTTCTTGAGCGCGGTGCCCTGGAAACCGCCAGCACCAACTTGCGCACCATGAACGACCTGATCGATCGCATGGGCCGCATCACCGCCAGCCTGCGCTCCTTCGCCCGCCGCGGTGACGACAGCGGCCAGGCTTCACTGGTCAAAGCGGTAGACGCCAGCCTGCAAGTACTGGGTAACCGCATTGCCGGCTGCCATTTGAAACTCAACAGCCAGTTCGACGACCAACAACTGGCAATCGATCAGACCCGCCTGGAACAGATTCTGGTCAACCTGATCGGTAACGCCCTCGACGCCATGGCCGCGCAGCCGCTGCCCGAGCTCTGGCTCGAAGGCGAACGGCAAGGCGACAAATACCGCCTGCGAGTGCGCGACAATGGTCACGGCATCGATGACGAAGCGCGCAAGCATTTGTTCGAACCGTTTTTCACCACCAAGCCGGGAGAGCACGGCCTGGGCCTGGGCCTGACCCTGTCCGCCAGCCTCGCCGCCGCAGCCAGGGGCAACCTGAGTGTCGAACACCCTGCCAGTGGTGGCACGGCGTTCGTCCTCACCCTGCCCCTGGTCAATGCCCCTACAGAATCTGCCGAGTCCCTATGAATCAAGCGCCCCTTACCGTCCTGATCGTCGAAGACGACCCGCATGTGCTGCTCGGCTGCCAGCAGGCCCTGGCGCTGGAAGATATCGCCTGTGAGGGCGTCGGCAGCGCCGAAGAAGCCCTGCAGCGCATCGGCGATGACTTCGCCGGCATCGTCGTCAGCGACATCCGTCTGCCCGGTATTGATGGTCTGGAGCTGCTGAGCCGGCTCAAGGCCCGCGACAGCAGCCTGCCGGTGGTGCTGATCACCGGCCATGGCGATATCGACATGGCCGTCGGCGCCATGCGCAACGGCGCCTACGATTTCATGGAAAAACCCTTTGCCCCGGAACGCCTGGTCGAAGTGGTGCGCCGTGCCCTGGAACAACGCGGGCTGTCACGGGAAGTCTTCGCCCTGCGGCGGCAACTGGCCGAACAGAGCACCCTGGAAGGTCGGATCATCGGCCGCTCGCCGGCCATGCAGAACTTGCGCGAACTGATCGCCAACGTTGCCGACACCTCGGCCAACGTCCTGATTGAAGGCGAAACCGGCACCGGCAAAGAGCTGGTCGCGCGTTGCCTGCATGATTTCAGCCGCCGCCAGGCGCAGCCCTTCGTCGCCCTGAACTGCGGCGGCCTGCCCGAGAACCTGTTCGAAAGCGAAATCTTCGGTCACGAGGCCAATGCGTTTACCGGCGCGGGCAAACGCCGCATCGGCAAAATCGAGCATGCCAATGGCGGCACGCTGTTTCTCGACGAAGTCGAAAGCATGCCGATCAACCTGCAAATCAAGCTTTTGCGCGTACTGCAGGAACGCACCCTCGAGCGCCTGGGTTCGAACCAGAGCATTGCCGTGGATTGCCGGGTAATTGCCGCGACCAAATCCGACCTCGACGCCCTTGGCCAGAGCGGACAGTTTCGCAGCGACCTGTACTACCGTCTCAACGTCGTTACCCTGGAACTGCCGCCGCTGCGCGAGCGTCGTGAAGACATCCTGCAGCTGTTCGAGCATTTCCTGCAGTTGTCGTCATTGCGCTTCGACCGGGAAATTCCTCAACTGGACAGCCAGACCCTGTCGCGACTGATGGCCCACGACTGGCCAGGTAACGTGCGTGAGCTGCGCAACGTCGCCGAACGCTACGCGTTGGGCCTGCCAGCGTTCAAGAAAGCCGGCGCCAGCGGCAACCAGGGCCTGGGTTTTGCCGAAGCGGTCGAGGCCTTTGAGCGCAACCTGCTCAGCGATGCCTTGCAACGCACCGGCGGCAACCTCAGCCAGGCCAGCCAGGAGCTGGGCATGGCCAAGACCACCCTGTTCGACAAAGTGAAAAAATATGGCTTGGGTTGACCGGCCGCTAGCGCGAGAACACATGTGGACCTGATACTCAAAGCCTGCCTGGGCGCGGCGGTGGTGGTGATCCTTGCCGCCCTGGCAAAAACCCGCAATTACTACATCGCCGGATTGGTCCCGCTGTTTCCGACCTTCGCCCTGATTGCCCATTACATCGTCGGCAAAGGCCGCTCGCTGGAGGACTTGAAAACCACCATCCTGTTTGGCATGTGGTCGATCATCCCCTACTTCGTCTACCTGGCGGCCTTGTACGTATTGCTCGACCGCATGCGCCTGGAGCTGTCGTTGGCGTTGGCGGCGGTGGCGTGGCTGGTGGCGGCGACGGTTCTGGTCAGTATCTGGGTCAGGCTGCACTGAGCGAAGTGCAGCTCCGCGATCAATACACCGCCAGATGGGCATCCGTCAGCCGCTGCGTCTTCAGATAGGGCAACACCGCCCCCAGCAACGCGCCCTTGTACTGCTCCTGGAATCGATGGGCCAAGCCTGGAATCAGTTTCAGCTGACTGCCCTGAATATGCGCAGCCAGATGTACACCATGCATCACCGGCAACAACGGATCGGCGGTGCCGTGCACCACTAGCGTGGGGACATGCAGGCGATTGAGCAACGCGACCCGGCTCGGTTCGGCAAGAATCGCCATGATCTGACGCTCAGCCCCCTGCGGATTAAAGGCCCGGTCATAGGATTGCGCTGCTTGTTGCAGCAATGCCTGACGATCATCCTTGACCTGCGGGCTGCCTAACGCGGCCAACAGGTCGGCCTGCTGTTCGATGGCCACTTCACGGTTGGGTGCCTCGCGTCTGGACAGCAACTGCAACAAGGCCGGGCTGGGCGTCGGTAAGCCTTGAGCACCGGAACTGGACATGATCAATGTCAGGCTTTCGACTCGTTGCGGGGCAAGCCCAGCCATATGCTGAGCGATCATCCCGCCCATGCTCACACCAAGCACGTGGAAGCGTTCGATCTGCAGGGCGTCCATCAAGCTCAAGCCATCTTCAGCCATGTCATTGAGGCTATACGGCGCCTCTACCGAGAGTCCGAGCTTGAAACGCACGACCTGATACGCCAGGTTGGCAGTGCCTGGCGCCTGACTCCAGGTGCTCAGGCCGACGTCGCGGTTGTCGTAGCGGATCACCCGAAAGCCTTGTTGGCACAAGGCAACCACCACTTCATCGGGCCAATGGATCAACTGGCCACCGAGCCCCATGACCAACAGCAGTGCCGGGTCCGAATCACGACCGATGCTCTGGTACGCCAGGTTCAGCTGTGCGAGTGCGACGTGTTCGGTTGGCACGTTGACATCGCAACGCGCCGCTGCAAAAGAAGGTAAGGCGCAGATCAGCGCCAGAAAAAAGCAAAAAGCCCGCATGACAGAAACACCAGAATGCAAATCCCCAGTAGAGCGGGAGTCTGATGACTTTCATGCGGGCGCGCTGCCACAAAACCGTGACCGTTTAATGACAGTCGCCGAGTGGTAGGCCTACAGACTTCAGGCCAATTCGCTACGCAACTGACGCGCAGCGGCAACCATGTTCACCAACGCCGCTTCCGTCTCCGGCCAGGCGCGGGTCTTCAGGCCGCAGTCCGGGTTGACCCACAGACGCTCAGCCGGAATACGCTGGACCGCCTTGCTCATCAACTTGACCATCTCGGCGGTGTCCGGCACCCGCGGCGAATGGATGTCATACACGCCCGGGCCGATATCGTTGGGGTAGGCGAAGGCGTTGAAGGCTTCAAGCAGTTCCATGTCCGAACGCGAAGTCTCGATGGTGATCACGTCGGCATCCATCGCCGCGATGGCCTCGATCACATCGTTGAATTCGCTGTAGCACATGTGCGTATGTATCTGGGTTTCATCCCGCACGCCGCTGGAACACAGGCGGAAGGCCTCGACAGCCCAGTCCAGGTAGCCTTGCCATTGCGCCCGGCGCAACGGCAAGCCCTCGCGGAAGGCCGCTTCGTCGATCTGTACGATCTTGATACCGGCTGCTTCCAGGTCCTGCACTTCATCGCGAATGGCCAGCGCCAACTGCTCAGCCTGGACTTTGCGCGACACATCCTCGCGGGGGAACGACCACATCAACATGGTCACCGGGCCCGTCAGCATACCTTTCATGACCTTGCTGGTCAGGCGCTGGGCGTATTCGATCCAGGACACGGTCATCGGCTGTGGGCGGCTCAGGTCGCCATAGATGATCGCAGGCTTCACGCAGCGCGAACCGTAGCTCTGGACCCAACCGAATCGGGTGAAGATGTAGCCGTCCAGTTGCTCAGCAAAGTACTCGACCATGTCGTTGCGTTCGGCCTCACCGTGCACCAGCACGTCCAGACCAAGACGCTCCTGCACTTGTACGGCGTGGCGGATTTCGCTGTGCATGGCGTCGGTGTAGTCATTGGCCGACAGTTTGCCCTGCTTGTAGGCCTGGCGCGCCAGACGGATGGCCGAAGTCTGTGGGAACGAGCCAATGGTCGTGGTCGGGAAGGCCGGCAACTGCAGGTGCCGACGCTGGGCCTCGATACGCTGGGCAAACGGCGACTGACGCTGGCTGTCAGCCGCGCTCACCGCAGCCAGGCGTGCCTGTACCTGAGGTTTATGGATACGCGGCGACTGCACACGGCTTTGCTGTACTGCGCGACTGGTGGTCAGCGCGTTTTGCACTGCCGGCAGGTGCGGTGCTTCCAGAGCCTTGGCCAGCACGGCAATTTCTTCGCACTTTTGCACGGCGAAGGCCAGCCAGCTTTTCAGTTCGGCATCGAGCTTGTCTTCGCGCGCCAGGTCCACCGGGCTGTGCAACAACGAGCAGGAACCGGCGACCCACAGGTTGGCACCGAAGCGCTGCTTAGCCTGCTGCAATTGCTCCAGGGCTTGTTCCAGGTCGCAACGCCAGACGTTACGGCCATTGACCACACCCAGCGACAGCACTTTATAGCTCGGCAGCCGGTCAAGTACGGTCGGTAACTGCTCTGGCGCGCGCACCAGATCAATGTGCAAGCCATCCACCGGCAGGCCAACGGCCAGGCCGAGGTTGTCTTCCAGACCACTGAAGTAGGTCGCCAGCAACTTCTTCAGCGGCGAGTATTGAAGGATGTGATAGGCGCGTTCGAACGCATTCTTCCAGTCTTGCGGCAGGTCGAGGCCAAGAATCGGCTCATCGATCTGCACCCACTCCACACCCTGGCGCGCCAAGCGACTGAGGATTTCGCCGTAGACCGGCAGCAAGCGTTCCAACAGCTCGAGCTTATCGAACTCAGCGCCCTTGGCTTTGCCCAGCCACAGGTAGGTCAACGGCCCGATCAGCACTGGTTTGACGGCATGGCCCAGGGCTTGAGCTTCGGCGACTTCGTCGAACAATTGATCCCAACTGAGCAGGAAGCGTTGGTCAGCACTGAACTCCGGTACCAGGTAGTGATAGTTGGTGTCGAACCACTTGGTCAGCTCTTGGGCATATTGCGCCTGGCCGTGCTCGCCGCCGCAGCACGTGCTGGCACCACGGGCCATGGCGAACAGGGTGTCGAGGGTCGGCAAGCCATCACTGCCCAAGGCCTTGGCAAAACGCTCAGGAATCGCGCCGAAGGTCAGCGAGTGGCTCAAGACCTGGTCGTACCAGGCAAAGTCACCCACCGGTAGCAGGTCGATACCGGCATCTTTTTGCAACTGCCAGTGACGGGCACGCAGCTCACGCCCCACCGCTTGCAAGCCAGCCTGGTCGAGGTCGCCTTTCCAGTACGCCTCCTGGGCTTTTTTCAGCTCGCGGTCAGCGCCAATGCGCGGAAAACCAAGGTT
Source organism: Pseudomonas sp. UM16 (assembly GCF_050312595.1). NCBI lineage: Bacteria > Pseudomonadati > Pseudomonadota > Gammaproteobacteria > Pseudomonadales > Pseudomonadaceae > Pseudomonas > Pseudomonas sp. UM16. The sequence goes on along the minus strand of NZ_JBNPJT010000016.1, from coordinate 50,303 downwards.
GTGGGCCAGTGCCATGACAATCGTGCTCCCTATAAAAGATGGCGCTATTGTCGACAGTCAAGGCAACATGAGACAAACTCAATAAATTCGTGTTCATCTCAAAGTTTATTCATGGAGCACCGTCGTGCTGGAAATTCGCCACCTCAAAACCCTGAACGCCCTGCGCGAGGCCGACAGCCTGGTCGAGGCTGCGGAACGCCTGCACCTGACTCAGTCGGCCTTGTCCCATCAGTTCAAAGAGCTGGAAGAACGCTTGGGCATGCAACTGTTCATGCGCAAGACAAAACCGATCCGCTTCACCAGCGCTGGCCTGCGCCTGCTACAACTGGCCGATGCCACCCTGCCGCTGCTACGCGGCGCGGAGCGTGACATTGCCCGCCTCGCCGGCGGCACCGCCGGACGCCTGCACATGGCCATCGAATGCCACAGCTGCTTCCAGTGGCTGATGCCAACCATCGACCAGTTCCGCGATGCCTGGCCAGAGGTCGAGCTCGACCTGGCCTCAGGCTTTGCCTTTGCGCCATTGCCCGCACTGGCCCGCGGTGACCTCGACCTGGTGGTGACCTCCGACCCCCTGGACCTGGCCGGCCTGACCTATGTACCGCTATTCACCTACGAAGCCATGCTCGCCGTGGCCAACCAGCACCCCTTGGCCAACAAGCCGTACATCGTCGCCGAGGACCTTGCCAGCGAGACACTGATCACCTACCCGGTGGAGCGCGATCGCCTGGATATCTTCACTCGTTTTCTCGAGCCTGCGGACGTTGAACCCGCACAGGTGCGCACCGCAGAACTGACGGTGATGATGATGCAACTGGTGGCCAGCGGCCGTGGTGTCTGCGGCATGCCGCACTGGGCTCTGCACGAGTACAGCTCGCGCGGCTACGTGAAGGGCAAGCGCCTGGGTGAGAAAGGCTTGTTTGCCACCCTGTATGCGGCCGTGCGCACCGACATGCTCGATGCGCCATACATGCGCGACTTTCTCCTCACCGCCAAGGACACCTCGTTCTCCACCCTTGACGGGGTCAGCGCGGTGCGTTGAGCCTCAGGTCAGCTTGCGCTGCTCCTGCACCAGGCGCAGCGCCAGGCCGGCGAGGACGAAGCCCATTAAATAGCGCTGGAGCATCAGCCACAGCGGGTAGCGCACGAACCAGGCCGCCAGGCCAGCGGCGAACAACGCAATCAATAGATTGACCGAAAAGCTCACGGTAATCTGGGTCAGCCCCAGCAGCAGGCTCTGCGCCAGCATTGAGCCATGCTCGGGGGAGATGAACTGCGGCAGGATCGACAGGTAGAACATTGCCACTTTCGGGTTCAGCACGCTGGTCAAAAAGCCCATCATCACCAGCTTGGCCGGTGAGTCCGGAGTCAGCTCACGGGCCTCGAACGGCGAGCGAGCGCCGGGTTTGACCGCTTGCCAGGCCATCCACAACAGGTAGGCAGCGCCCGCCCACTTGAGCAGGTCATAGCCCAGGGGAACGGCCATGAACAAGGCTGTCAGGCCCACCGCCGCGGCCGTCATATGCACCAGAAATCCGGCAACCACCCCCACCAGCGAGGTGACTCCAGCCATACGCCCCTGGCAGATCGAACGGGAGATCAGGTAGATCATGTTCGGCCCCGGGGTGAGGACCATCAACAAAGCCGCACCGCAGAACAGCAGCCATTCATGAGCAGGGATCATCGGCATTCCTTGGCAGATAGAGAGTCAGGCAGGCTGGCTAGTTAAGCGCCGGTACAGGGGCAGAATCAAGTCTCGCGTCAGCGGTGCCAACTCAAGCGTCAGTTGCTTGCGGGCCGAGACCCAGACTACCTCTTCGATCTCGGCGGCGGGCTCGACGAGCATTGCGGTGCGTACCTGAAACAGCTCGGCCTGGACCTCGAAACCCGGCTCGTTGGCTGCCGGGGCGCTGAACTGGCCAAGGTACTCGGCGTCCTGCGGATCGATCTGCAGGCCCAGTTCTTCGAACAATTCACGGGCCAGGGCATTGATCGGCTGCTCGTCGGCTTCGATCTTGCCGCCAGGTTGCATGAAGGCCTGAGTGCCTCGCTTGCGCACCAACAAGGTCCGGCCTTGAGGATCGAGCAGGAGGGCGGCGGCGATGCGGATGGTTTTGCTCATGAGAAGCTCGTCACGGAGAAAGCGCGCAAGGATCACATGTTGTCGAGCACTGCACAATCGCATCGCCGTAGGAGCCGGCCTTGCCGGCGAAGGCGTCAACGCCGTCTGACGAACGTATCTTGCAACCCTCGCCTGATGGCCGCATAAACAGTCCATGAACCTGCCTGCCCTGAATCACCCGGAACTGGACGCCTTCCATCCCGCTGTGCGCGCCTGGTTTGAGCGCCGCTTCCCGAGCGTGACCGCCGCGCAGGCGCAAGCCTGGCCGCTGATTCGAAGGGGGCAGTCGCTGTTGGTGGCGGCCCCCACAGGTTCAGGCAAGACCCTCACTGCGTTCCTGGCCATCCTCGACGAACTGTTCGAACAAGGCCTGGCCAATGGGCAACTGCCCGACCAGACCCAAGTGGTCTACGTCTCCCCCCTCAAGGCGCTGTCCAACGATATCCAGATCAATCTGCAAGCGCCGCTGGCCGGTATCAATGAAGCACTGGTCGAGCAAGGCCATGAGCCGCTAGCCATTCGCTCCGCTGTGCGCAGCGGCGATACTCCACAAAAGGAACGCACTGCCATGCGCCGCCAGGCGCCGCATATCCTGGTGACCACCCCTGAATCGTTGTATGTGCTGCTCGGCTCCGATTCCGGCCGCCAAGGCCTGGCCAGTGTACACACGGTGATCGTCGACGAAATCCATGCCTTGGCCGGCAATAAGCGCGGCAGTCACCTGGCTCTCAGCCTTGAGCGACTGCAAGCCCTGTGTGGCCGGCCGTTGCGGCGGATTGGCCTGTCAGCCACGCAACGCCCGGTGCAACGGGTCGCCGAGTTTCTGGTGGGCCAGGGCCGAGACTGTGCGATTGTCGATATCGGCCATGCCCGCAGTCGTGATCTGGCCCTGGAAGTGCCGCCGGTGCCCTTGGGCGCGGTGATGGCTACCGATGTCTGGGACCTGGTCTACGACCGCCTGGCTGCGCTTGCTCGTGAGCACCGCACCACCCTGGTGTTCGTCAATACCCGACGCCTGGCCGAGCGTTTAACCCGACACCTGAGCGAACGCCTGGGTGTGCAGGCGGTAGCCGCGCACCATGGCAGCCTGGCCAAGGAATACCGTCTGGATGCTGAGCAGCGTCTCAAGCGCGGTGAACTGCAAGTGCTGGTGGCCACCGCCTCGCTGGAACTGGGGATTGATATCGGTGAGGTCGACCTGGTCTGCCAGATCGGTTCGCCAGGCTCGATCGCAGCTTTTCTGCAACGGATCGGACGCGCCGGCCACCAGGTTGACGGCACCTCAAAAGGCCGCCTGTTTGCGCTGTCACGGGACGACCTGATTGAGTGCGCGGCGCTGCTCGACGGTGTTCGTCGTGGCGAACTGGACCTGCTGCATATTCCTCACGCACCGCTGGATGTACTGGCGCAACAGATCGTTGCCGAAGTCAGTTGCCAGCCCTGGCAAGAACTCGCGTTATTCGATTGCCTGCGCCAGGCCATGCCCTACGCCGAGCTGGACCCGGCGCACTACCAAGCCCTGCTGCGCATGCTCAGCGAAGGCTTCAATGGCCGTCAGGGTGTGCGCAGCGCCTACGTGCATCGCGACGCTGTCACCAGTAGCCTGCGTGGACGCCGTGGCAGCCAGTTGAGCGCACTGACCAGCGGCGGCACCATCCCCGATAATGCCGACTATGCGGTAATGCTCGACCCCCAAGGGTTGAACATCGGCAGCGTCAACGAAGACTTTGCGGTGGAAAGCATCGCCGGCGATATTTTCCAGTTGGGCAATACCTCCTACCGCATCCTGCGTGTGGAAAGCGGCAAGATCCGTGTCGAGGATGCCAAGGGAATGCCGCCAAGCATCCCCTTCTGGCTGGGCGAGGCACCGGGGCGAAGCGATGAATTGTCGTTCGCGGTTGCCCGTCTGCAAGGCGAGATTGACCGGCGTTTGAGCGAATCAGGCGGTCAGTTACAGGACGCGCTCACCTGGTTGCAGGAAGTGATCGGCCTCGCCAGCGACAGCGCTGAACAGTTGCTCGACTACCTGGCCCGCACGCGTCAGGTGCTCGGTGCCCTGCCCTCGCAACAGACGCTGATCATGGAACGTTTCTTCGACGAGTCCGGCGGCACCCAATTGATCATCCACTCGCCGTTTGGCAGCCGGATCAACCGGGCCTGGGGCCTGGCATTGCGCAAGCGCTTGTGCCGCACCTTCAACTTTGAACTGCAGGCGGCAGCCAGCGAAGATGCCATTGTTCTGTCGCTGTCAGCCAGCCACAGCTTTAGCCTGGACGAGGTGTGGCGCTACCTGTCGAGCAATAACGCCGAGTCGATCCTGATACAGGCCCTGCTCGACGCACCACTGTTCGGCGTTCGTTGGCGCTGGAATGCCGGTGTTGCCCTGGCCTTGCCGCGCTTTGTCGGTGGGCGCAAAGTGGCGCCGCAGATCCAGCGGATGAAAAGCGAAGACCTTATCGCCGCAGTATTCCCTGACCAGATTGCCTGCCTGGAAAACCTCGTCGGCGAACGGCAGATCCCGGATCACCCGCTGGTCGAGCAAACCGTCGACGACTGCCTGCACGACGCGATGGACTGTGAGGGCTGGTTGGCCTTGCTGCGGCGCATCGAGCAAGGCCAGATCCGCTTGATCAGCCGTGACCTGCCAGCCCCTTCCCCCTTGGCCTCGGCGATTCTCAATGCGCGCCCCTATACGTTCCTCGACGATGCACCGCTGGAGGAACGGCGTACCCAGGCGGTACTCAATCGGCGCTGGAACGAGGCGCAGGACAGCGATGACCTGGGTGCCCTTGACCCCGAGGCCATTACTGCAGTGCAAGCAGAGGCCTGGCCGCTGCCAACCCGTAGCGATGAAATGCATGAAACGCTGATGAGCCTGGCCTGTGTTAGCCACGTCGAAGCCTCAGCCAACAGCGGCTGGCAGGCCTGGCTTGAGGCACTGCAACAACAAGGCCGTGCCTGCCGTTTGCAGTTGGCTGAAGGTCAGTCCCTGTGGCTGGCGCGTGAACGCCTGGAGCTGTTACGTGCGGTGTATCCATGGGCCCAGATAACCCCGAACCTCCCGGCGTTACCAGGATTTGACCAAGCGCTGGATGCTGACGCAGCGTTGGTTGAACTGTTGCGCGCACGCCTGAGTGGCTTCGGTCCGCTTACTACCACGCAGATCGCCAACCCGCTGCAACTGTCCGCAGCGGATACCGAACAGGCACTGGCCCGTCTGGAAACTGAAGGCTATGTCATGCGCGGCTACTTCCTCCACGTGCAGTCGGCATTGCAATGGTGTGAGCGCCACCTGCTGGCGCGGATTCATCGTTACACCATCAAGCGCCTGCGCCGGGAGATCGAACCGGTCAGCCTGCAGGATTTCATGCGTTTTCTGTTCGACTGGCAGCATCTTTCGCCTGCTAGCCGATTGCAGGGCCAGAGTGCATTGAGCGCGGCCCTGGACCTGCTCGAAGGCTACCCGGCAGCGGCGGCAGTCTGGGAAAGCGACCTGCTGCCGACTCGTCTCAAGGATTACAGCCCCCGCTGGCTCGATGAGGCCTGCCGCGCCGGTAAGTTCGCCTGGACTCGCCTGGCTCCAAGTGCCGCCACCAGTACGCTGCGCAGTACCCCGCTGGTGATACTGCCGCGCCCCCGTCTCAGCCTTTGGCGAGCCTTGAGCCCAGCCTTGGATAGCAGCGAACTGAGTCTGCGCGCACAGCGGGTACACAACGCCCTGAGCGAGCACGGCGCGCTGTTCTTTGATGAGCTGGTGCATGACGCCCATCTGCTCCCCAGCGAGCTGGAAAATGCCTTGCAAGAATTGGTGGCAGCCGGCTTAGTCAGCGCCGACAGCTTCGCTGGCCTGCGTGCCCTGATCACCCCAGCCAGCAAACGCCGAGGCCGTAGCCCGCGTCGTGGACGTGCTGCCGTGTTCGGCGGCATGGACGACGCCGGACGCTGGGCCTTGTTGCGCAAAACCTCGGCAGCCGAAAATCCTGATGAAAACCTCGAGCACATCGCCCGCACCTTGCTGCGCCGCTATGGTGTGATCTGCTGGCGGCTGCTGGAACGCGAGGCCGACTGCTTACCCACCTGGCGCGAGCTGTTGCGTTGCTACCACCGCCTGGAAGCCCGCGGAGAAATCCGTGGCGGGCGCTTTATAAGCGGCCTGGCCGGCGAGCAATTCGCCCTGCCCGAAGCGGTGGCATTGATGCGTGAAGTGCGCAGACGCGCGTTGGACGCCAGCCTGATCGCCATCAGCGCCAGCGATCCGTTGAACCTGGTCGGCACGCTGCTGCCGGGCAACAAAGTACCGGCACTGAGCGCTAACCGCGTGCTCTACCGCGACGGCGTACCCGTCGCCAGCCTGATTGCCGGAACCCTTCACTACGAGCCAGGCGTAGCGCCGGCCCAGCAGGGCGAACTGCGCGATCGCTTGATCCGTGCGCCTGGGCTGCAACCATGAGAATGATTTTCGCTCCGCCTGAAACACGGCAAAGCTTCATGTTTACAGGCTGGCGTTGACGCGCCCAACCGGGCTAAGGTCGGGGATTGTCCAGGCCCTGAGCCTGACCGCGCCATCGTAAGGAACCTGTATGAGCCTGTCACTTCTCAGCCGCTACGCCTTTTTTGCCGCTTGTGTATTGTTCACCCTGGCGAGCCTGCCGTTTCTCCAGCATGAATGGCTGTGGCCGTTCACCCTTACCACCGCGGTGCTCAGTTTGATCGGTCTGTTCGACCTGCTGCAAAGCCCTCACGCGGTGCGGCGCAACTACCCGATCCTCGGCAACATTCGCTACCTGGTCGAAGGAATTCGCCCGGAAATCCGTCAGTATTTGCTCGAAGCCGACAGCGATGCCCTGCCCTTCTCCCGGGCGCAACGCTCACTGGTGTATGCCCGGGCCAAGAACGAGGCGTCCGACAAACCCTTCGGTACCTTGATCGATGTCTATCAGTCGGGTTTCGAATTTATCGGTCACTCGATGCGCCCGGCGCCGTTGAGTGATCCGGCGAGCTTTCGGGTGATCGTTGGCGGCCCGCAGTGCACCCAGCCCTATTCGGCCTCGGTGTTCAATATCTCGGCAATGAGCTTCGGCTCGCTCAGTGCCAATGCCATTCGCGCGCTGAACCAGGGTGCCAAACTGGGCAATTTTGCCCATGACACCGGTGAAGGCAGTATCAGCCCCTATCACCGCGAACACGGCGGCGACCTGACCTGGGAACTGGGCAGCGGTTACTTTGGCTGTCGCACCGCCGACGGGCGCTTCGACCCCGAGCGCTTCGCCGAACAGGCGCGCGACCCGCAGGTGCGGATGATCGAGATCAAGATGAGCCAGGGCGCCAAGCCCGGCCATGGCGGCATTCTGCCCAAGCACAAGGTCACCCGTGAAATCGCCGAAACCCGCGGGGTGATGATGGGGGAAGACTGCATTTCACCTTCACGCCACAGCGCCTTTTCCACACCGATCGAACTGATGCAGTTCATTGCCCAGTTGCGTGAGCTCTCGGGTGGCAAACCGGTGGGCTTCAAGTTCTGTCTGGGCCATCCCTGGGAATTCATGGGTATCGCCAAGGCGATGATGGAAACTGGAATCCTGCCAGACTTCATCGTTGTCGATGGCAAGGAAGGCGGCACGGGCGCAGCGCCGGTAGAGTTCACCGACCATATTGGCGTGCCACTGCGTGAAGGTCTGCTATTCGTGCATAACACCCTGGTGGGGTTGAACCTGCGCGACAAGATCAAACTTGGCGCCAGCGGCAAGATTGTCAGTGCTTTTGACATCGCCAGTGTCCTGGCCATCGGCGCCGACTGGGCCAACTCGGCACGTGGTTTCATGTTCGCCATCGTTCTTGACCCTATACTAGCAAAACTACTCCCTCTCAAGCCGGGCGCGGTTCACCCGCTCGCATCGATCTGACCCCCCCGCCGCTACTGATCGCTCCAATTCCTACCCCGAAAATCTCATATCTACCTTTCGTCTGCTGGTCATGAGAGCCAATGGCGAAACCCTCATAGCCCGCCTATACAGTAATGACTCCCTAACTAGTACTCTCTTACCATTATGATCCGTAGGACGTTGTACTCGGTCATTGAAGTCCCGGTCGCTCCAAAAATCGTGGGGCGTTCGATACCTTTGCTCATACTCAGCGACGGCAGAGTCAGTCTCTACGCACTGGCTTGGGCAAGGGACATGATGGTGAGTGATAGCCGAAGCCAGCACCATCTTTACCGAGCCATCCAAGGAGTTGGCCGCTTCTACGACTTCTACAACATTATTTACAAAGGCAAGTCTCTCGCCGCAAACGAAATGCGGGGGCTTATGCGACAGTTCTTTGAGGCCCGAGAATATGGAAATGAAAAGTTGGGTTGGGCACCAGTTAGCAAGAAAGCCGCCATCGATGATGTAAGATATGCGAGTGCATTCTCTAAGTTCTGCCATGACAACCTTGGCACCTTATCAATAAATCCTTATGAACAAAAGTTACTTCAAGACCTAAACATTTCAGAGCATACAAATTATTACGCTGAAATCAAAAATCGATCAAAATGGGATATGCTCCATCACCTTACTCCAGAAACACAACTGGGCCAGGGAATCATCGGCAATTACTCTTTTTCACCAAAGCCGAAGTTATTAAAACAGGCCCAGCATAATGACTACTTCCCGCCAGAAAAAGTATTACCATTACTTGCAAACACGAAAAACATACGCGACTTCCTTGCGTTCCTCATCTTGTTTTTTGGGGGATTAAGAGAGTCGGAACTCTTTCATTTATTTGCTACAGATGTTACGACACCAATAGAAGATGAACCTGCCCTCATCCACCTGACTCATCCTGAACTGGGTATTTACACGTGGGACTCGCCATTCACTGGCGCACACAAAGGCATGAGAGCCGAGTTCCTGTGGGGTCGATATCAACTGACTCCTCGTAATCGGTTGGCTATCAAAGATCCGATGCACGCAGGTTGGAAAGGAATGATGTACACCCACAAAGGCTACGGCGCGGATTTTTATTGGTTAGTGCCACAGATGGGAATACTGTTTGCGAAACTCCATAGAAAATACATGCATGAACTTAGGAGTAACGCTACAGACGCCCACCCTTATTACTTCATTAACGTGAAAGACAGTGATTTTGGTCGACCTCTGACCATGTCAAATCTTACGAAGAGTTTTTACAGAGCCGCTGCCAGGGTCGGGTTGAGAGCATCAGACCCAGGCGTCAACCCTCATGGTGCACGACATTTTTATGGGCATTTCGCCGCCTCTTTTCTCAACATACCTGAACATACGCTGCAGTTGATGATGCGGCACGCCTCGGTTCAATCCACACGAATCTATTACTCCATTGATGAACGTGTTGTGAGAGATGCTATAAAAAGAGGTCAGCAAAAGTTGTATGAAGAAATCCCTGAGTTCGTCGCCAGCATGAATAGAATGATTGAGAGGTTGTGATGAAAGGAACACTTGACAACGAAATCAAGTACTTTACTGACATTGCGACTGCTTCAAAGAAAATGATAATTCTCAATCTCGACCCATGCCGCTGCATAGTGTTCGGGTTTGTGACGAAAGAAGATGCGATCGAAGCGCTAGCTTCCGCGAACGAGAAGTTCTATAAAGAAATATGGCGCAAAACGCTTTTTAGTGAAGTAGTTGAAAATGGACGGACGATTTTACAAGGGTTTGCATCCAGGGCAATTTCGGGAGGCCGTACAGCTTTCATGCACTTGTCGCTTGGTTTTGTCCAGAAAATTACGAAGCTGGAGATGAGCACTGCAGACTCTATTCGCTACACACAATCTCTATCCCTTGAAGAGCAGAGCCATCTTCTCTCGGCGAATACTCCCTATACCAGGGAGGATGTAAATTTTGCCCTGCGGACTCCGAAGCGGCTATTCGGGCCAGACTACGAGCAAATGTTAAAGGACAGCCCTGACGTACAGACATTCGTAGATGATCTCGCCAATCTTCTAGATCTACCAAAAAAAGATCAGAATAATCTCCGTATATTCGAAAGCTTACGAACGCTATGGCAAGCCGGGCTTATGATTTTTTCGCCGAGGCTGTTTGATTGGAAAGTGAACGGCAAATGGCAGCTTTTATTCAAAGCTAACCCACGAATCACGAACACACTAAGACAGCTCTATAGCACCGGAAACACCAGCGGACATTACGACAATAGATTAAATCGAATAATATCATTTTTTGCTGCATCTACCACCATCGACAGAGCGGATATATCACCAGCGGCTGTGGACAAGTATACATCAACCTTAGAGGGGATTTTTTTACAAAACAACTCAGACCCTGATTATGAAATGCGGGTTTTGAGCGACATCCACAAGCTTAAATTGAGCTTGCTTGCTGGCTACAATTCAGAAAACCCGAATGCAAAAGTCAAGCTTTCAACCCGTAGGATTTTCAAACAGAAAACAGTGGCAGCTCGGGATATAAATTTTGGATGGGTACAAGATACCTACCCGCACCTGACGGAATGGCAACATTATTTCCACCTGTATATTTCAAGTTTAAAAAATGCCAGACTCACCGCAAAACTCGCCACGCTTAACAACTTTTTGGACTTTCTGGGAACACTCGATAACCCACCTACCAAACCCTGGCTCGTGACTCGACAAGAGCATATAACCGATGTAACACTGCGCAACACTAAAACGTTTTTCACCTTTGCACTTGCAGTTTACTCTGGCAACGGAAAGCGTATAAAATCTTCGCTCTCAACACTCCGCTCTTTCTTTATATGGCTATCTGATTATTTAATAGCTGCCGGCATGGTAGCTGAAAGCCAGTTCACTATACCTATCCATGAAACAGACAGCATTGGGTCGTTTACTTCTATTATGAAGACGCCAAGGGAGGCCCTTCCACCATACGTTATAATGGAAATGAAGGCTGCCTTAATTGAAAATGACTTTGCGATTCCAAAAACTTTCAGCCGCGCAACAGTCCCTACAATAGAGCAGGCCACCGGCTATAGCACGAGGGTATTTTATCCTGGCCCAGCGATTTGCTTATACAGTCTCTTGGACACGCCTATTCGTAGCCACCAAGCTCGTTGGCTGGACTCAGGTGATCTAGATGAGTACATATACAACCATGAACTCAAAGTCAATGAGCACAATCCATCTAAGTACCTAATAGTTGATCGTAAGGAAGGTGTACTTCAGATCACGAAGGACGGATTACGATCCGAGTCTTGGTTATCCATGTGGGTTAACACAAATAAGACCGGTAACTTCGAATCAGGATCCGACGGTTATCGAATTCCGTACGTTTCTCCGACCTTGGAGCAACTGATAGCAGTACAGAAAATTTGGTCTGCCCAATACCTGCCACCCATTACCGCCCCGCTCAAATACCGTGATTATATGCAGGACGTGAGGGAGTATCGGCCTGAAGTCAAGAAAGGCCCAGAGGTTTGCCCTCTCTTTCGCGACCCGACCAATGTCGAACAACTTATGCCTATTACCTATCCGAAACTGGCAAGAGCATACACACAGCTGCTAGAAGTGGTGGAAAAAAGGATTTTTGAAAAATACGCCCATAAGATCCAACTCGTAAAGACCGATGAAAAAGGCAAGAAGACTTGGGCTGTCGATCTCCATTCGCTTAGGGTAAGCGGTATCACAAACCTCATAGAGGCTGGCGTTCCCGTGGAGGTTGTTCAACAATATATGGTTGGGCATAAAGTCATAATTATGACACTCCACTACCTCAAACACTCTCCCGCCAAGCTACGTGAGTTTATTATTCAAGCAAACGAAAATATGATCTCTGATCAAAACTTCGTGGGTTCAAAAGCCTTTATTGACGCACTAAATGAATTCACGCCATTCCTTCTAAGCCAGAACGGCCCTGGATTAGGGCCTGGCGTCGAAGCACTGAGCATTGGCGATGGCATAATAGTCCTCAACAGTGATGGCATATGCCCCGGGACGTCCTGCAGCACCGGTTTCTTGCTGGTAGATAGACAGAATCCGGTATATGGGCCTGTACCTGGAGGAAAGCGCTGTGGATTGTGTCGCTACTGGATTACTGGCCCCGCGCACCTTTTGGGTCAAATAACTGCCGTAAACAATCTGGCTTACTTGATTCGTAAAAAAGGCTTAGAGGTAGCCAAGCTCAACGAGCTGAAGATGGATGCCGAGGATGCTGATAACAAACGAGCCGCTCGGGTTCTTCGTGACAGGATCGATTTACTGAATCGAGAGCTTGAGCTTGACGTGGCTGAGTGGGTGGCGAGATATCAGTTGGCCGAACAGTCTATTGAAAAACTGGCAGACTACATCATAGCCCGAGACAAAATCATCGCTACAGATGCCACCCCAAATGTACCGCTTTTCACGTCGAGTTCGAACATGGAGCTTAAAGTGACTTTGGAGCATGCACATCAATTTGCACTGCTTGACCAAATCACACAGCTGAGCTCCTTCAATCCCGGCTTCACCAATGCCCAAGCCGAACTTGAAAAACAGCAGGTCTTGTCAAAGATGATGATGGCCAACGGTATTGAGCCCTTCCTGTTGACCTTATCTGCGGAGCATGCGCAAGAGGCTGGTAACTTGTTATCGGCAATGATACTACAGCAGGTGAGCACCAACGATTTAGACGATGTATTAGATGGCAAAAAGCGGCTAGAAAACTACCCGAATTTATCAGCTGCCATAGTAAAACTTGAAGAATCAGCCTCGACTGACCTTGGAGTATCCACAGGTGCGTTGAGTAAGATTTCAGAATTGTTGGCCCATGACCGGCAGGCCCTCAATAGCCGCTCAGGCCTTGAGGAGCAACCTGGCGACGAGGAGCTGTTCGGATGAACTCAACTCAGACTTCAGAAAGTCAACTGGACGAGTTTTTAAGGGTATCCAACAACCCTAGGCAACATGAATCGTTACGCCGAATACATAAGGCGTGCGACTACCTTCAATCCCAGGACATTCGCATAACGCCTTCGTCAGTCGAACGTTACTGTATTGACCACGAATGGGAAGGCCCGAAAGCCCAATCCATACGGAATTCCCCTGTTCTTCTCCAATACGTAAAGCTTCGCACATCAGGGCAAATCATCCGGGGGAATAAGAAGGCATCCTCGCCCAAGCCGCTTATCGCGGACGAGACGCTGCGGGCCTATGTGCGCCTGTTGGAGGAGGAGCGAGATCAGGCGATTGCGGCGCGGATCCGAGTAGAAAAGGGGGCAAGCTCCATCACCGGCATTTCAGTAGACGATCTGATTCGTCAAGGCTTCGGTGGTACTGCGATGGGGCAAGACGACAACTCCCCTGAGCTGCTTCCGGTGCTGGTCAAGGACGCTCTCAACCGTATGTTCAATGAAAAGATCCTGTCCGACTGCGGGCTGAAACTTCACCGTGACCGCATAGTAAACACGCTTACCGGAAATTCACTGTGGGATCTCAAGCACGTGGAAGCGGTTAAGGCTTTCGTCACCAAGCTCAAATCCTCGGAAAGCTCAGGCTTCCACCGAGATGTGCCTGGAATCTCTTGAACCCCCACCTGTTAGAGCTACTACCTATACGAAACCACCACCGCTTGAACCACCAGCTTTCTTGCACTACCAACAATCTTAACCTGTACTGAATCCGCCTCGTCTAGCGCTAACCTGGGCCAAGGCACAGAAAAATCGGCGCTGAAGCTGAGGTGATGATGGCTAGCAGTAGAGAAAACCTACAGACGTTCAGGAACTGGATCTTAGGTAAGAGCGCCCAGGATTTCAGTGAAATGACTTATCGAGGCTCTCTGCATCGAGAGACCATAGCCATCGAATGCGGCTTCTCCAAGTCGGTTCTGCTCCAAAATCCAAAGATCAAAGCACTACTCAAGGAGCTTGAAGATCGTCTACGTGCAGAGAACGTCCTTCGCCCCGCGCTCCTCCCGAAGACACAAAGCACATCGAGCTTCATCGACGAACTCGAATCTAAGGAGGCGCTTACTGCTGACCCTGCCTCTCACCGTCACCGAGCAGGGCCCAGTCTATCAGAGGGTGCTTTAGACCAGCGCACGGGCCATTCCAGCCTCGAATCGACTGTGCGCCGCCTCCAATCCGAAAACGCGAGCCAGCGTGCTGAAATCCGGGAGCTGCGACATCAGCTGAGCAAGCTCAGAGAACTCCAGGAAGCACTCTGCACCACTGGGCGGCTACCACGATGAGTCAGCCGCAGACAGTACAGAGGCGCATCCGCGTATTGTCCATCCGAAGTGTGAATCCTCTCGGTCAGGGTGGTTACATCTTCTATGGTGCCGCCATCCACCTCGATGGAACTGCCATCAACAATGAACATTTCGTGGTGTCCGTGCCGAACCGGCTGCACATCACGACAGCCGTGGAGGTTGGCCAGTGGTGGGATGTAAGTGGGACGCCCAGCATCTATGTGCGCGAATACAATGGGATCAAAATTCCGGAACGTCAGATCGACGCTACCGACATCAAACTAGCGCTGCCCAATGGGCGGCACATCATTACCTTGTTAGCTCACGGCGAACGGTTCAGCGGTATCGGCATTTCCAAGGCCAATCGCCTATGGGAAACCTATGGTGAGGGTCTTTACGAGCTTTTGAAGGAAGGTCGTGTTGATCTGATTGCATCCGTACAAGGCATCAGCGAAGCAGCTGCCAGGGCCCTTGTGAGCGGATGGAAGAACTACGGTGACTGCACCGTAATTCAACGACTTCACGCCTATGGAATACCTCACTCCGTGGCAGAACATGCCATCAACCATTTTGAAGACAAACTCGAAGACGCGCTGGCCGAAGACCCTTACCGCCTGCTTTCCTTTTCGGGATCGTGGCGTGGAGTCGACGCGTTCGCCCTAGGCCACTATCGACTCGCTGCAGATGACCCACGTCGACTGATTGGGGCAGCTGAAGAAGCAATGTACCGGTTGTTCGATGAAGGTCATACCGCACCGCCCCGACACGTCCTGCTGCGGCGCGTGGAATTGCTTCTGAGTACCGCAAATAACGCCCCCTCTTCGTCAGCAGCCATCGCCCTGACCGAAGCCCAGAAGCACGGGGTACTGGTGAAGCTCCATGGTGACCAACAATTTCAGCAATTGGGCGCTTGGGTAATGGAGTCCACTATCGCTCGCGCGATTATTGAGCGCCTGACCAACCAATCGTCGGACTTGTTCACACCGCCCTACCCTTCAAACAACAGTTCCCTCAGCAGCATCTTGCCCAAAAGAACTGGCCAGTCCGATATGGATATTGAGCACTCTGGCCAACACATCGAGCTGACCGATGAGCAACATCACGCACTTCAAAGAATTGCAAAACATCGCATTGCCCTGTTAAGCGGAGGCGCAGGCGTTGGCAAAACCACGTTGCTCAAAGCACTTTACCGACACTTCGACGAATCCGGCATCACTGTGTTCCAAGGAGCAATCGCGGGCCGCGCGGCTCAACGTATGAAGGAGGCCACACAACGCCCTGCTCGAACCCTGGCCAGCCTTCTCTATTCCAAAGACCTGCTGATAGCTGGAGGACAGACAATCGTGGTGATCGATGAGGCCAGCATGCTGGACGTCATCACGATGTACAGGCTGTGTCAGGCTCTCCCTCCGGATGCACGGCTATTGTTGGTTGGGGATGCTGATCAACTCATGCCTGTGGGCCCTGGGCTGGTGTTCCATGAGTTAATTGATCATCCACGAATACCTCATGCTCGTTTGACGCAAGTCATGCGCCATGGCAATGAAATCGCCACCTTCGCTCAGATGGTTCGACAAGGCATATGGCCGCAGGTCGGCCAGGATGAAAAGCGTCCTGTGGCATTTCTGAATGCTTCTGTAGAACAGGGGAAAGCGGTGTTGCCCAGTTCTCCTCAGACTCAACAAACCGAGGGTTTGAGAGCTGTAGCTGAGAACATCGTCAGGCTCTACATGAAGGCTCCAGAGTCTACGCAAATCCTATGCTCACTTCGCAACGGCGTGTTAGGAGTTGGGTCACTTAACCTGATGTGCCAAGCAGCTGCAAATGGTATCGCCCTACCCCTGCGCGTCTGGAGCGAGGCCGAGGGTGAATTTATCTCAACAGGCCTCCGGCTGAATGACCCCATTGTGAGCAACAAAAATCACTGGGACGCTGGGATACTGAACGGATCCTTGGGGCGAATAACACAGATTGAAGATCCACCTTCTCCGTTGCATGATGAGGAAGGCAATATTTGCGGCTTTGCCATTGCATGGGTGAACTGGGATGACGGAGTACGACGCCCATTAACCGAAGATCTACTGCCATCATGTGATCTGGCTTATGCACTCACTGTTCACAAGGCTCAGGGTTCGCAATGGCCCATCGTGATTGTGCCAGTGATTCCGAGCAGACTACTCGATCGAAGTTTGCTCTATACGGCGATCACGCGGGCCCAGAATCAAATATTGCTGCTAGGGGATGAATCGGCTGCACGCCTGGCCGTGCAGCGTCCTCCCAAGTCAAGACATCGCCAGACAGCTCTAAGCCTTCATCTGTCAGGACAGCTGGCTGAGTAAAGCGAGGTGAGCAAAGTCGTGATTTTAGGCAGACCAGGGCCGGAGCCCTCGATATGGTTTTAGATAAATCGCCTGAGGCAGGATGAGCGCGCCGAAAGCTGGATCTAGGTCTACGCTTGAAAACCAGAGCGGTTTACTTCAGCAGAGGTTTCACATGCGAAAATCACCTGAAAAACAACGTGGCGCAACCAAGCTTGTCCCGACACTCTCCTCAGAGCAAATCAAGCTATTCGTAAGCCACAATCAGTCTCTGATGACTGAGTACTACTCGAAAAATCATTCAGAAAACCCGGTAAACCATCAGCCTTCCGCTGATCAAAAATGTACTTAGTCAGCGTCGCAGCGTTTCAGGAAAATCGACTTCAGGCCTTCAGTGACCTCGCCAGCGTTGGCTCGCAGGGAGCCCCGGCTAGATTCTAAAACTCTGACCAAATATCAAAGGGTACTCCAGTAGCAGCTATCGAAATCGAGATATTGTTTTGCCATCATGTGATGACGCCCACCAAATCTGGCTTTACAGGCCGCAACTGACCCGAAAAACAGCCGACCGATAACAGGAAACCAAGCGAGGCACGCGCTGCCCTCTGTAACGCTGGGCTCATCATTGAGCAGCCCCCCTAACCAGCGTTTCGCACGCATGGGCAACCCCGTTTCCCATGATCAATTGGTCACGAGAACACCGTCGTGAGGAATCAGGAACGCTCACCATTTTGGTGAGTATTTTTTAACCACACCGAATGCTTTATCGTGCCTATGAGGAAGGTTCGGCTGGCAGGCAAATTGTTCACCGGCCAGCATCTCGTACACTTACACGGGGATTGCCAGGATGAACTACTCCATCGACCAATCGGCAGAAGCGGCGGAATTGCTAAACACACTGGGTGTCCATGAAGTGTCCTCAGGGATCTGGGCGTTTACAGACGTGCACACCGCGAGCCACTGCTATGTGCATCACTCCCAAAAGCCCGTCGCCCTTGCCGCCTACGCCGCCGTTAACCCGATCTTCGCAGCCGGTCGTTTTCCCGGATACACCTTAATAGATCTGGTCGAAAAGATGCCTTGTCTGGACGGCACCGAGAATGCAGCCTTGGCGATGGTCTGCCGCATCCCCGCCCCGATATTTGAGTCAGCCGCACACCGGGGGGAAAAATTCGGATCGGTAGCTTGGGACATTGTAAGGAAGTACCAATTGGATGCCTGCTTCACAAAAGCCCGCCCTTACGGAAGCGAAGGCAGCCACTACACCATGCGCCCTTGCGGCTACGACTATGACCGCTCAGAGCCTCTTCCTGAGGCGTTAAAGGCAATGCGCAGCTCGTATCGAAAGATGACTAACGTACAGCGTGTGATGGTTCTGACGCTGCTGCATCTCTACTCCCAAGGAACGGACGACTTTTACTTGAAGGGAGGCTGCCCCACCCAGATTTCGGCATCTGAGGCGCTCCGATTGCTCCGGGCAGATGGGGATGCTCTGAAGCTGTGGGGACATCTCGTTACGCATTACGCCGGCTGGTGATGCCGATTCCATGCTTGGTACCCGGCTTAGAGACCGGGCCCTGCTTCCCCATGGCCTCCTGCCCATGTCGGCTACGGCGAAGGAGGGTTGGGAGGAAGATAGGCTGCTTGCAGTCGTGGAGACCACTGCGGTGGGCCTCGGCCAATTAATAGGCAGCGCTAGGGATAAACCTGAAGAATCTTCCTGAGACTTCCACGCACGAGGCTTTAACTGCTGAAATCATGACGGCGGCTTCGCTGCCTTCGTCCGGCTATTGCCTGGTCTCTTTCTACACCCGCACGCCTTCCTTGCCCCTCCAATGTAAGAGTCTCGCGCGGTTAAACCGATTGCCACGTATGCGGCAGCAACTGATCGATTTCATTCGCCCTCTGCGTCGGCAGGCCTGTGAGAACATCCTTCAGATACATTTATGGATCATTTCCGGTCATGCGTGCCGACCGGATCAAAGTCATGATCGCTGCCGCTCGTTTGCCACTGCGCAGATACCCGTCAAATAACCAATTGGAGCGCACAACTGCCCATGGCCTGATAGTGCTTTCGACCGGGTTGCTGTCCATGCACAACGAACCGAGTCGGTCAGCGAGCGTTGCAACGCTCAGCCTGAGAGCTAGCTGACGACCTATTTTTTGGATCTGGCCCGTCCCCAAGGACTGGGGCATTTAGAATGCTCTAAGGCTCCTGATGCTTCCCTCTGGAGGAATTGAAATGCTTATTACGTTGGATTTGAACAACAATGACGCGGAGGCGCTGCTGCGTCACTGCAAGCAGCACCAGCCCAGCCAAGGAGACTTTCGTGAAAACGCTCGCCTAGGAGAGGCCCTAGAAACCCTTGCTGCCGCCATTGAAGACGCCATGAGCTTAACGCCTGAAAGTCGTGATTCGTCGGGTACGATTGATCCTCAGCTCCTCGATGCATCAGTCAGTTTGTTCGGCGACGAGGCCTTGGCAATCAGATGGCTATCAAAGCCGCTGCGAACCCTCGGCAATAAACGCCCGATCGATGTTCACATTGAGGAAGCCTTGGATCTGATCCGGCGGTTGGAGCATGGGTTGGGCGTCTGAAGATCTATCAGCCAAGACTGATCCAGCAGGCCGGCCAAGGTTGGCTCTGGAAGGGAGAGAGCGCCAAGGCAGCAATATCCCCCCTGGCCGATCTGGGAGAATGTAGTTCGACAGTTAGATGACCATGATCCTCGGTCGAAGACTTGAGAAGCAAGGAGACAGTCGCGGCCTCAAGCTGACAGCCTGGGCTGAGACTGGCCAGCCTTTTCTGAATCGTCCAGGAAGGCGCTGCCGCAGCCCTCAACAATCTGTCGCAGGCACAACGACTACTTGGATAGCTTCGCCTCGATAAGGGCGCGGAACGCTTCCTCGCTCGTAAAGCCTTCGCGCAACCTGGCAACCAAAAATGCCGCATCTGATTCCGCCGGATCAAAATACTCGCGCGCGCGCCGGACTATGGCAAACCATAGCTCAAGGGGAAGTGCTGTTTCATGGTCATTCCTGCACCGAAAGCTCGGACGCTGCAACAGCAAGGGCTCCCGCTCTACCAGTTCATCAGCCAGCCGCTGCAGGACTAAAAAAGTCACATCACTCATCCCAATTAACGAAGGATGAATAAAGTGACTGATCGATTGAATCGCGCACTCTGGATCAACGGTGTGCAAGCGCAGTAACAGTGAAACCTCAGCCTCAAACGCCACAGCCCCAATCGCTGCAGCCAAACGTTCGACAACTTCGAGTTCAGCGAGGTTACGACGCTCTAGCCCAATTACGTGCTTCTCCATAGCCATCGGCTCCCCGAATTGGTGATTCATCCAACCGGCAAGCTTTTTAACGCTGGCCAGAGCATGGGATAATACGCGCTCCAGTCCTCCTAAACGGACTCACATGGAATCCTTATGAACGAAATTTGGCTGCGAGAACGGGAACGACGTGAGGCGATTTGGCAGCTCGCTGAGATGCAGCCAGGAGATAAAAGCGCTCCGGCGATATTGGAACGACTGGACGACCTAGAAAGGCTAGATCGCGAGCACCCACTAATTGAATGCAAGGTCGGTTTCGAGCAGCTTGCTGAACTACCATGGGAGGCGCATCCCATCGGATGCTGGATCGTTCGGGATAGTGAAATGCCAGAACCGTGGAAGTCCCGTTTCGTGCTTGCGCTGGGCCCCGCAGCTAGGGTTTCGGAAGGGTTTTACTTGCAGGATTGGCTTGATTTCTTAGACGCCTGGCAGCGCGAAATTGAGCATCTGGAGCAGCACCGCCTTGCTCTTGATGACGAATGAGACCTGGCCTGGTGAACGATTTCGCGTGGTGGATTGCTCTGGTGCCTGCTGACCGACCACTTCGCTTGAGCACCCACCGCCACCGTCATGCCCCTGCTCTAATCCGCGTGGGAGCCCCTGATACTTAATAGACGTACAACCAGCGCCCATCTTGCGCGGATCCCACCAACCACATTCGTGTCCCTCTGTCTATCCAAGCGGCTATTACAGCCGCACAACTAGCTATCGAACAACAATTCCGTGTTGTGCAAAGTCGTTCAAAACCCGCTTGCGGCTTAACATCCCGGGAAGTTTGAACATGTTCCTATAACCATACCAAAAACCGAAAGGGATGATGATGAGCCCTAATCCGAATGTCGCGGTGGCCACAATAATTGCAGCTGGAATTGATGCAATTGAAAACACAATACCCTTCAGCACGGTCGACCTTGCGATCATCCGGATGTCCTCTAAATCGTACTCAACCTTCCCACCTCTCCCTTCAAAAGCCAGGACAACGATGGATTTTCTTGAGATCTTTTTAAAATACCAAGTTCGGGGTACATCGGTAGTCATCGCCCCATGATTCTTGAGATATTTAGGGACGACCACTTCCTTGAAGTAAAAGGTATTACCCTGAGCATCTTCCATCCTCACTCTTGTGTAAAGAGCATCAAGATCGCTTAATGCCTTCACATCGAAATTCTTGATCGTCATCGTAATTTTTTCAAGATCAGCCATGGTTCATCCTTAGAGGCATTTTTTTGGCACACGTACCTGTACCAACTCTTCTGGGCCCGCGCGACACAGCTCACGGGCACATGTTCCAGGTGGAATAGGAAGTGGTGTGGTTTCCGCTTTACGAACTGCGATTTGGCCTCAAGGCCTCCTCACTCACCGGGCACGACGGTAACGAACGACCCCGCGCACCCTACAGGCGCTACAGGTCGTCATGTGCGTTGCTCGCTTGCGATCACGTAGTGATCTCCGCCAGCGCTACGCATCAGCCTAAAGCCCTGTCTGACGTCAACGCACTCCAGGACTGGCGTGGCAACCGTCATTCCATTTTCCGACACCCCCGACCGGTCGCCGTACACGAGCGCCACGTATCGATCGCCGAGCTTCGCTGCGTCGGATAGGTACGCGTCGATGTGAACGGGCCAGTCGATGGCTTGGGCCAAGATGATCTCCGGTCGCAAACCTCGTCCTAGGTTCTGCTGTTCTCCAGAGCCGTGAATATCGCGCGCCCCCACCTGATTAGACATCTACTTCATTCCTTACAATTGATAAAACTGGCACACGAGCAGCGAGCTACGATGCCTTCTCAGAGCCACAGGGAGCTGGAGTGAGGAAGATGGAATTTCGATTTATCCAATAATTGAATGGCCTCGCTTCGCATGCCAAACCTCGTCTCACCCCGTCACAGGTGCGGTTAGTGCCTCCCACTCATTAGCGCGCTACCAATACAGCACTGGCTACCAGAAAGGCGCCACCCACCGGCTTGCACAGTTTTATACCTTATGTCATGTGTAACTGTACATGACGACGTGGCTACATCCTCGTTTTTCCGAGGACATCGCTTTGTTGAAGCCGGCACTGGCAGCAGTCATCCGATCGCTTAGAGAGAATTTGGGCTTCACTCAAGAGAGCCTGGCTTCCGCAGCATCACGCACTTATCTGAGTCGGATCGAGAACGCCGAAAGCAGCCCCACAGTTGAAAAATTTGTCGAGCTATCCGAGGCACTGGGTTTGAGCCCAGTATCCCTCCTCGCGTTGGTGGTCTCGACACGAGACGACACCGCCGTCGACGCCGTCCTCGCTCAGGCAGTCGAAGAGTTGAAAGTGCTCGAAGCACGAATCAGTGCAGACGACATCAAGACACACCTTTCAGCGGAGGGTGTTTCGAAAAGGCCAGCTGCGCGACCTGGAGACACCAGTAAGCTGCGGCAAGTGCTTGAGTGCAAAGAAGCTGGCTTGAGCAAGGCAGAGACAGCGCGGCGGCTAGATTTGAGCCGTTCTACTGTCGGATTCTTGTGGGATAGGACATTGCCTGCGCAAGACTGAACTAGGTTGAACTGCGAGCAATTCCACAGCCGCAGCAAACACAGAAGCTTGTTGCTGGCGACTCGGCAGGTGAGGAAAGACTCGCCTCCTCGCTCTAAGTGTTAAGTCGCACTTACTACATCGCGGGCAGCGACCCATCACTCTCACTGACCGGAAGGCCATGACAACGGACGCCTCACCGTGGGACGTGCGCAATCCAGCGCTCCGTAGGCCTTGACGGCGCTGGGTGGCTGGCAATCTCTCTTGCACATTGCGACCCATGCTCACGCTCAGGCAAGATCGTAGTGGCAGATTGCATAGGGAGAATCGCAATGCGGGAACCTTTTTCCAAGCGCCACGGGTACGCCGGTATTCAAGAAGCCGAAATCACCGTCCGAGAAGATGCTCCGGAGGAGCTGCGCGCCTATCTAATCGCGCTCTGCTATGAGTGCGGGTTAGGCCCTAAAGCCCTCCGAGAAATAGTGTGCCAAGCCTTGAGAAAGCAACCCGATCGTAACAACTGGACTGAATATCCCAATGTTGCGAATGAAGTGGAAGACCTGCTTCTCGAATGCAAATGGTTCAAAGTATACGACATCATCGAGCGCGTCCTGGACAACCTTGGTAATCATAACTATCGCTACGAGAACTACGAGCACTTCCAGAACGAGCTCAATGAATACTTCGTAGAAAATGGGATTGGTTGGAAACTGGCCGACGGTCAGCTGGAGATGCGCGGGCCAGAATCATTCGAGACTGTTCTCAGCAACGCTCGACAAACCGCCGAAGCGTTTGGCCATCCGACAGCTGCAAATGAACTTCATCAAGCGATTTCCGACCTATCACGCCGACCCGCCCCAGACCCCACGGGAGCAATTCAGCACGCCATTGCGTCGCTTGAATGTGTGGCGAGAAAAATCACAGGCGATGAGAAAGCGAACCTAGGTGATATCCTCAAGAAACACACATCATTGATTCCGCAGCCGCTTGACCAGGCAGTGTCGAGAGCTTGGGGGTACGCCTCGGAGCACGGCAGACATCTGCGTGAGGGGCGTGTACCGTCGTTTGAAGAGGCCGAGCTTTTGGTCGGCATTTCCGCCGCCGTCAGCAACTACATCATCAAGAAGGCTCAGCCTAACTCGGCTGACGAGACGGGTGCTTTTTTCTAAGCCCAGTTTAATGCTCGCTGCGAAAGAGTCGATGTCGCACTACCGGTCACGCCACAGCCTGTGCAGCTGACAGGGTGTGGCGTGGACGTCAAAGCAGGAGTTCCGACTCTGCCAACCAGGCCCAGCCAAATTCGGCTGCCTTCCCCAGACATCCTCTACTGATCACCACTGTTCCGGTCGAAATTCGGCTCATGGTCGGCGATTCGTGTTACCGCTCCGACGCGACCGGCAATCCAGCATCTCGGAGGTTGTAAACCTACTTTTCGACGTGTAAACCTGTTCGATTTACACCTCGAAAAGTAGGTTTACAACCACGGTGCCGGCGGAGTGTCGCTGACTCAAAACGCCTATGGAGTTTCCTTAATGACTGGTGGCAATGTAAGATCATGACCGAAGAGGCAGGTACCTCCTCTCGTTCATTCGGGGGCGGCTCTGATAATTAACAGCTCTGGCTGTTGGGCTCACGCCCACTGATCCCTCTGGGGATGTTCTAAGATGACTCAAACCCGCTTGCCTCTTCTCCAAATTCCCATGGAGTGTTGCGTGTGAAGGATGCTATCTGGTTCACCTACAAGGCCCGAATTCAAGCCCATAACCGCTTGGAATGGCTGGACTTTCACTCCCAGATGCTCCTGGTGTGGTACGCAATCCTCGGCGCTGTTCTAGGCGTCCTAACCATTCGCTACGAACATGTACTTGGCCCAGATACTGACGTAATGGCCACCGTCCTTTCCGTTGCGTTACTAGGCGTCTCGCTCGCAGTGACAAACCGGGATTTTAGGGTGCGCGCCATGGCAATACGCAAAAACTACCTGCAGTTGCACGCCCTTTATCGTGAACTTTCATCGGGTGCTGCACCCACCCCTGAACAGACGAAGCAGTATGATGATCTGCTCGCCGACGCAGAGAATCACAGAGAGATCGATGACCGCGTCGCACGTGTTTTTTCCACCGGGCTGACCAGCCGAACACCTACTGCGTTTGAGAGTTGCTATGCCATCACCTGGATAGGTGCTCGCCTGATTGTTACCGTAGCCCTGTACGCCCTCCCCCTCGCGGCAGGCATGTACGCTTGGGCGGTAAGATGAGCGCTGCACGGAGTTTCAAGAGGCATTTCGCGCGCAAACCATTGCTTCGCATTTACACTGAAAAGATCAAGAACTCTGGCGCTATCGGGCTTGACCGCACCCGTCCGGCAAAGCTGGATGCCAGACTGAATGATGAGCTCGAACTCATTATCCAAAAGGTTCAGCAGGGTAAATATCGCTTCACCGCATTCAAGGAAAAGTTGATTCTGAAGGGCGCAGCCTCCCCGCCCAGGCAGATCTCAATTCCGACCGCGCGTGATCGGATTGTGTTGCGCGCCTTATGTGAATGCCTTGCAGAGGTTTATCCAACAGCGAGGCTATCACTGCCACAGGTTGTCATCGAAGACCTCAAGGTGGCACTGGCGTCTGGAATCTATGCCGATTACGCCAAGATTGACCTGAAAAACTTCTATCCATCAATTCCTCATACGTTGATTGATGCAGCTATCCGGAAAAAGATTCGCAAGCCTGAGTTCAAGCATCTCATTACCACGGCGATTACTACGCCAACTGTCTCTGAGTCGAGAGGCAGGAAGGACACGCCCAACTCAACCATTGGAGTGCCCCAGGGCTTAGCTATCTCCAATATGCTGGCGGAGATCGCACTGCAAGATATCGATCTTATGGTTAATGGTCGGCCCGGGATCTGGTACAAGCGCTATGTCGATGACATCTTGATCCTAACGCCTGCCGGCCAGGCTGAGGCGGTAGCCAAGGAGCTGATGGCGGGGCTGCAGAGCCTGGGGTTACACCCACATCCGTTTGGCCCAGACTCAAAATCCAAGTTCGCCCCGCTGACCGATCCCTTTAGTTTCCTGGGGTATCAGGTGGAAGGTGGGCACGTGATCATTCGACGCGATAGCATCCTCCGATTTGAATCATCCATTGCGAACATCTTCACGGCCTATCGGCACAAGGTAGCGACGGCTCGCTCTCCTAAAGACATGGAGCGGGCCAGAGCATACTGCGAATGGAAAGTTAACCTACGGATCACGGGCTGTTTCTTCGAAGGAAAACGGCGAGGCTGGGCATCGTACTTTTCCCAGATCACCTCTACCGCCCAGCTTCGAGCGGTCAATCACACGATACGTAACCTGACCAAACGCTCCTCACTGGAAGGGAAGATCAAACTCAAGTCGTTGATCAAAACCTTTTACGAGCTCAAGCGCGGAAGAGCCTCTAATCACGCCTACATTCCGAACTTGGATGATCACAGCATCGCTGATAAGCGAAAAGTACTGGCGCTATGGATTGGCGATGATGTGATAAAGCTTCGTGATGACCAGATAGAACGGCTTTTTGCGATCAAAGTAAGTAAAGCTGTGCGGGAACTCGAACAAGATATAGCCCAGACATCATGATTGGGATGTGAGTACCATGGCCTACTCCGTCGCACCAACTCAGCGGAGAAATGCCCAGCGAAATTTCAGCGACAGGCAAATAGCCAGCACGATCTCCAGTAGTATTCGTTGACCGGCTTACTGCTCCGCAAGCCTCTATGACAGGAACACATGGATGTATTTGTCAGCACTGAAGGTTCAGAATTTTCGTCAATTTAGCGCCGAATCAAACGGTCTGGTCATCGAATTCAACAAAGGCATTACTGCGCTGGTCGGAGAGAACGACGCGGGTAAGTCATCGGTCATCGACGCCCTGCGATTCGTCCTTCAGACGCGAGACGGAGAATACGTACGCCTGCAGCCGGAGGACTTCCACATTCCTGATGAAGGGCCTCAGGCGAGTCAGATCACGATCGTGGCCAAGTTTGCAGATTTGTCTGTCGCGGATCAGGGGGCACTGTCCGAGTACGTGACATTCAAGGGTGGTGATGCGGTCGTTTACGTTCACTGGACAGCACGAAGACTCTCGGACGACGTCCTCGCACGTCGTTGGGTTGATATTGTTGTACGCAGTGGCCATAGCGGCGGTGGCCCAAGCATTGACACCAATGTCCGCCAACTGCTGGCTGCTGCATACTTGCGCCCCCTTCGAGATGCCACACGGGAAATGTCCCCTGGGCGTGGATCACGCCTCTCACAAGTGCTCAAGCATTTCCCCAGCATCAAGGATGGGAGTGGTTTTGATGTTGACCAGCCGCTTGCAAACCCTGAGTCGCTGAGCCTCGCTGGGTTGGCTGGGTATCTACGGCATTTGGTGAACATGCATCCAGGTGTCACCTCTGCCCAAGACTCGGTCAACGAAAACTACCTGTCCCATCTTTCACTGGAAGGTGATGAGCTACATGGGCGTATCAATTTCGTTGAAGGGAGCTCGGAGCCAGCTCGCCTTAGACAGATCCTAGAGCGCATGGAACTGAGTCTGCTCGACCAGGGTTCACGTGAAGCTCGTGGGGAATACGGCCTGGGCTCTAACAATCTGTTGTTCATGGCCTGTGAGTTACTACTGCTTGGCAAGGAACCCGACGGACTACCGTTACTGCTTATAGAAGAGCCAGAGGCCCACCTTCATCCACAGCGACAACTGCGCCTGATGGATTTTCTGACTGTTGCAGCTACGCCCAGACCAAGCTCCTCCACAGTCACTCGCCCTATGGAGATCGATCAGCGAGAGGAAATCTCGCTGCCATGGAACGAAGGCCCCACAGCTCCTTCAGCGCTTTCATCTGACGATGGTGGATCGACTGCAGATGAGGTCGACCAGGAAGACCAAACGCGGCCCGTTCAGGTGATCCTTACCACCCACAGTCCCAACCTCAGTTCCAAAATAGCTCTAGAGAATTTAGTACTGATGCACGGTCGCAAGGCTTATTCTCTCGGCAGGCAACACACAAAACTGGATGAGGGGGACTACCGATTCCTCGCGCGTTTCCTGGACGTGACCAAAGCAAATCTGTTTTTCGCACGGGGTCTCCTCGTCGTCGAGGGAGATGCTGAAACTATCCTATTACCAGCACTAGCAAAGCTGCTCGGACGAGATCTGACCCGCCATGGCGTCTCGCTGGTGAACGTCGGGGGCGTTGGCCTGAGGCGATATGCTCGGATCCTTCAACGTGCTCATCCCTCAAAAGGCGTTCTGAACATCCCTGTCGCCTGTATCTCGGACATGGACGTCATGCCAGACTGCGCACCACAGATTCTGGGATTGGTAGAGAATGATGACGACCCCAAGTGGGTGGATGGCCGCCGGAGGTGGCGAGCGAACCGCGACTTCGGCTCTGATGATGAAACACGGCGTCAACGTTTGTCTGAACGGAGAAACTCGCGCGAAGCTAACGACGAGCAAAATGTAAAAACGTTCGTGGCGGAACGATGGACACTGGAGTACGACCTGGCCTACAGCGGCATGGCACTTGAACTTCTCGTGGCCGCACGATTAGCGGCGCACGATGATGCGATCCATGCTGCTCGGGAAACGCACGACCAAGTAATTGAACGAGCCATGACCGAATATGAGGGGCTTGTAAGCTCAGGTATCTCGGCTGAAGAAACAAGTTCGACCATCTACGCACTGTTCCACCGCAAGGTTGCCTCCAAAGCGATTACTGCGCAGTACCTCGTTGACATCTTGGAGCAGCGCTTTCAAACGCTGGGAGTGAGTCTTGAGCGATTGGAAGAACGTCTTCCCGCCTACCTCGTTGAGGCGATCTACTACGTGACTTCTCGCATAGAGATAACGCCCAATCAGCACCAACCCACAGAACAGCAAACGCAGGGACAGATGCCATGATCGCGTTCTGTGACCTGGTGCCCGAAATTACCGACGAAGACATCGAGTGGGTCTCAGAGCTCATGAAGCTGGAGGGTCTGGATGAGCAACGCCTCGCCTTCCTTCGATCGCAGGAAACGCTCGACGTATCCGCCTCGCCAGGGAGCGGTAAAACGACCCTTGTAGTCGCCAAGCTCGCAATTCTTGCCCGCAAATGGAAAAGCCGAACTCGTGGCATCTGCGTGCTGTCTCACACCAACGTCGCTCGCCATGAAATTGAGCATCGACTGGGAAACACCGAAGTTGGCCGACGGCTACTGAGTTACCCTCACTACATCGACACAATCCACGGTTTTGTCAGGCGCTTCCTTGCCACGCCTTGGCTCCTTTCCGCTCAATACCGCTTCACTGCGATCGATGATGAGCTGACCCATCGGATGCGTTTGAGGTCTTTGTCAGCCGTGGATAAACGGTTTCTGGGCAGCTTCTTGGCCCGCAGAGCGTTTGATACCAAATTGCTGCGGTTAGCCACTGCTGACTTTGACAATCCTTGCATCATGGCCGCCAAAGGCAACCTGCCTAGCGGGCCAAATACTCAAAGCTACCAAATCATGGCTAGGGCAGTCGTCGACACAGCGAAGCGCGGTTACTTTTGTTACGACGAAATCTTCGTGCTGGGCAGTGCTCAACTGGCTGCGCGACCCATGGTAGCTGAGGGGTTGAGGCACCGCTTTCCATGCGTATTCATCGACGAGATGCAGGATACCTCTGCGATGCAGGTTGAGTACCTGAACGCAATTTTCCCTCGCCACAACACCGGGATTTGCGTGACTAGGGTTGGTGATTCCAACCAGGCGATTTTTGAATCGGACGTCCACACCAATGGCAGTGACTTTCCGGATCGAAGTCGAGCAGTCGACATCTCCAGTAGCTTCCGCTTCGATGAATCGATTGCGATGTTGGCAAATCCCTTCGCACTCCAGGCCGTCGCTGGCGGGCTTTCAGGGCGGCGCAACGTAGGAGAAGCCGGAGCGCTTCGCCACACCATTTTCGTTTTTTCTGATGGCAACTGTAGCCCCGTACTGGATGCTTACGCTCGCCTGGCATTCCAGCAGCTCCCCGTGGAGCTACACGACAAGGCAACAGTCACTGCCATAGGCTTTACCCATAAAGACATCGATCCCGATGACACCGACCCGATGCATTACCCAAAAACGGTCGGGCACTATTGGGAGGGCTATGATCGCAGTGCAGGTCTAGCAGCTTACCGTCCGCCAACGTTGATCGAGCGTATTCGCCAAGCCAAACGTGATCTCGTCAAAAGCGATACTGCTCACCATAGCGTGGAAGAGATCGCGAAATGCCTTCTCCACCTGGTAAACCTCTCCAATCTCACCACCAAAATCAAAGTGGGAAGTCGACAGCACGTCCAAGTACAACAGTTACTGATCGACCTGAATGACTTGGCCGTCTACCAACAGTTGGTGGTCGATCTACTCTTCACATCAAATACCATCAGTGCCGACAGCTGGACATCTTTCGCTCAGCGCTTTTGGGCTTTGGCATCACTCCTTGCTGGAGTAGATGAGCAACCCGAAGCAGCGCAGAGCTACCTCGCTTGGGTAGCGGAAGGCTTGGATACTCTGCAGGAGGACGCTGTACATCTTGAAGTAAATACCTTCCGCAGCAATCAAGACCATGGCGTGTTGGACGTCAAGCTCGGCTCCATTCATTCAAGCAAGGGACAGAACCATACCGCGACGCTTGTGCTGGAAACCTACAGTCACGAGCACTTCATCGCTAGCCTGTTGCCTTGGCTCACTGGGCAACAAAGCCACGGTGGTATCAGGACGCGAAAACGGATCGTCCAGCGGTTACTTGCAATGTATGTGGCGATGACCCGCCCAACACACCTGCTGTGCCTGGCCATAAGCAGGAGGGCGCTTGGCGAGGGGGAGGAAATCGAGGCCAACTGCGAACAGCTCCGGCAGCAGGGTTGGGACATTCAGTATGTGTAAATGTCGCATGATCGGCATCCAAAGTATCATTAGCAATTTCACTACCATGAAGATGTGATCTGATGACAGACTCACCCCCCCTACAAGCTGCCCTGATTGCGGCCATTATCGCATTCGGCGGTATCCTTGTTCAGCTACTGATCGCCTATCTAGGTAGGCGACAGACAGCGCAGCAACTTGATCTCCAGCAACTTGTGTCGCACCGAACAACAGCAAGCTTCGTTGCTGATAAGCGTCAAAAATGGATTGATGAGCTTCGTACGGACATGGCGTTTCATCTGGCTCTGTCCCAGGAAATCGTATGGAAGTGGGATGCCATGCGTTCTCGGGCAGCGGTCAGAGCAGATCAGGAGGCTAAGGACGGCAAAGGAAATATCGATCAGCTAAAGGTCGACAAAATTCACCAAGACGCAGCAGATGCATTTGCTCCTGAGAGCGGAGCGCGAGACCGTGAACACCACGAACGGCACATTCGAATCTTGTTCCGGCTCAACCCCAAGGAAACCTCTCATATCTCGCTCCGGGAGTGCCTTGAAGAGATTCGCCGCTCGATTCATCAGACCCAGAGCGCTGGGAACCTGGGTGAAGCGATCAGACTGATGAAGCAAACCACCAACCTTGTCCTTCAAGCACAGGGGCTCACCGAGACCATCTTGAAAGCAGAATGGAAACGAGTGAAGCAGGAAGTTGCCTACCCCGAAGTCTTGATGTCGAGTATCCCTAAGCCCCAAGAGAGCTCAAGTCCTACGGAGAATGATATTGATTGGCCGAGTCGCTGAATGGGTAATTGCACTGAGTTGACCACCTGTTTGCATTCGACTTGACCAGCCATTTGCATCGGACGTGACCAGCGCACGGGTGCGTCTTGACAGGCAGGAATCGGCCAAAAGCGGCCACTCGAAGGAGTCTACGACCCTATGGTCGATTCACTAAGCACCGTCACGATCTCTAGCCACCAAGATCGCATTACGGTTACGGCTAGCTTGATGCGAACGACACGAGGGCATGGTAGATTTCGTCAAAAATCAATCTCGATTAGCAGGGAGCATTATGACCCAGCAAGACCAACGCCTAACGGATCTGTACACGCTTGTAACTAACTACACTTCCAAAGGACATGAAAAAATACTACCAGCGCCGGAAAACGAAAAGCTCCGATGGTTTGAAGATTTTAAATTTCTGAATCCGGCTTCTTGGGCTGCAAACCCAAAAAAAATCCCTTACATTGCCGCTACCGCACTTATAGACTCGTACTCATGTCTTCCTCGTCGCCCCGACATGGCATTTACATATCTTTGGACAGCCATCAATAACAGCTATAACGATTTATTTCTTATGCATAACACTATTAGTAAAAGGCTTGGCGACACCAAGGCAATTGAAAAGTCACTGGAGTTGATCTCTAATATCCTTCAATCAAATATTGAAAACAAAGCAGCCATCCCCGACGAGTATGAAAACAAGACGATAAATGAAATTGTTATTGAATTTGCAGAGCGCTTGCCGGATAAAACTCTTAACTTTTTGGCCTCATACATTTTGAAAGGCATGGCTATTACAATGCATAACGGCAACCAGAATCTAACTAAAATAAGAGAAATCCATATCTCGTCTTCGTATCAAACATTCGCAAATAGATTTAAAGTAATCCACAATCATCTATATTGGAATTACGGGCAGAACTATTCAAAAATTTGTTCCATTAAGGAAGCTACAGATAAAACTAGCGTGGATTATGGCATCAGCGAAGCAAATGCGGAAACTTCTCGAAAAATAACCCGAGCAGTGAGAAAAGAGCTTCAAAGGATTTTAGTAAACAAGCCAATGCTAGATCAATTCGATACAAATGGAAGTTCGCTACCTCAGGAGATTTCATTTGCATCTGAGATTCAGAGGGTAGAGTTTTTAGTTTTTAGCTTGCTGTATGCCTCCAGAAACAACAATATCCATGGGAACGTAGCATCCCGTGTAAACAGTATATTCGCCAATGCTGACACTATTACAGCTGCAACATGGAATTTCTTGTTCGGATATTTCTACCTTTCACTACTTCTACTCTGCTTAAAACAAATTGATCTAGACGACTTGGATATCCACCTATCTAATCTTAAGCTGCTTAAGGTAACAAGCAAAGACACCAAAAATAAATGACTGCATCTGGCTGGAAGCATCCGCTCACGGACGTCTGCTTCCGGCAAAAAGCAGTCGGTCAGTTTAAGAGCCGACGTGGGCAATAAATGGCTTTTAAACTCTACAGAATCTGATGAGTATAAAGTTTCCCTGAATGATGAAATTTAGCCGATGCTGCGACACCTCAAGCTGGAATTATCTAGAAATTAAAAAATAGACCCATATGGGGTGAGTTTTTCGGCTAGCTAACCTTACACTTCCCCCCCGAAAAATCAGGAATTGATCGCCCTATTAATAACAACGCAATCACTTAAACTAAAGTCTACTTCTGAACGCTGTTAAGTAACTTTTCCAATGATTCACGCCTCTGCTGTTTATCAAGTACTTCTAGCTTCTGGCTCAGTATGAACTCAATAGCCAGCCTCAACATCGGAAACAATTTGAGGCATTCTTCCTCAGGACGGTTGTGGAGCCCTTGAGAAAGAAATCCGTACAACTTCGGGTGCTGCACCAAATCAGATGGTAGGAAGTCTTTTAGAACCTTTACCTTATTTGCCATTTTAAGTGTCAGATAATCTTTCCCATGAGCAGACATCCAAACTCCATCTTTGCTAGCCTCCTGATGAGCTTCTTCTATCAAATGCTCGAAGATCTTACGAAGATAAACTATAGAACCAGCCCCTACACCATGAGAAAAAAGCCCTAAAGCTTTTGTGTAACCTTTCTGGTGTTCCTCATTCAAAACTCTACGATATTTCTTTAAATCCTGTTTTGCAGCGTCAGCGGCGGATGGGTACTGACCTATTTTTGTCACTCCATCCTTTTCGTGAATCCTGAATACGTAACATGCGATGTGCTGTTTCACGCGAGAGCATCTAGCTTGAACTACGTAAATGTAAGGATTTTGAAGTGTTTTGCGAAAATCTGCACGGCTAGCCGAAAAATCGGGATGTTCAACAACAAACAAGCTCCTATCCTTACACTCCACGCAATAAGTATCAATTGACCCTTGAAATCTACATAGGCTTAACACTTTAGAAAAACTATTATCGTCCCACTTGCGACTCTCATACATAGCCACAGATAAAAAAAACTCATCAGGCGTTGGAAAATCATTGTCTGACACTTGATCCTGCTCCATGTTAGGTAGTCATAAAGGCATTGTGCCATAAGATAACGATGCTTTCCCACAGGCAAAAAAATGCCTCAGTTTGTGAAGCTAGGACGTATTGTGCTGCATCAAACGGCATCGTTCTTAACGTACGTTCAAGGGCGACCATAGCTCTGAGTTAACTGCAATACCCTGGCTATCGAGAGGCAATTACACTGGAGGCCGCCAAACGGAAGCGGAGTCAAGAATCAATGGCAAATCCAACAGAATTACCTTTCCACACTGCACGCCAGTTGCTGGACTACTGGTCTCCTCTAAACCCTATTTTGGATGTTGGAAGACTCATATTTAGAGGTCAGCCAAGTGATGAATACAAGCTAACACCATCAGTGTGCAGGCGTGGAGTAGGTTCATTCGCTTATGGCTCGCCAATCCACCAGAAATGGCTGCCAGCGCAGCACTGTCTCATTTAGGCCACACACTCGCATCTCATGGCCACTGGCGACACGGTCTACTCGCAGCCCTTTTCACTATCCTTCCCGCCCGTGTACTAAATGCAGTGCAACTCAGCGGAGCGTTGGAGATGGGGAGAGTTGAAATGACCAAGGGCGAATAGGCCCTGGGCGTCGAGTGTCTCCTTTGCTTGTTTCTCGCCAATGCACCCCAGACTCCAACAGCAGCTTTAGGTCGGTAGCTGCTCTTCGCTAAGGGCATCTATGGGGCGGACGCAGACAGCTGCGACAGACCGCTTCTGGCCGATATCTGCCGGTCAAGACGTACCAGTGCGCGTGGTCACATCCGATGCAAATGGCTGGTCAAGTCGAATGCAAACAGGTGGTCAAGTGGTAGGCAAACGCGCGGTCAAGTCAGGCGCGATTTCCCAGGTGAACACCGACTCCCGGGAGCGCCTAGGGCGAAAGCTTGCCCACACTAGGCGAGCGTCCCCGTATCATCAAAAATTGTTTGGACACGTAGTGATACAACTCATGCTATAGCTTGGCCAATCACCGTGGGCTCCATAGCTGTCTCTTCTGCTGGCATTGGGTCAAAACTGTCAGCCCGAGCTGCTCGCCACATACGCTCGTAAAACTCACCGGCGACCTGACCACTGAGCAACTCCCCTGGCTTCAGAAACACGTGCATCTGGGAAAAGAGTTTAATCTCGGTAGCCGACATCCTACGCACGAGGTGGCGCGCAGTCAGCTGCGAAGGATTCGTCAAACCAGCAGCAGCCAGCATCTCTGCCAGCGCCTTCAGCGTGCTTCGGTGGAAGTTATAAACTCGCGCACCTTTGTCTTCGACAACCAGCGCTCGCTGACGCAGAGGATCCTGCGTAGCCACACCGGTAGGGCATTTGTTTGTATGGCATGACTGAGATTGGATACACCCTATCGCGAACATAAAACCGCGCGCCGCATTCCCCCAATCCGCACCGATCGCCAGGACGCTTGCAATGTCGAACGCACTGATGATCTTGCCGCTCGCACCCAGCTTGATCTTATCCCGAAGATTGATACCTACCAACGTGTTATGGACGAACAAAAGGCCCTCACGCATAGGCACGCCAAGGTGATCCGTGAACTCTACCGGCGCTGCACCGGTACCACCCTCAGCGCCATCAATAACGATGAAGTCAGGCAGAATTCCAGTTTCAAGCATGGCCTTGGCGATACCCATGAACTCCCACGGATGCCCCAGGCACAGCTTGAACCCCACAGGCTTCCCTCCAGATAGCTCACGCAGGTGGGCAATGAACTGCATTAGCTCCAATGGGGTAGAGAAAGCGCTGTGGCTCGATGGTGAGATGCAGTCCTGCCCCATCGGCACACCACGAGTACTCGCGATCTCCTGAGTAATCTTGTGCTTCGGGAGAATGCCCCCGTGGCCAGGCTTGGCACCCTGACTCAGCTTGATCTCAATCATCTTCACCTGTGGGTCATTCGCTTGTTTGGCAAACTTCTGTGCGTCGAACTTGCCATCATCCGTCCGGCATCCGAAATACCCACTGCCAAGCTCCCAGACCAAGTCACCGCCATGTTCACGGTGATAAGAGCTGATGCTGCCCTCCCCCGTGTCATGGGAAAAATTTCCCAGTTTCGCACCCTTGTTAAGCGCTCGAATTGCATTGGCGCTGAGCGAGCCGAAGCTCATAGCCGAGATGTTGAAAACCGATGCGGAATATGGCTGTTTGCACTGCGGGCCACCGATCTCCACCCGGAAGCTTTCAGGGTCTGAGAGGGGAGCTGGCCGCATCGAATGGCTAATGAATTCGTATCCAGTCTGGTAGACGTTCATCAACGTGCCAAATGGCTTATCTGAGGCTTCACTCTTAGCGCGCGAATACACGAGTGCACGCTGAGCACGTGAAAAGGGCGTGGCCTCATCGTCAGCTTCGAGCAGGTACTGACGGATCTCTGGACGGATCCCTTCAATCAGGTAGCGGATGTTGCCGAGAATGGGGTAATTGCGTCGAACGGCATGGCGCGATTGCAGGAGGTCGAACACCCCCAAGAGGCTCAGGGCCCCGGTAATACACGTCATAGGCCAAAGCCACTCATGCTGGTGTGCAAAAGGCAGAGTCAGCAACGTGAAGAACACACAACAGACGAAGAACGCATAACGACTCAGCAGAGATAAACTCATGGGATTTCCTTCTGGCATAGCTTGGTAGACCCAACATACCAACAATTCGCTATGTGTTGATGAACCTTAGGGACAGGATGCCGCCTCCGAATACCGCTGATAAGGAACCTGCTCTACTTAGCTGTATGTATAACCAGTTAAATATTGTGGTCAATTTATGTTCAAATCGTAGACCCGTGAGTGGCCATTTGATAGCGTCACGTTATGTAATGCGAAGCACCTTTCCCGGTATCTGAGGCCGAACGTGGCGCCTCAGTAATGGACTAATCGATACGCGTGGCAAGGCAGGCGAGCTTTGATCATCACACCAGCAGGCCCCTTCAACGGAACGACGTGGGAGGCGACACTCCAGCTCGTCTTCAAGACGAAATTTGGCGCAGACGGATACCAGCACGTACCAGCCACGCCAGGTGATTTCGGGATTGAAGGATTCACGAAACACACTGGGCTTGCCTTCCAGTGCTATTGCCCTGATTCGATCTACGAGCGCACTGTGCTCAACAAAAAGCAGCAGGACAAAATCACCAAGGATCTGAACAAGCTCAAAAAAAATCAAACTAGCCTTCAGGGCATCCTCGGTGGTACCAAAATCAAAGACTGGTGCTTCGTCACACCTGAGATCGCTCATAACGCGCTGCTCACCCACGCTCAAAAAAAACAGGATGAAGTCAGGGCGTGGGATCTTCCACACCTGGATGAAAACTTCACGATACTCGTACACGACATTGATTTTTATATCCAAGAGATCAACCAGCACCGTATTTCAGCTGGAGTACCGATCTCCATGGGGCAAGGTGAGCAACACGTTCCAAAAGTTAATGAGAGCCCAACGGCTTATGACGAAAATCTTGAACGTAAAACGCAACTGCGGATGTCCCACAAAGGGGAGCGTGCAGTAGCAAGTCTTCTTAGTAAAACCAAAAATTCTTTCTTGGATCACGACAGCTTTTTCCAGACACTCTATAAAACATCCCCCCAAACATATTTTCATGTTGCGAAAACACTGAACGGTTTTGAGGAAAATGTTGAGGAATGGAGTCTTACCACCTCCGATCACCCGGACAAACTGGTAGAGATGATCAAGGATCGTTTATCTGATCGATTGCTCGCCGATGAGCGCCTCAAGATTGATGGAACACTCACGGACGACATAGTGCGCAGAACTGTCGCCCGTTGGCTTGCCGTGTGCCAATTGGACTTCTACAGCTGATGGCAACCATAAAATTCACTCCTAGACCCATGCCCGTGCTGACCGAACTCCGGCCCATGTACAAGATTTGTCAGGCGCTGTTGATCCTCGACATCTGCGGACATGGTGGTAAGTGCAGCCTGATAAAACTCCACTTGATGCATTGGGCGATGAAAACCCCTGCGCGTATGGAAACGATGACGCTCGCCGCACAGCTAGGTCAGATAACCCTTCCCGTTTGGGGCTTTGATCCGGCGCTCTCCATTGCGCTCCAACTTGCATTTCGAGATGGGCTCATCGAGCCGACCACCAGCGGGTTCAAATTATTACCCAAAGGACGGC
Organism: Pseudomonas sp. UM16; assembly: GCF_050312595.1. Lineage (NCBI taxonomy): Bacteria > Pseudomonadati > Pseudomonadota > Gammaproteobacteria > Pseudomonadales > Pseudomonadaceae > Pseudomonas > Pseudomonas sp. UM16. The sequence continues at coordinate 12,484 of NZ_JBNPJT010000016.1, read as the reverse complement.
AGTTGGTAGCAGACATCAAGGCCGACGGCACCGTCATGGTCGAAGAAAAGACCACGCTTTCGAAGATTGGCAAGAAGATCTCAGAAGGTATGGTCAAAACCATCTCCAAGGAATGGGAATAATCTTGTTTATTAAACGTATCAAGATCGCAATCGAAACCACTGACGGCCCATTCGGCTTCATGGCCGAATTTTCGCGCAATCTCAATATCATCCGTGGACGTAACTCTTCAGGAAAAAGCACCATCGTCCACAGCATTCTCTACGCCTTGGGAATGGAAGAGTTGCTGGGTGCGCAAAACTCCGATGCGCTGACATACGTGCTCAAAGACCACGTCGAATTTGACCAAGATAAACATTTTATATTGCGATCTATGGTCATCATGGAGCTGGAGTCGAATGGCAAGACGATCACCATTACTCGAAAGATCAAAGAGGATGGTATAAATCCAAAACTGGTCGAGATTCAGGAGTGTGCGGCCCTCACCAAAGGGGAGACCGCGCCAATTCTTTATCGATTCCTCCATGATGGTGGGAGCGCGCAAATTCGAGAAGGCTTCTACACCTATCTCGAAAACTTTCTCGGGCTCAAATTGCCCATGGTGCCTCACACCAATGGCAAGCAGGTAAAACTCTACCTGCAGTACATCTTTGCCGCGATGGCCATTGAACAAAAGCGCGGATGGACGGATTACATTGCCAATCTGCCTTACTTCGGCGTCAAGGAAGCGCGAATCAAGATCGTGGACTTCTTGGTAGGCACCAACGTATTTGAGATGGATGCCAATCGTGCGCGACTAGACCACGAGTCGGTGGAGCTCAATACGGCATGGCAAGATATCTACCGGGCAATTAACTCCGATGCACTAAAGAACTCGATGAAGGTGCTGCACCTGCCGAAAGCTCCGGTAGTGGAGTTTGTCCCCGCAAACGTGCTTTACCACAAGTCCACGCTGCAGGGCCCGGTGGATCTAGATCAGTTCAAGAATAATCAGCTCCAAGCGCTCAAGAGGCTGACTGAGGAAGAGCTCAAGTGGAAGGACACGACTTCTGATGAGACGCTCAAGCTTATTGAACAAGAGACTTCCAGGCTTCAGGAACTGACAGTCGCATATGAGACATGCATTGGCGACTTGACACTTCATCGAGCAGCCCGTAACGCGAACGCTATTCATCAGAGGCAAGCAAGTGAAGAACTTTCAAAGAACCAGGCTGCCCAAAAGCTCATTCGATACGGCGCCTCACTCAAACTTGATGTCGCCAGTGACGTCTGCCCAGCATGCATGCAGAATATTGGCCACTCCCTGACTGACCTCCATGAAAGCACTCCCCACATGGACATCGAGACCAACATCGATTATCTGAAATCTCAGATCAAGATGCTTGAGAGGGACACAGCGGCGATTGAGCAATCGGTCAAAGAGACCACGGTAGTGAGTGAGGAACTGGCCAAGAGCATTGCCTCCTCCAAGTCAAAATTGCGCGCTTTAAAATCTGACATAACAACAAACACAGCGGTATCCAAGTCCAATCTGCGGCAGCAGCTTCAAGTAGAAATGAGTATCGAGGAGGTCTCTCAATTCCTACAGCGCAACGAGGAGCAATTGGAAGTTCTGGTGGAGCTTTCCGCTAAATTCAAGCGAAACCAACAGAGTCGCGAAAAGTTACCGGAAGACCATTACTCAGATGTGGATCTTGCAAAGTACGATTTGTTTTCAAAGATATTCAGAGCGAACATTAGCTCTTTCGACTATCACAGCGCTCCCGTTAAGGACATCAAATTCAACGTAGAGAACCTTCTGCCAGAGCTCGACAAGATTGAGCTCCGTGAGGTCTACAGGAAGGATTTTAACGAGAGGAAAGCTGCTTCTCCCACCAGTACCTCCAAGAACAGCTCGAACATCGCGCGGGAGTCGAGCGCCAGTGACTTTGTGCGGTTGATCTGGAGTTACATTTTGACGCTGTATGAAACATCAGCGCACGTCACGGTGAAGGGGAATCACCCTGGTTTTATCCTGATGGACGAGCCTGGGCAGCACTCCATGGCAACAAAAAGCCAACTCGCCCTGCTCCAAAAGCTATCCGGCGAGAAAAACCTGCAGAGCATCGTTGCAGCGTCATTTGACGACAGCGATGCGGCCTACAGGGAGGCTACCCACAACGTTCAGTTCAAGCTGATCTTGCTGGGTAGTAAGGCAATCGTGCCTGGCGGGGATTCAGTTCTTGTGGGGGCTGAGGGGCAGCAAGCGCAATGATCGTAGGGCGTGATTAGTATGAGCAACTACTCACGCGCCGCGTACTCACTCACTCACCGGGCAATAGTTGAGTTTTGGGGGGCATAACGTCAAGCTGCATCCAGTCGCAGAGCTGCCATACCAACAAATGCCCGACCGGCGTCGCCACTCAGGATGCCCTGCGCCAGCGCGCCCTGGTGGTACCAGACAAGGCCCAGCGGGTCTTCAACTTTCACCACAGCACCCTCAAGGCGCTGGCCGAAATGCTCGCTGCTGCCGGGCTCGATCATCCCACGCAACTGGAGGCCAAGCATCTGGTGCGCCGCGTCTCGGCCACCGAGATCAAGCTGTTTTCACAGATGCACGTGTTCCTCAAGCCGGGTGAGCTGCTTGGCGGTGAGATCAATGGAGAGTTCTATTCGCGGATGTGGCAGATGGCCCGAGCGGACAGCTTTGAGCCGAACAGCGAAGTGGCGGCCTGAGTAGCACAGGTGCCGGCAGCTTAATGCTGCAGGTGGGACCCCATCGCGGGCAATGCCCGCGATGGGATTACATCACGACGCGGAGCGCGCCAGCTGTACGTTGTCAGCCTTAGGCGACAGTTTGAACACGTAGTACAACACCGTCAGCAGCACCAGGAACGCTGGGCCAATGTACAGCGCCACGCGGGTTTCCTCGAAGTAGGCCATCAGACCGACCACCAGGATCAGGAACGCCAGCGCCAGGTAGGAGCTCAGCGGCCACAGCCACATGCGGTATTTCAGTGCAGCGCGTTCGCTCTCGCTCAGTCCAGCGCGGAACTTCAATTGCGCCAGCAGGATCATCACCCAGGTCCAGATCGCCCCGAAGGTAGCGATGGCGGTTACCCAGACGAAGACTTTCTCCGGAACCAGGTAGTTGGCCAGCACGCCCAGCAGCAAGGCGGCGATGGACAGCAGCAAGGCATTACGCGGCACGCCGTTGCTCGACGTGCGGGCGAAAGTCGCCGGGGCCTGGCCGTTCTGCGCCAGGCTGTAGAGCATGCGCCCGGTACTGAAGATGCCACCGTTGCAGGACGACAGCGCCGCGGTGATCACCACGAAGTTGATGATACCGGCAGCCGTCTTGATGCCCAGACGCTCGAAGGTCATCACAAACGGGCTGCCTTGACTGCCGATCTCGTTCCACGGGTAGATCGAGAGGATCACGAACAGTGCGCCAACATAGAACAGCAGAATGCGCCAGAACACCGAGCCAATGGCTTGGGGAATGGTCTTTTGCGGGTTGCGTGCTTCACCGGCGGTCAGGCCGATCATTTCTACACCCAGGTAGGCAAACATCACCATCTGCAGCGACATCAGCACGCCGGTCATGCCGTTGGGCATGAAGCCGCCATTGCTCCAGAGGTTGGAAATACCCATCGCCACGCCGTCGTTGCCGAAGCCAAAGGCGATGATGCCGATGCCTCCCAGCACCATGGCAATAATGGTGACGATCTTGATCAGGGCAAACCAGAACTCGAATTCACCGAAGGCCTTGACCGCGATCAAGTTGATCGCGCCCATGCTGCCCAAGGCCGCCAAGGCCCAGATCCAGCGCGGTACTTCGGGGAACCAGATGCCCATGTAGATGGCCACTGCTGTGATTTCCGCCACACAGGTCACCAACCACAGGAACCAATAGTTCCAACCGGTCAAAAAGCCCGCCAGCGGGCCGAGGTAGTCTTGAGCGTAACGGCTGAAGGAGCCTGCGACCGGATTGTGCACGGCCATTTCACCGAGGGCGCGCATGATCACCAGGATCGCCAGGCCGCCGATGATGTAGGACAGCATGATTGCCGGTCCGGCCATTTCAATGGCCTTGGCCGACCCCAGGAACAGGCCGACACCGATACAGGCGCCCAGCGCCATCAGGCGAATATGTCGCTCGCCGAGTTCTCGCTTGAGTGGGCCGCCCTGAGCGGTCTCACCGTGAGAAGGATGGTTGCCGACTGGCATAGAAATACAACCTCATTTTGTTATTGGATATGACCATTCGTGCAGGCCTGGTACCGCCGATAGGCTGGATACGCTGCCTTGCCGGGCACCACCTTGTGAGCGGTCCCGTCTGCCGACACGCAATTTGCCGGCAAAGCGAAAGGGGCGAGCAGTATAGAAAGGCCTATGTAGGGCTTTTCACTATAAAGAGCAGGATATTTGGCGAGAACTCTCGGCAAAAACCCCATTCACGGAGGGGCATTCCCCGTGTTTTCTCGAGTACAACCAACAGGGCGGCTAACATAGCACCAAAACGGGGCATTACAACCTCAACCAAAGACGCACGCCCTACGCTTTTTTCGGATACGTCTCACAGCCTTACAAATTTTTCACCACATCCGCTCACCGTCTAAGCTTCAGGCAAGCAAGACGAAAATACGCAGCCGGGCTGAACACTATGGGCGCACTGTGGCAATCGGAACCAACGAGTAAGGAAACTCCCACTGACCCCCTTGAAGAATCGCCATTGCCGAAAAGCCCTCGCCAGCGTCATCTGTGGTGGCGGCTGATCTGGCTGGTGCTGTTGCTCGCCCTGATCGCGCTGGGCGTTGCCATCGCCAATGAAATGCACACTTCGCGCATGCAATCACGCGAGCTCAGCCAACTCGCCTCGACCTTGACCTACTCGCTGCAGCCAGGCCCCAGCGACGCCATCCTCTATCCCGGCGACGGCCCTTTCGATAAACGTCTGGGCTACAGTGCTCTGGGCGAATTCCTGCCACGCCTGCTGAAACGCGATTACGTGATCAGCGAACAGGTGCATTTCTCACCCGCGTTGATGGACTACACCGAGCACGGGTTCTTCGTGCCCTATAAAGAAAAGATCCAGACCGGCCTGTCGATTACCGACTGCAAAGGTGATGTGCTGTACCAGTACCATTACCCGAAGTACCTGTACCCGGACTTCGACTCCATCCCAGCGGTCATCGTCAACAGCCTGCTGTTTATCGAGAACCGCGACCTGCTCGACCCTAACGACCCCTACGCCAACCCGGCAGTGGACTGGCCGCGTTTTGCCAAGGCGGCTTACAGCCAGGTCGCCAAGTACCTGGCCCTGCCCGGGCAGTCCGCCGGCGGCAGTACCTTGGCTACCCAACTGGAGAAATACCGACACTCGCCCGACGGCCTGACCGTTTCCGGTGGTGAGAAAATCCGCCAGATGATTTCCGCCAGTGTCCGCGCCTATCAAGGTGGACCTCAGACGCTTGAAGCACGCCAACGCATCGTTCGCGACTACCTCAACAGCGTGCCACTTTCGGCAGTGCCTGGGCATGGTGAGGTTCATGGTATGGCGGAGGGGCTGCGGGTCTGGTATGGCGCCGACTTTGCCCAGGTCAACCAGGCGCTGGCCTCCACTGAGCGCGATCCGGCAAGCCTGGCGGCGCGCGGCCTGGCCTTGCGTCAGGTGCTGTCACTGATGATTGCCCAGCGCCGTCCGTCGCACTTTCTGTCCAAAGGCCGCAACGAACTGGCGGAGCTAACCGATAGCCACATCCGTATTCTGGCTGCCAGCAATATCGTTGACCGTCCGCTTGCCGAGGCGGCACTGGCCAGCAAAGCGGTGTACCGCGACTGGGTCGCTCAACCCACCATGCAGCCGATTGTCACCAACAAGGGCATCAGTGTTGCCCGCAGTCGCCTGTCTTTGGCCCTGGCCCGGCCACTGTACGACCTTGACCGTCTCGACCTGTCGGCTACCAGTACCTTGCAATCAGACTTGCAGGGCCAGGTCAGCCAGTACCTCAAGGACCTCGCCGACCCGGCCATCGCCGAGAAGCTCGGCCTGTTTGGCGAGCGCTTGCTGACCCCGACCAGCACCACTCAGGTGCGCTACAGCTTCACCCTGCTCGAGCGCACCGCCAACGGCTCACGAGTGCGAGTGCAAACCGACAGCACCGATCAACCCTTCGATATCAACGAGGGCAGCAAGCTGGAACTGGGCTCCACCGCCAAACTGCGGGTACTGACCAGCTACCTGGAGATCATTGCCGAGTTGCATGACAAATACGCCAATACTCCCGCCGCCGACTTGAAGAACGTCGAGGTCGCCGAGTTGGATTTCATCACCCGCTGGGCCATCGATTACCTGATCCAGAACAAGGACCGCAATATCACCGCGATGCTCGATGCCGCGCTTAATCGCAAGTATTCGGCCAGCCCGGGTGAAGCCTTCTTCACCGGTGGCGGCATGCACGTGTTCAATAACTTTCGCAAGGAAGACAACAGCCGCATCCCCACCCTCAAGGATGCCCTACGCGAATCGATCAACCTGCCGTTCATCCGCCTGATGCGTGATCTGGTGCGCTACAGCACGTATCAGACCCCGGGCAACAGCACCAAACTGCTGCGCGACGACACTGAGCCACGGCGCCAGGAATACCTGGCACGTTTCGCCGACAAAGAAGGCACCGATTACCTGCGCCGCTTCTGGAAAAAATACCGCGGTAAAACGTCGCAACAGCGGCTCGATACCTTCCTCGATGGCTTGCGCATCACTCCGATCCGCCTGGCCGCCGTGCATCGTTACCTGTTCCCGGAAGCTGATCAGGCCACCTTCAATGCCTTCGTCCGCGCCCACCTGAAAAAAGAACTGCAGGACAAAAAGCGGGCGCCGACCAAACAGGACAGCGTGACTGACAAGCGTCTTGACGCTATGTACTACGCCTACGGTCCGGGTAAGTTCGACCTACCTGACCAAGGCTTTGTCGCTAAGGTTCACCCACTGGACCTGTGGCTGCTGGGCTACCTGCTCAACAACCCTAGCGCCAGCTTCCAGGACGCTGCGCAGGCCAGTCAATTCGAGCGCCAGGAAGTCTACAGCTGGCTGTTCAAGAGCCGCCACAAGGGGGCCCGCGACAGCCGTATCCGTACCTTGGTGGAGATAGAGGCGTTCCTCGACATTCATCGACGCTGGAAACGCGTCGGCTATCCCTTTGATCACCTAGTGCCGTCACTGGCCACCGCCATCGGCAGCTCCGGCGACCGGCCGGCGGCACTGGCCGAGCTGCTCGGTATTATTCAGAACGATGGCATTCGCCTGCCGGTGTTGCGTATCGATACCTTGCACTTTGCTGCCGATACGCCCTATGAAACCCGCCTGGCGGGTGACCCCGACCTGGGCCAGCGGGTACTGTCGGTAGAAGTCGCCAGGGCCCTGCGTGGCGCCCTATCACAGGTGGTAGATGCCGGTACTGCACGACGGGTATCGGGCAGTTTCAAACTCAACGATGGCACGCCGATGGTTATGGGTGGCAAGACCGGTACCGGCGACAACCGTCTCGAAAGCTGGGGCGCCGGTGGCCGCTTGCTTGGTTCGAAGGCAATCAACCGTACGGCGACGTTCGTGTTCTTCCTCGGTGACAACCACTTCGGCACCCTCACCGCTTTTGTCCCCGGGCGCGCCGCCGAATCCTTCAAGTTCACCTCGGCCTTGCCAGTGCAAGTGCTCAAGGGCATGGCGCCGATCCTTACGCCGTATCTGCAACCAGGCAGCCATACCCTGTGCAAGGCACCGCCGCAGGTGGCGCAAAAATAGCTCGCGCTATTCATACTCAGCCAGGCCATTCGTCCATTTCCTGCCTAACATGAGAAATATTCTCACTCTCACGCTTGCCTTAAGATATATCTTGAGTAGTATCTAAAGACATATCTAAACGCAAACGGAGCCCGCCATGCGTGAACATCATCCTCACCGCGACCATGGCGAACGCCATGACGGTTTCGAGCGCCGTCACAATCGCGAGCGTGGCGACCGCGGCCCAAGGGTCTTCGCCCCTGGTGATCTGAAATTGCTGCTGCTGTCTATGCTCGCCGAGCAGCCCTGCCACGGCTATGACCTGATCCGCCAGATCGAGAGCCTGTTTGGCGGCAACTACAGCCCAAGCCCTGGGGTGATCTATCCGACCCTGACTTTTCTGGAAGAAAGCGAACTGGTCGTCGGCCAGGTCCACGGCAGCAAGAAGCGCTACAGCGTCACTCCTGCCGGGCTTGAGTCGCTGGCCGAACAGACGATCGCCCTGGACGGTGTGCGCATGCGCATCGAAGTCAGCAAGCGCTCGCTGTGCGGGCACGACCGCCCGCAGGAAATCCATGAAGCGGTACACAACCTGCGTCATGCCCTGCAGATGCACAGTGGCCGCTGGAGCCCGGCAGAAATCGAGCGGGTTCGCACCCTGCTCAACAACACCGCCAAAGCCATCGTCGCAGGCCCTGCTGCAACGTCTACGGAGAGTCCCGAATGAGTGTCAGCGAAAACACTGCAATCCATCGCGTCAACCACGAGATCAAACGTCGCCGCCTGAACGTGCTGCGGGTCACTGAGCTGACCCCGCGCATGCGTCGCATCACCCTCGGTGGGCCAGAGCTGCAAGGCTTTACCAGTATCGGCAGCGACGACCACATCAAATTGCTGTTTGCCTGTACTCCGCAAGAACAAGCGGTGCTCAATAGCAGCGAGCTGAACCAGGATGGCGTGCGCCCGACCATGCGCGAATACACGCCACGGCGTATCGACCTGGCAGCCGGAGAGCTGGATATCGATTTCGTTCTCCATGGGGACGGCCCCGCCTCGACCTGGGCTGCCCAGGCCGAGGTCGGACAGGTGCTCAACATTGCCGGGCCACGCAGCTCGATGGTGGTGCCGGATATCTTCGACAGCTACCTGCTGATTGGCGATGAAACGGCGATTCCGGCCATTGCCCGGCGTCTAGAAGAACTGCCGGCCACACGAAAAGCACTGGCGGTTATCGAGATCGAAGATGCGCACGAGCAACAGGCCCTGGCGAGCCAGGCGCAGCTTGAAGTGATCTGGGTGCAACGGCATCAGCAGGATCTGCTGGAAGTGGTGAGAGGTCTGGCCCTGCCTGAAGGTCAGTTGTATGCCTGGGTTGCCTTGGAAAAAGCCCTGACGCGCAGCATCAAACGTCTGTTGATCGAGGAGAAGAGCATCAAGGAAGCACTGATCAAGGCCGCCGCCTACTGGCGCCTCGACCCTAACGACGACGAGTAAGCCGGCACTATCAGGGTTGCGTCCTGGCTTTGCTCAGGCGCTCGCCCTGCCAGCGATCCAGGCCGAGCAGCAGCAAGCCGATGACAATAAAGCCCAGCAGGATTGCCAGCGCGTTAACCAGCACATGGGCAAAGCCAAGCGTGGCCACATCAATGAACGGGTAGGGATACACCCCCAGCGACTGCCCGCGCAGCAGCACATAGGCAAAGTACCCCAATGGATACAGCAGCCAAAGGCCAAGGTGCTTGAGGCGCAGGCTGCCTTTGTCCACGCAGATCCACCAGTACACGACGAAAAGTACCGGCATGACATCATGCAAGAGCTCATCAGCCAGCCATTGCCAACCTTGCGGATGCCACAAGTGACGCAACAACAGGCTGTAGGCCAAGCCGACCAGAACGATACTGGCGGTCACCCCGGTGCTGACCGCAGGGGAGAGAAACCAGCGCCGCGCGCCTGACGCCCTGCCGAATGCCGCTTGGCTGAGCACCACCGCCACCAGGGTATTGCTCAATACCGTGAAGAAACTGAAAAACGCCACCAGGCCGCCGACCAGGCTGGCCTGCTCCTGCCAACGAGCGAGCAGCATCAGGTACATCTGAATTGCCAGTGCGCTCCAGCCCAGACAGGCCGCCAGGCCGATCACGACCTCGCGCCGGACCATCGGTTTAGCGACGACCGCGCTGCAACTTCAGGTACAAGCGCTCGACTTTTTCCCGTGCCCACGGCGTGCGGCGCAAGAAGGTCAGGCTCGATTTGATGCTTGGGTCGCTCTTGAAGCAACGGATATCGACGCGCTCGGCCAGCCCTTCCCATTCATAGTGCGCCACCAGCGCGGTGAGGATCTGCTCCAGGGTCACGCCATGCAGCGGATTGGGGTTGGCGGTGGTCATGCCTGTGCTCCAGTGAATCAAAGGTGCGCACCTTAGCCCAGGGGCAGGCCGCAAGTCTTCAGACTTTTAAACATTCTAGTGCACAGGTGAGCGCAAGCCCGCGGTAACTGAGTGGTTATTAAAGCAAAAGGCAATGTTATATTGTATCAATACCAAGACACTGCCAAGGAAACCCGTCGCCCATGCGTCATTTGCCCCTTCGACTTTCCCCCCTCGCCGCCGCCCTGTGGCTCGCTTCGCCATTGGGCCAGGCGGTGGAGCTCGAATCCCAGGTCATCACTGCCAACCCGCTAGGCAACAGCGAACTGGCCGCCCCCACCACCGTACTCGAAGGTGACGACCTGACCCTGCAACAACAAGGCAGTCTCGGCCAGACCCTGAACAACCAACCCGGCGTTGCTTCGACCTGGTTCGGCCCTGGGGCCAGTCGCCCGGTGATCCGTGGCCTGGATGGCGACCGCATCCGCATTCTGCGCAATGGCGTCGGCGCTCTGGATGCCTCATCGCTGTCCTACGATCACGCCGTACCGCTGGACCCGGCAACCGTCGAACGCATTGAAATCGTTCGCGGTCCAGCCGCCCTGCTCTACGGCGGCAACGCCATTGGCGGGGTGGTGAACAGCTTCGATAACCGTATTCCGACCTCGCCTATCGACGGCATTCATGGCGCAGGCGAGTTGCGCTATGGCGGCGCCGATACTACTCGCAGCAGTGCCGGCAAGCTGGAAGCCGGCGATGGCCGCTTTGCCTTGCATCTGGACGCCAACAGCCGCCAGTTCAATGACCTGCGCATTCCCGGCTACGCTCGCAGCGCCAAGGTGCGCACTAGCGACGAGCCGGGCGATCGCCACCGCCTGGAAAACAGCGACGGCCGTCAGGAGGGTGGTGCCATCGGCGGGGCTTACCATTGGGATCATGGCTATACCGGCCTGTCCTACAGCCGCTACGACTCAAACTACGGTTCAGTGGCCGAACCGGGCGTGCGCCTGGACATGCAACAGGATCACTACGGCTTGGCCTCCGAATTGCGGGACCTGGACGGCCCTTTCAATTCACTGAAAGTCGACCTCGGCTACACCGATTACCAGCACCGTGAACTTGAAGGCGGCAACGTGCATACCACCTTCAAGAACAAGGGTTATGAAGCGCGCGTTGAAGCCCGGCACCAGCCGTTGGGGCCGGTGGAAGGTATGATCGGCGCCCAAGTCAGCCGCAACGAGTTTTCCGCCCTGGGTGAAGAAGCCTTCGTGCCGCAGACCGATACCGATAGCCTGGCGCTATTCATACTTGAACAATGGCAAGCCACTGAGCGCCTGAACCTGAGCCTGGGCGGTCGCCTGGAGCACACCCGCGTCAACCCCGACAGCCAGGGTAGCGAACGTTTTGCCCATGCCGACAGCGCCAGTAGCTTCACTGCCGCCAGCCTGTCATCCGGTGCCGTCTATGAACTGACGCCAATCTGGTCACTGGCAGCAACGTTGGGCTACACCGAACGCGCACCGACCTTCTATGAGCTGTATGCCAATGGCGCCCACGTCGCCACCGGCACCTATGAAGTCGGCGACCCGGATTTGGGCAAAGAGAAAGCGATTTCCAGCGACCTGGCCCTGCGCTTTGACAACGGTACGCACAAAGGCAGTGTCGGCGTCTTCTATAGCCATTTCCGCAACTACATTGGCTTGCTGGCCAGCGGCAATCTGCGTGAAGGTCATGATCATGGCGATGAGGACCATGACCATGACCATGACCACGGCGGTGAGGTGCCAGAGTATGTGTACAAAGGCGTGCGCGCCCGCTTCTACGGCATCGAGGCCCAGGACCGCTGGCAACTGGCGCAGAACCACTTGGGCAGTTTTGCCCTGGAACTGTCTGGCGACTACACCCGGGCCAAGAACCTCGACAGTGGCGAAGACCTGCCGCGCATCGCCCCGCTGCGCCTGAACAGCGGCCTGCTGTGGGAACGGGAGCGCTGGCAGGCTCGGTTCGATGTCCAGCATGCCAGTGCCCAGCATCACAAACCGGCCAATGAAACCAGTACCGATGGCTATACCACCCTGGGCGCAAGCCTCGGCTATCGCTTCGACATCGGCCAGAGCCAATGGTTAGCCTTTGTGCGTGGCGAGAACCTCACCGACCAGACCGTGCGTTATGCCAGCTCGATCTTGCGTGACATCGCTCCGGCTCCAGGAAGGAGTGTCGAGGTGGGCCTGCGCACCCGTTTCTGATTGCTGATAAGAGCCGTTGTGGGAGCGGATTCATCCGCTTGTGTCTATGGCCGGAAGTAAACTCTAGGGTGAGAGAGATGGATGGCAAGCTGTGAGTCCGCGGTGCTTAA